>CAYPEL010000092.1:0-10892 GCA_964409635.1 uncultured Gammaproteobacteria bacterium | reverse complement strand
GACGCTGGGTTATACGGAAGATGCCGCGAGCGTGGCGCTGAATGATATTGTAGTCACTGATACCGATGCCGGCGAGCAGATCACGGCTACACTGACGCTGGCAAACCCAGCGTACGGCAGTTTATCAACCAGCGGCCTCGCCAGTTATAACGGTACCAGTGGTGTCTGGACGATTACCGACAGCGTCGCCAATGTCAATGCAGCCCTGGCCAGTGTCGCTTTCATTCCAACCGTGAATAATGACCTGAATACCAGCATCGCCACACATATCCAGGATGCCACAGGCGCCGGACCTGCTGACGGGGTGATCAACTTGGCTGTTACACCGATCAATGATCAGCTGACGGCCACCAATCTGAACCAGACAAAGAATTATCTCGAAGACGCTTTGATGGTCAATCTCGATGACATTGTGATCAGCGATGTTGACACGGGCGAAACCGTAACGGCTACTTTGACGCTAGCGGATCCCGCCTATGGCAGTCTGAGTGTTAGTGGCGCCGCGGCCTACAACAACAGCACCGGTATCTGGTCAATCACCGATTCGGTGGCCAACGTCAATATCGCGCTGGCCAATATCATCTTTATGCCCGTCGCCAATAACGACCAGAACACCAGCATTGCTGTCAGTCTTGCCGATGGTGGAGAAAACGGGACGTCGGCTGTCAATGGCACCATTGCGTTGAATGTTATACCGGTCAATGATGCGCCTGTTACCAGTGGTATTGCCGATATCGCGGTCAACGAAGACGCACTGCCGGTTGTTATCGATCTGTTCGCTGCCTTTGCAGACCAGGAAGATGCCGATACTGCACTGACCTATACACTTGTCAACAATACTAATACGAGCCTGTTTTCTACAACAGCAATTGATACTACTGCAGGAACCCTGCAGCTGGGATACACAGCAAACCAGAACGGTGCGGCCGATCTTACCGTGCGAGCTACAGATACTGCCGGCAAATTTGTGGAATCAACATTTAACGTGACGGTTAATCCGGTAAATGACGCACCAACTGCGGCTAATCTTTCCAACAGCAGTCTGCCGGGTGATACCGACAGTACCGGTGGAGTGAATGTGGGCGCCTTGTCGGCTAGTGATGTAGATCAGAGTGATGCCGCGAGCTTTACCATTGTTGGTGGGACGGATGCTGCAAAATTCTCAATTACCGGTGTTAATAACAACTTACTGACGATCAATGATGGTGTCTTAAGTGAGCGTCAGCAGCCAACCTATGAAGTTATCGTCCGCATCACCGACAGTGGAGGTCTGAGTCACGATGAATCCCTGACTATTACGGTGTTCGATATTGAGGAAACTATTTTCTCGCCGGGTAGTGGAGGCGCTCAACAAGCAGTAGAATCAACAGAAACAGTTGAAGCCGTAGGCATGGAAGAACGATTGCCAGCTACCGAAAACGAGGCTAGCGCGCCAATTGAAGAGCTACAACTTGCAACACCAGAAACAGTATTGGGCGGTAGTAATGTACCGCCGCCAGTATCAGTAGCCGGTGAAGCTGTACCACAGATTCTACAGCATCCATCTGTAGATAAACCGGAAAAGCCGAATCTGGCTATAGAAGCGGTTACCAAGACAGAGAAGTTCATGAACACCCTGCTGGACAAGCTCGAAGCCCCCAAACTGAATACCCATTTTGAGGCAGTGCGAATGGTGATGGAGGCGTTTAACGCCTCTGCCGGTTCATCTGAGTTTCTGGAGCAACTCGACGAGCTGCGTGAAGATGCCCTGAAAACGGTGCTACTGGAACAGAAGATCGCCGGTTCCAGCATGGTGCTGACTACTGGATTATCAGTGGGTTATATCGTTTGGCTGGTGCGCGGTGGCGTTTTGCTCAGCAGTGTCCTCTCATCATTGCCGGCTTGGCGCTTTATTGACCCATTTCCGATCCTGGCGACACTTAATGGTCGTGGCCGAAACGCCGATGAAGATACTGAGACACTGGAATCGCTGATCCGGGATGGCAGTAAAAAGGCCGAGGAAAAACGCATCGCACAAGTGCGCACTGAATCTGACCAAGCATTGGTTGAGGAAAAGGATACTCAATGAAAAAGGGGGTGACTGCCAAGTTCCATGTAGCACTGGGGGAGGCTTTTCTGGTGATCAGTCTGTTGTTGGCTGCAATTTACCTTGGCCTGGTGCCGGATCGGGATGGTGCGATACGCGAAGGACGGGTCGCACTGGCTGAAACGCTGGCGATAAACAGCTCGTTCCAGCTGGAGCAGGGAGACCGTGCAGGCCTCAAGGCTATGCTGGATATGGTGGTCAAACGAAATCCGGATATTTTATCTGTATCCATTAGCAAGCACGGCGGTGAACGCCTGGTTACCCTCGGTGATCACCAAACACACTGGAAAGATTTGCCCGGTGATTATTCCATTGATTCACAAATGGTGGTGCCTATCTGGTCGGGCAATAAAGACTGGGGTGCTGTCGAACTACGCTTCAAAGATTTACAAGGCGGTGGCTTTAGGGGATTTTTCCGGGATGCGCGTGTGCAGCTGGTAGCCTTTATTGCAGTCAGCAGTTTCATTATGTTTTATTTTTATCTGGGTAGGATGCTCAGACATTTAGATCCTTCACAGGCTGTGCCCACACGCGTACGCAACGCGTTGGATACTCTGGCCGAGGGCCTGCTGGTCATCGATAACCAAGGCTATATTGTGTTGGCAAACCATGCCTTCTCCACCGTGATGGATATACCCTCGGACAAGCTGATCGGGGTGGTTATTGCAGACCTGCCCTGGTCTGACGGCAGCGATAAAAAACCGGACAGTGCAGCGCTACCCTGGGCGCAATCCGTCAAACATGGGGTGCCACTTCGCAACGGTATGATTTATTTACGCGATGGTGCCAGTAAGCGCCGTACTTTCCTGGTCAATTGCTCGCCGGTCATGGGAGCAGGCAGCAAGCATGGGGGCGTGTTGATTACCTTTGAAGATATCACTCTGCTGGAAGAAAAGGAAGTTGAATTACGCAAGTCCAAGGAAGAAGCAGAATCTGCTAACCAGGCCAAGACAAAATTCCTCGCGAATATGAGCCACGAGATTCGCACGCCGATGAATGCGATTCTGGGTTTTACTGAATTACTCAAACGTGGTTACGTCAATAGCGATCAGGACAAGCGCAAATATCTAAATACTATCCATAGCAGTGGGTCACACCTGCTGGAACTGATTAACGATATTCTTGATCTGTCCAAGGTCGAGGCGGGTCGGCTGGACGTTGAAAAAATCCGTTGCCAGCCGCACGTAATAATCGGTGAAGTGGTACAGGTGTTGGGCGTCAAGGCACAGGAAAAATCGGTGGTGCTGGCTTACGAAGCCAGTACCCCAATCCCCGATACCATTTTCACTGACCCGTCACGCCTAAGGCAAATTGTTACTAATCTGGTTGGTAATGCGATCAAGTTTACCGAACAAGGCAGTGTAAAAATTCACCTGGCGTTAACTGCAGCTAATCCTAAACCACAGCTGACTATTAGCGTGATCGATAGTGGTGTGGGTATTGCCGAAGGTCAATTAACAGCTATTTTTGACCCCTTTGTGCAGGCGGATTCATCAATAACCCGGCGTTTTGGTGGTACGGGTCTAGGTCTGGCGATCAGCAAGCGGTTTGCCGAGGCGCTGGGTGGCGGCATACAGGTTTCGAGCTCGCTGGGGCAAGGTAGCGAATTTACCGCTTATGTGGATACCGGTCCGTTGGACGGCGTCAGTTATGTGCAACCTGGAGAGCTGCATGCAAGTATCGTTTGCATAGAAGCTGAAGAGCAGCAGCGCTGGCGGTTTCCAGCGGCGCGGATTCTGGTGGTGGACGATGGCGCTGAAAACCGTGAACTGGTTAAACTAGTATTACAGGATACCGGTCTGCAAATTGATGAAGCGGGCAATGGTGCTGACTGCCTGGAAATGTCAGCCAGAAACGATTATCAGGCTATTCTCATGGATGTGCAAATGCCGGTGATGGACGGTTTCACGGCGGTGGGTAAATTGCTTGAACAAGGTTTTAGTGCACCGTTAATTGCCATGACGGGTAACGCCATGAAAGGTTATAAACAGGAATGTATTCAGGCTGGGTATAGCCATTACATAACCAAGCCAATAGATATCAACGCCATGACGCACATGTTGGCCGACCTGCTCGGCGGTAAGCCTATCAAGCAAGATACAACTATACAGAATCCTGAACCTGCAGGTGCGGATGCCGGCAGTATTTATGATTCTATTAGTAATGAGCTGCTTGTATCCAGGTTGGCAACAGACGCGCGTTTTCATCCGGTTATTTGCCGGTTTGTGGAAAAATTCCATCGCCAATATGCATTGATGACGCGTGCCTGGCGTGATCAGGATTTTGCCGAACTGGCGCGTTTGGCGCATTGGCTGAAAGGTTCGGGTGGTACGGTGGGATTTGATGAATTTACAAAACCGGCGGAGGCGCTGGAGCGTTTTATCAAAGCTGGTAACAAGAAAAAAGTGGACAGGATAATGCAGGAGTTGCAGCAACTGGCAGCCCGGATAACTCAACCGGATTCTGCAGAAACAGTTAACAAAACGGTACCAGAACCGGCAATCTAACAGTGGGCGGTCAATACAGGATACGTCCCGGGGAATAACAATGTTTGACCGAGAAAATACGCAAGATTCACTACTGAACTCGACCATTTTGATGGTCGACGATGAATTTACGACCATCGAGGTTTTGAAAACCTTTCTGGAAGATGCTGGCTATAATAATTTCCTGTCGACAACCGAATCTGCCGAAGCATTTGCAATGATTACTCAAAGGAAACCGGATATTGTGCTGCTGGATTTGGTGATGCCTGATGTAAACGGCTTTGAGATTTTGCAACAAATCCGCAACGATCATAAGTTGTGCTATACGCCCGTAATCGTTTTAACATCCTCAACAGATTCCGAAACCAAGCTCAAGGCGCTTGAGCTGGGCGCCAATGACTTCCTGGCAAAGCCGGTTGATCCCAGTGAACTTGCATTGCGGTTAAGAAATACACTATCGGCAAAAGCCTATCAGGACAGGTTAACCTATTTTGATGCATTGACTGGGTTGCCCAACCGGGTTACCTATATTGATGCGCTTTGCTCGGTGCAAGAAGCCACCCAGCAGACGAGTAACCAGTTTGCAGTGTTGCGTTTGAACTTGGATCGCTTCAAGCAAATCAATGAAACCCTGGGGCCTAATGCCGGGGATGAGCTACTCAAGGCAGTTGCCGGCCGGTTAGAAAAGTGTATTCATACAACGCCGTCAGTTTTCAAACTGGGCTTTGATGACTGCAGGCCGGAAATTTACCGTATTAGTGGTGATGAGTTTTCTGTTCTTTTACCACGCATAGAAACAGGCGAAGATGCGGTGTCTGTGGCGAGAGTGATTATGGATAGCTTGCACGAAGCATTTTGTCACGACGGAAATGATTTGTTTGTTACGACCAGTATAGGCATTTCTGTTTACCCGGAAGATGGACGGGAAGTCGATACGCTGATCAAAAATGCAGAAGTGGCTATGTCCTATGCCAAACGGCAAGGCGGTAACAATTATTATTTCTACTCTTCGGAGATTAATGCCCGCTCGTCTGAACGGCTCAGGATTGCAAATGAGTTGCGCAAAGCAATTGAAAATAATGAACTGGTGCTGCACTATCAACCTAAAGTTGATACCAAAACCGAGCGTATCAATGGTGTAGAGGCGCTAATACGCTGGCAGCATCCGGAGCATGGTTTGATTCCACCGGGTAAGTTTATTCCGATTGCTGAAGAAAATGGCCTGATTATCCCGATCAGCGATTGGGTGTTACAAGAAGCCTGTAGACAGGCAAAGCAGTGGCAGGAAGAGGGTATCGGCATTGTTCCCGTTTCGGTTAACGTGAGTAGCTCTCATTTCAAACAGCGCAGGTTACTGGATTCTGTTTCCAAGGTGTTGGCGGACAACAGACTGACTCCGGCATGCTTAGAGCTGGAATTGACGGAGAGTGTTATTCTGGAAAATGCTGAGGATAATATTCAGTCTTTGCACGAACTTAAACAAATGGGTGTGTGTCTGGCGCTGGATGATTTTGGTACCGGTTATTCGTCACTCAGTTATCTGACGCGGTTTCCGCTGGATACCTTAAAAATTGACCGTTCCTTCATTCAGGATATTCACAAGAATGCTGCCAATGCCAGTATCGTTTCAGCTATGGTTCTGATGGCGCACAGCCTTGGACTGAAAACCGTGGCTGAAGGTGTTGAAACCGCAGCTGAGTATGCCGCGATATCAGGCAAAAACTGCGATTCGATCCAGGGTTACTATTTTTATCGGCCGCTGCCCATTGCGGAGTTAAACAAAATTTTGACCTTAAAATTCAAGCCTGATAATGCAGGTGAGCAACCCGCCGTAAAAAACAAAGCGCTTTGTATTGATTAATATATAAGGATTTACGAACCTACTCGGCAGTTTTCAGAAAGCCGTTGATTTTTTCCACGTCCGCCAGCTGCAAGCTGCCAGTGGCGCGTTTCAATTTTAATTGATCAACCAGATACAGATAGCGCGCCTGGGCATAATTGAATTTAGCCCGGTAAAACTCACGTTGCGCGTTGAGTACATCCACAACCGTGCGGGTGCCGACTTCGAATCCCGCTTCGGCGGCTTCAACTGCCGTTTGTGTGGATTTCAATGATTGGGCCAGTGCCTTGATTTGGGCAATGTCGGTTAGGATGCCCCGGTAGGCGTTACGTGTGTCGAGCTCGGCTTTGCGCGTAGCCGAATGGAGTTGTTCACTGGCCTGGCTTAAGCGGTGTCTCGCTTCACGCGTTCTGGCGCTCACTAAGCCACCCTGATAAATAGGAATGTCCAGATCCAGGCCAATCACGTTGTCGTTTCTTTCAGTATTGAATGAGGTGCTGCCAAAATTGTTGGCCTGTTTGCGGTAATCAGCGCTCGCGTTCAGATCCAGCGTAGGGTAGTGTCCGGCGCGCTGCCGGCGCATTTCCTGCCGGGCTGTTTCTGCGGCCGCTTGGGCTGCCAGTACGTCCAGATTTTGTTCAATCGCCTGTTGTACCCAGGCATCCGGGTCGGCAGGTTCCGGTTCGGCTAGGGGTAGATCTTCTACGACATCATTTAAGTTGGCATAATACTGTCCAACCGTCTCGCGCAGGGTATCGCGTGCTGTTTCCAGCTGGCTGTCTGCCTGAATCTCCTGGCTGACGGCGAGGTCAAAACGCGCCTGGGCTTCGTGTACATCGGTGATGGCGATCAGGCCCACTTCAAAGCGTTGCTTGGCTTGGTCAAGTTCGCGTTCAATGGCTTGTTTTTCCGCGTTGGCAAAATTCAGATTTTCCTGTGCGCTGAGTATATTGAAATAGCGCTCGGCCGTCGCCACGATGAGATCCTGTTCGGTGGCAGCATACGCCGCTTCCGCTTCTGCAATTCGGCTGTCTGATTGTTTCAGCTCTATCCACCGGTCATAGCGGAATAGTGGTTGCTGCAGTCTGATTGCCGCGGTTTTATCCGTCGAGTAGGTTGGCTTGTCCTTGGAGGTGATATCGTCTGAGCGGCGCCGGTCGATACCGCCGCTGAGGATGATATTGGGCAGTAGCCCGGCCCGGCTTTGTGACTTTAGCTCGATCACGGCCTGCCGGTTGGCCGCTGCCGCCGCCAACTGGGGGTTGGTGGCTTTGGCCTGTTGATACATCGTCAGCAGGTCTTCACTATTGACCTGGCTAGAGGCTGTTAGCAAGAGTCCAAAGATCGCATATTTAAACGTATTAGTATCCATAAGGGGTGTAAAAATCAGTAAGTTGCCATACGGTTATCGACCTCACGCGCCCATTCTTCAACCCCGCCCCGGAGATTGATCAGCTGGGAAAAGTCCTGACTTTGCAGAAACCTGCAGACCTGGCGGCTGCGGATACCGTGGTGGCAAATCACCACGGTATCCCGGTCAGGATCCAGTTCGGGTACTTTGCCTGGAATTGTTCGCATAGGAACCAGCAGCGCGCCTTCCAGGTGTGCGATTTCAAATTCCCAAGGTTCCCGTACATCCAGTAAGAGGGGCTGTGCCGTTGCAGTATCAAGATAGGTTTTCAGTTCAACGGCACCTAATTCGCGCATATTAGACAGTACGTTGCTTGCCCGACAGATCATTTACAGACCGTCGGTAGCAAGGATGTCGCCGCCGAGTGTACAGGAATGTATTCATAGCGTATCTGTAAATGATCTGTCGGGTAAGCAACGTACGCATTAGTAAATTTAGATATTGCTGTGCTAGAAAGAAAAAATATCAGCTTGTTGCGCATGTATTAACGCGGGTACTGAGGTTTCAAACAGGCGTTCCTGTTTCCATTCCGAATCGCTAATGCGCGTAATTAACAGGGCATGCATGATGGGCGGTTTACCGCTGATGACAAACATCCGGCCGCCGGTCTCAAGACTGTCATGAAAACCTTTGTGGAGTACCGGTAACGAGCCGGTAACGGCTATCACGTTAAACTGCTTTTCGGTATCCCAGCCTTGGGCGGCATCCACCGTATCAAGTGTGACATTGTCAATAGCATGTTGCGCCAGCTTTTCCCGGCTGCTTGTCACGAATTCATCAATGATGTCGACTGAATGAACTTTGTTACCAAGTTGCGCCAGGCAGGCGGTGAGGTAACCACTGCCGGTACCGATTTCGAGAATGTTATCGGTGGCGCAGATGTCCAGACATTGCAGCAGGCGGCCTTCAACTTTCGGTGCCATCATGGCCTGCTCGTGGCCAAGCGGAATGCTGATATCGGAAAAAGCCAGTGAGCGGTACTGTTCTGGCGCAAAGCCTTCGCGCGGGGTACTCGCCAAGGTCTGCAGCACACGGTCATCGAGCACGTCCCAGGGACGTATTTGTTGCTCGATCATGTTAAACCGGGCCAGTTCCATATTCATGTCATTCATGAGGTATTCCTATATTATCTGGCGGAAAAGATACGGAATTTATCGCTGGCAGGCAAGTTGTCTTTGCGCTTGTGTGAGATCAAACCTAACTTGTAGGGCCGAATTTATTCGGCCAATGCCGGTAATGACAAATTACCCAGGTCGTATTGGGTTCGACCTGACAGGTCTTCTCCAATTGTGGTTGCACGGCAGGGTGAAGGGCCAGTACTTGCAATGCCTACCGCGTTCCTATACTTTGTCCGGCAAGCTAGGGGTGCTTCAGAAACCGAATAGATATAGGCGACTGAAGCTGAGAAATACCCTTTGAACCTGATCCGGTTAATACCAGCGCAGGGAAGCGGTTTCTACTCCAGCCTTCCCCCGTGTTTTGGATCTCCACCTCCTAATGAGGGCAAGGACTATGAGCGCTATCCCCGAAGAATTTGTTGCAGAAACTACGCGCCTTTCAGAAGCGGTCACCCGGCCTTTTAGTGGCTCACAAAAAGTCTATGTGCAGGGCTCGCGCCCTGATCTGCGAGTCAGTATGCGTGAAATCAGCCAGGCGGAAACGCCGGCCAGTTTTGGTGCCGAAAAAAATCCTCCCATCACAGTGTATGACACATCAGGTCCCTATACCGACCCCGCCGTGGAAATTGATTTGCTGAAGGGTCTGCCTGATGTCCGCAGTGGCTGGATTATTGAACGTAACGATACCGAGACCTTGCACGGCCCAAGTTCTGAATTCGGTCAGCAACGCGCAGCAGACCGTAAACTCGATAGCCTGCGTTTCGAACACATACGCCAACCGCGCCGCGCCCTGGCCGGGTGCAATGTGACCCAGATGCATTATGCCAGGCAGGGCATTATTACTCCGGAAATGGAATTCGTGGCGATCCGTGAAAACCTGCAGCTGGAGAAACTAGCTGGCAGTGGTTTGCTGAAACAGCACCCGGGCCAGTCGTTCGGCGCCGCCATTCCTGATCGAGTGACACCTGAATTTGTGCGCGATGAAATCGCCCGCGGCCGCGCTATTATCCCGGCAAATATCAACCACCCGGAACTGGAGCCGATGATTATCGGCCGGAATTTTCTGGTCAAGGTAAACACCAATATCGGTAACTCAGCGGTGTCCTCCTCGATTGCCGAGGAAGTGGAAAAGATGGTTTGGTCGACGCGGTGGGGTGGCGACACGGTGATGGATTTGTCCACGGGCAAAAACATCCACGAAACCCGTGAGTGGATTTTACGCAATTCGCCGGTGTCTGTGGGCACCGTGCCGATCTATCAGGCGCTGGAAAAAGTTGACGGCAAGGCAGAAGAGCTGACTTGGGAGATGTTCCGCGATACCTTGATCGAGCAGGCCGAGCAGGGCGTCGACTACTTCACCATTCACGCCGGTGTGCGTCTGCCTTATGTGCCCATGACCGCAAACCGTGTCACCGGTATTGTGTCACGCGGTGGGTCGATCATGGCCAAGTGGTGCCTGGCGCATCATCAGGAAAGTTTTTTATATACACATTTCGAAGACATCTGCGAAATTATGAAAGCCTACGACGTCTCTTTTTCGTTGGGCGATGGTTTACGACCCGGTTCGCTGGCCGATGCCAACGACCGCGCTCAGTTTGCCGAACTGGAAACCCTGGGTGAATTGACAAAAGTTGCCTGGGAGCACGATGTTCAAGTGATGATCGAAGGCCCGGGTCATGTTCCCATGCAGATGATCAAGGAAAACATGGATAAGGAATTGGCCGATTGCTTTGAAGCGCCTTTTTATACATTGGGGCCACTGACGACTGATATTGCTCCCGGTTACGACCACATCACTTCAGCCATAGGCGCAGCACAAATCGGTTGGTACGGGACAGCGATGCTGTGTTATGTCACGCCGAAAGAACATCTGGGACTGCCTAACAAGCAGGACGTACGTGATGGCATCATCACCTATAAGATAGCGGCGCACGCCGCCGATTTAGCCAAG
>CAYPEL010000091.1:0-10928 GCA_964409635.1 uncultured Gammaproteobacteria bacterium | reverse complement strand
GCCTTGCCGTGAACGTTGACAAACTGACTGAACCCGTCATTATCCTGTTGAAGGACTACTAGCTGATGCTGGTAGCAGTAGAGGTTTTCGGCAAATTTGAATACATCTTGTGCAGATGGAAAAGTTTTTGCCTGCACGTGTTGGTCGATATGGCATGTCCAGTAGGCGGGCAGTGCTTGGCCCTTGTAGACGGGGCGCGCGGTTACATTACAACCGTTAATGGTTTTTTCTACTTTCGCAGTCATAGTCTCCACCGAAATCTTGAATTTTATGCGCCGGGTAAAAGCCCGTACTACCTTACCCGAGCGCACATACTACTATTTTTTACCGGCATGTTCCTGTGGACATAGATCTACCGCATAGCGGGGAATTATTCTCACAGTGCATGCCTGGTTTTTCTAGGGAACCTGATTTATTCAGGTGCCTTGGTTTCGCGGATTAATCAGAGTTCCCCCGGTTAACTTACTGGCATTGGGTGCAAAGTGGTGTAGTTGCCTTCATAAGCAAACCCCGCACGCAATGTGGATAGCGGTAATTATATAATTTTACAGGCATAATAACCCCTCGATAGAGAACTTTCCGGTGCAATGTACGAACAACATTTCGGTCTGACCGAACGCCCATTTTCCATCGCGCCCGATCCGCGCTTTTTGTATATGAGTCAGCGCCACCGCGAAGCCTTGGCGCACCTCCTGTATGGCGTAGGAGAAGGTGGTGGTTTTGTTCAGTTGACGGGTGAGGTGGGTACCGGCAAGACGACGATTTGCCGCAGCCTGCTCGGGCAGTTGCCCGATAATGTCGATGTCGCCTTAATCCTGAACCCCAGAGTATCCAGCCTGGAACTGATTAGTACGCTGTGCGATGAATTGCAGATCAGTTACCCCGCAGGAACCAACAGTATTAAGGTACTGACGGATGCTTTGAACGAATATCTGATCGAAGCCCATGCCAAAGGCAGGCGTACGGTGCTGGTCATTGATGAAGCGCAAAATCTGGATGCGGATGCACTGGAGCAGGTTCGGTTACTGACTAACCTGGAAACGACGCAGGAAAAGCTGTTACAGATTATATTGATCGGCCAGCCGGAATTGCGGGATTTGCTGGCGCGTGAAGACCTGCGCCAATTGTCGCAACGTATTACGGCGCGTTATCACCTCGAACCTATTTCCAGCGAAGATACCGCGGCCTATATCCGTCACCGCCTCGAAGTGTGTGGCGGCACGGAAATGGTTTTCAATGATAAGGCCGTCAAGCTTATCCAGGGTTATTCGGATGGCATCCCGAGGTTAATCAATGTGATCTGTGACCGTTCATTACTGGGTGCGTATGTCGAAGGCAAACGTGTGGTGAACAGCAAGATTGTGCGCCGCGCTGCGGCCGAGATTTTACCGGAGGAAACCAAAACCGCGCCGGAGAAAATCACCTGGTGGAGTACCGCCCTGGTGGCGATTGTGTCTGTGATGCTCGCCCTGTGGCTGGCTCCCGTGCTGTTGGAGAAATTGAATAAGCCCAGTATCGCAAGTAAGGCGGTGGTGCCGTCACTAGCAACAGTAAAGGGTCAAAGCCCCGAAACTGTTTCACCACCACAGGCGGCTGGAGTTCTGTCTGTAGCTGCACTCGCCGATGATACAGAGCCAGAGACACCTGAATTATCAGAGATTATTGAAGACACGCCCGATCTGGAGGAACTATTGGCGGGGATGGGAGTGGCAGCAAAGCGCCATGCCTGGTCAGCTTTGTTCAGGGTATGGGGTTACCAATCCACGGCTTCGACTGACAGCCAGGCTTGCGCAGAAGCGCGGCGGGTTTTGCTGAGGTGTCTACAACGCAGTGGCAGTTGGAACGCTATCACGCGGTTCCAACGGCCGGTTTTATTACAATTAGCTGCGACAGATGGCCGCCGTGTTCCTGTCTTGTTGCGATCTATCACTGATGATGGAGCTGCCATCGACATCGATGGTAAAGAGTTTTTAGTATCACCCGCAGAAATACAGCGTTTCTGGTTTGGTGATTACCAGTTACTTTGGCAGGTTCCGCCCGGTGGGCAAACAGTATTGAGACCGGGAAACCAGGGTGGTGATGTGGCTTGGCTACAAGAACAAGTGCAGCTTGCATTGGGCCTGTCGACGGCCCAGGCCGGTTCCCGGGTATACAATCAGGCGCTCAAATCGCTGGTTGAGAGGTTTCAGCGTAGTCAGGGACTCAAGGCTGATGGGGTTGCCGGCCCTGAAACCCTTATTCATCTAAATACAGCAACCAGGCGCCCCGGTGTGCCCCTGTTGCAGAGTGACGCCGCTGATAATTTAATGCCGGCGCGCCTGTCTGGAAATCCCTGATGTCATATATTCTCGAAGCGCTCAGAAAGGCAGAACAGCAACGTAAGCAAGGCGATGTACCGGGCATTGATGACGTCCAGTCTGTCGAAGCGCCGGTCAGGCAGAAACGAATTTGGGGCTGGGTTCTGCTGGGAGCCATGAACATCGTACTGCTGGCGATATTATTTTGGCCGGACGCGGAGCAAACCGGTGCGGAGTCCGTGCTTGCCAATAACAATGACAAAGAAATAATAGCCCCGCCGGAAGCGCCACCACCACAAGTGGCAACACCGCCGCAGCAGCCTGCCTTTGTAACCCAAGCCGAACCCCGGTATGAGGCTGCAGAGAGCCTGGATATTTCACCGCCCTTAAGGTCTATACCTCCACCACCACCGCCGGTGGCAAAAAAAGTGACTAAGGGTCGCGTTGTTCACGCCGAAAGTATTATTGAACCTGAGCCTGAAGTCGCTGCCAAACCTGCAGATTCAACTGATTTACCCGCCTGGCCCCAAATACCGGCCAGGCTGCTCGGACAGCTAGGCGATGGTCTGAGGCTGGATGTTCATGTTTATGCTGAGCGTGCCGAAGAACGATTTGTGTTGATTAACTTGCAAAAGTACCGGGAAGGTGACCAGTTGTCTGAAGGTCCGACACTTGAGGAGGTCACCCCCGGGGGCGCAGTGTTGTCATATGAAGGTGAGCGTTTCCGCATCGATGCCAACTAATCTGGAGAGAATGAAATGATGAGAATGGGAACCGGCATCCGGTCGTGGTTGAGTGTTGTGCTTTGTCTGATCTCTGCCGCTAGCTTTGCTTCCTCCGGCGAGGCATTTAACAATCAGATAATTATTAAGTACAAAGCAGCAGCAGAAACAGGGAGTGATACCGTTCGTCCGCAGCGTGTACTGAATAATCTAACAACGCCGGGCGGTGAACGCCTGATTTTCAAGCGCCGCTTGAGCGATAACAGTACGGTTCTGCAATTGCCGGAGGGTCTGACGGAAGCGCAGGTGCAGGAAACCTTGAGTGCCTTGTCGCAGGATCCTGCGGTTGATTATGTGCAACTCGACAAGCGCATGTATCCGGCTTTTGTTCCAAATGATCCGCGTTATTCAGACCAGTGGTATTTGTTTGAGTCTTTTGGCATCAATATGGAGGCTGCCTGGGATATCTCAATGGGCAGCGCGGGTATCGTTATCGCCGTGGTGGACACCGGTATTCTACCGCACCGCGATTTATTACCAGGTCGAATTTTAACGCTGCAAGGCTACGATTTAATCTCGGATACTTTTACAGCGAATGATGGTGATGGCCGCGATACAGATCCTTCTGATCCAGGTGACGCCGTGGATCCAAACGATCCGGACGATCAAGCTAACGCACCTGCAGATTGTCTGAGTGAGACGATAAACCACGAAAGTTCCTGGCATGGCTTGTCGGTTGTTGGTGTCATGGCGGCCACGGCAGACAATACCACGGATATCGCCGGGATCGATTTTAATGCACGCATATTACCGATCCGGGTGCTCGGTAAATGTGGCGGGTCGATTTCAGATATTGTGGATGCCATGCGGTGGGCAGTTGGTTTGCCGGTGGCGGGCGTACCTGATAACACTAATCCTGCCAAAGTGGTCAATCTCAGTTTGAGTGGTGAGGGGTCTTGTACTCCGGCAGAGCAAGGCGCCATCAATGCCGTCCGCGCAGCAGGCGCCATCGTAGTCACGGCGGCCGGTAATGGGGGCGGGAATATTGCGGCAATCAGTCCTGCGAATTGCCAGGGCGTTATCGTGGTTGGGGCCACCTCACGAGGCGGTGATCAGACCAGTTACGTGAATTTTGGCGCGGCTGTTGACCTGAGTGCGCCGGGTGGCGATGATTTTGACGGTGTACGTACCTTGTCCAATTTAGGTAGCAACGGGCCGGGACAAGATGGTCTGGCATTAATCCAGGGCACCAGCTTTACGACCGCACAGGTGTCAGCGGTTGCATCGCTCATTTATGCCGTTGATAGTACGCTGTCACCACAGGATGTGGAAGGTATCTTGTGTGCTACCACGCAAGCGTTTCCCGCCGGTTCCACCTGTACAACTGATAATTGTGGTACGGGTATTATTGATGCTTTCGCTGCATTAACCGCGGCACAGAATCCGTCTTCGGTGTTACCCGCAAGCTGTGCCACGAGTACAACGACTACAAGCAGCAGTGGCACTGGTGGCGGCGGTGGTTGTACTTTCAATGAATCCCGGGTATTCGATCCGATATGGCTTTTCTTCCTGGTGCTTGTGCTGGTGTATTCAAGACGAACTGTTTCAGGCCGGCAACAGGGCCAGTAAATTATTATTTGTTGATTTGTTAACTAAGCAATCTCTAATTTATTAGTATATTTTGATGAGCCTTGATTCCGGAGAGTTCCTCTATTGCTTAAGCGTATACAAGATTTTTTTAACCTGCAAATAAATGCCGTTACCGAGGGTGACGAGCGTAATGAACATGAATTGAAGCTTGCTACGGCAGCGCTGATGTTCGAGATCACACGCGCTGATTTTGAAGTACATGATGTGGAAAGGCAGGCCGTTGAGGCGTCGATCCAGAAGATTTTCCAGCTTTCTGAAAGCCAAACCCGGGAGCTTGCAGAGCTGGCCGAACAGGAAGTTGAATCATCTGTCTCTCTTTACCAGTTCACGGGGCTAATTAATCAGCATTTTTCACCCCAGGAAAAAGCCAGGGTGGTTGAAATGCTCTGGCAGGTTGTGTTTGCAGACGATCATATGGACTGCCAGGAAGAGGCTATGGTGCGTAAAATAGCCGAGCTTATTCATGTGCCCCACCGGGATTTCATCCGGGCCAAGCACCGTGTGGAAGAACAAAATAAAGCGCATAAGAAAGGCAGCCAATAAGAGCTGCCTTAACAAATAGACCTGTTTTTACACAGGGTTATGATTTCTATTTTAAACCATATCTTTCAATGCTTTAAGCGCCAGTACCTTGACAACGTTCCGGGCTGGTTTGGCTTTGAACGTCATTGCTTCGCCGGTGAAAGGGTTGATGCCTTTACGCGACTTGGTAGCCGGTTTACGGACGACTTTAATTTTCATCAAGCCCGGAACTGAGTATACACCTGGGCCGTTCCGTTTCAGGTCACGCTTGATGAGGCCGCTCATTGCGTCGAATACAGCGCCGACATCTTTTTTAGTTAAACCGGTTTTATCGGCTATGTAGGAAAAGGATTCTGACTTGGTTGTCGGTTTCTTTACTGCGTCGGTTTTTTTCCGCGCAGTTGTTTTCTTTGTTGCTCTCTTTTTCTTAACGGCCATACATTGACTCCTCAATAAAGTTTGGCTGGGACAGTAACGCTGCAAAGATAACGCAATGCGAAAAAAAGTAAAGCACTAATTGCAATTTTATAGCTATATTTACTGTTCAAATAGAAGTTGAAGAATTATTGGTTGGCGTTATTCACGACGGCGGATAGCGACTGGTTGGCTAAATAATAACCAAGAAAACTACCTTCAGTTTAATCCGGTGGTGCTTGTCTTCTAAATACTTTCCTAAAATGTAAATCTTTCCAGCAACAATTTATGGTTGCTGTTACAAATTAAATTTTCAACCTGTTGGCAATTAATTATTAGCTCCAAAGGTTTTTATATCGAAGACCGGAGCGCTGAGAATTATTGCCAGGTTCGGGCCTGATCCGGCTAAGTCACAAGCACAACCGGCCGCTAACAAGGCGATCAGAACGGTCGATGTTCTCACCTGTTTTATTAATGCAAGAGTGGCTTGGTGAATTATGGAATTAGCTGAAAAATCTTTAAATAATAGTGTGTTGCGTGGTTTTGTGCCACTGGATGCACTGTCGGACTCGCATCTTCATGAGCTGGCAAAAAATGCTGCAATCGAGGAAATAGCTGCGGGTGATTTTGTATTCAAAGCGGGTGACAGGGACGATCAAACAATTTATTTACTGGCAGGTGTTGTCGAGTTTAGCGATTCTAACGGCAAGGCGGCCAGTAAACTATCCGTAAAAAGTAAGGCGTCAAAGCACCCTTTGGCACATACACAACCGCGCCAATTATCTGTCAGGGCGGTGGAAAAAGCGACAGTTGTAAAGATTGCTTCCAGCCGTCTGGATGCTTTACTCGCCTGGAGTGAATCGACCGGCTACAACGTAGAGGAAATTGCCGCTAACCATGATGATGACTGGTTAACCCGGTTATTACAGTCGGAGACATTTTCTCGCCTCTCGCCGGTCAATATCCAGCAATTATTGTCGAGTATGGAGTCTATGCCGGTTTCAGCGGGTGAGGTTGTCGTTGAAGAAGGCTCAGCGGGTGAAACTTTCTACGTTGTAAAGCAAGGACGCCTGTCAGTAACGCGCCAGGGTGCAGTTGAGGATAAGGCTGTGTTGCTGGCGGAGTTATCAGACGGTGCCTGTTTTGGAGAGGATGCACTGGTCGCAGGAACCCAACGAAATGCAACTGTCACAATGTTGACGGATGGGGTGTTGATGCGTGTGTCGAAGCAGGATTTTGATGAATTACTCCGCGTTCCACTCGTGCAGTCAATCGATTACGCACTGGCAAGTCAGGCAGTGGAGCAGGGAGCGCTCTGGCTGGATGTTCGCTTAGTGGATGAATACCAAAATTGCGCGCTGCCCAGTAGCTTGAACCTGCCACTGTCGGAGTTACGTGGCAGGCTGGATGAGCTTGACCAGCACAGACGTTATATAACCTGCTGTGATACCGGCCGTCGCAGTGCGACGGCCGCTTTTATTTTGACCCAGCACGGTTTTGACGCGACTGCATTGCAAAGCGGGATGCTGGAAGTACCCTGGGAAGATTTGGCCGAGTCCGCCCCAGAAGACACTCAGGGTGATAGGCAGGATGTGGGAACAGAGCCGGTTTCAGTTGCTGAAAGCGCGGCTCATGCAGCGATTATCAGTGACTATCAGGCGAAAATTGACCAGGCTGAAGCTGAAAAGAACAGGTTAACCAGCGAGCTGGAAAGCGCCCGTCTCGAATTACGGCATCAAACAGACGAAATGGCCAAGGTGCTGCAGGAGAGTCAGGACAGCGCCTCGAGCCTGGATACCGCCCGTGAAGCGCTGGCGCGTACCCAGAACGAACAACAGAATACACTCAACCAGCAAACCCGTCTTACCCACCGCCTGCGCACCCTGGAAAAAGAAAATACCCAACTGCGCCAGGATTATGAATTTGCGCTCGCAAAAAACGGTGATACACCTGCGGGCATAGAGGCGCAGGCCAGCCTTGCGCAGGAGCTTGCCGATGCCCGCCAGCAGCTTGAACAAGCGACGGCTGAAGAGAGTCAGATAAAAACCGCGCATCATCAGGTAGTGAAAGAACGGGAGAAGAGAATCAAGTCGCTTGAAGTTTCACTCGAGTCTGAGCGTGAGGCAGTGCAACAACAAATCGATGAACTCACCACGTCAGTCAAGGCAGATATACAGGCATCGATTGCAACACAGCATGACGCTGAAAATGAGAAAGATCAGGAACTCAGCGCGCTGCGGTCGCAACTGGATCAAGTAGCCAGCGAACGCGATACGCATCAGACAGACTCACAGCAAGCCCGGCAGGAGGCTGATCAATTGCGTGCTGAGCTCGAAGTGAGCCGTGGGCTAGAAGCCATGGAACCGGTATCAGCAGAGTCTGAAATGCAGGAAGCCATTACGCAACTTAAAACCGAGCTCGATGCAGAAACCGCGCAGCGAGTCTTTGCGGAGCAGGAAATCACGCGCTGGAAGACTGAGGCTGCAGGGCTGGAACAGGCCATTCAGGAAGCCAGTGAAACAGAAATCACCGTCACACCTGTAATGTATACCTCGCCGCCGGATAATGACCGGGAGGCTGCACAGTTGGCGGATGTTGCAGAAAATACTCGCACCGGATCGGATAAAAAGATGATTGCCGGTGAGCTAATAGAGGATGACGACTTAGTATCCGATGCGGGATTTGGTGGTAAATGGAAGCTTTTTCTGGCAATAGGTGCGATTGCTGGTGCCGCTATATTGTACTGGTTACCCGATTTTGGGAAGCAGGCAGCAATACCGGTTGAGCCAAAAGCTGTGTCAACCTTTGTAAAGGATTCCGATAGTAAAAAGATTGACTCAAGCAGTCAGGCCGTTCCTGTAAAGCCGTCTGGCAATAGCGCGGAGCAGCTTGATCCTGTCACCGTTGAAAATGAAAATCTAACTGCAACAGTTGCAGAAGCTGTAGCTGCAATCGAAGCCATAGAGGCTACATCCAGAGTGCAGACTGAGACACCTGTTGCCGGGAAAGCCGCTGACACAGAACAGCCGGCCAGGAAAATGACACCAGGTAAGTTGTTTCGTGACGTGATGGACAATGGGGGCCGCGGACCAAGTATGGTGCGGATACCCGCAGGCAGCTTTACGATGGGAAGTAGCGTGACCTCAGCAAATTTTGGAGAACGCCCACAACACGAAGTTGCAGTTTCGGCGTTTGCAATAGGCAATTATGAAGTAACTTTTGCCGATTATGACCTGTTTGCCCGGGCCTCTAACCGGGCTTTTCCGGCCGATGCAGGCTGGGGAAGAGGGCGGCAGCCGGTCATTAATATCAGTTGGAATGATGCTACCGCTTATGCGCGCTGGCTCAGTGAGCAGACCGGTTTCAACTACCGCTTGCCGACTGAGGCCGAATGGGAGTATGCAGCGCGCGCCGGGACTGTGACCCGCTACTGGTGGGGAAATGAACCGGTGGCCGTAGGCAATGCCAACTGTTTTGATTGTGGCAGCAAGTGGGATGGCGTCAAACCGGCTCCGGCCGGCAGCTTACCGGCAAATTCTGTTGGCGTGTATGAAATTGCAGGCAATGTGATGGAGTGGGTACAGGATTGTTTTCTACCCGATTATCAAGTTGCCAGCACAGTCGGTGCGGCGGTTAATCTGACGCCCTGTGATGCCCATGTGGTTCGCGGTGGCAGCTATTCCAGCCCGTCGGATACCTTGCGCAGTGCGGCCCGCTCACGCCGTGTGCCACAATCACGGATTGACAACCTCGGTTTTCGAGTGGTCAGGGGAAACTAAGGAACCTGATTTATAATAACAACGATGGAGTCTGACTCTGCCCGCAAGCTGGTATGCCAAATGCACGCCTTACCGGAATCGGCTAGCCGCGGATTTGTGCTTGAAGTAAATGGTGAAACAGTGGATTTGTTCCTGGTGCGCCTGGGTCAGGCGGTGTTTGCCTACAGAAACAGCTGCCCTCATACCGGGGGTCCGCTGGACTGGATGCCCGATCAGTTCCTGAACATGGATGCGGATCTAATTCAATGCGCAACCCACGATGCACTGTTTCAAATTGAAACGGGCTTGTGTGTGTCAGGCCCCTGTACGGGAGAGCGGCTGACAGCGGTAAAGATAGTGATTGAAAATGATGCTATCTGGCTAGAAACGGGCGCGTGATAGCGCCAATACGCGAACAGGTTATGCTTCGAATTTCCTGATCAAGTCTGCAATATCTACAGGGATCATTTCAGGCGTTGCGGATGGCGTGGTTTCCTGGCTGCAAACCGGCTGCAATCTTGGCGCTAGCAGTGCTTCGTTGGCGGCAGGGCCATTAATTGCAGAAGCTGCTTGGCGCTTATGGACAGGCTGGTCGGTAGCAATTCGTTCGCCGGTTATCATATCTATGATGAATGTCATACCCAATCCCCTGCATATTGGCTGTTCTACAGTTTATCGGCGTAGCACAATAAACATTGAATTATAGCTTTATACAAGGCAGTACGTTGATTATGCGACACATTATTTGCAGACCATCGGCAGCAGGGAGGCTGCCGCTGAGCGTACAGGGAAATATTGACTGCAGGTTTGCAAATGATGTGTCGCATAATTCTAGAAAAATCTACGTACATTTACTATAAGTAAATACAGAGCTTAGCCCACATTTCTTGCTGGATGGTCACAGATTGGATGCCGGTATCAGGCAATAAAAACCGGAGACAGGTGATCCTGTCTCCGGGTAAGAAATTGCGGAGTTGTGCTCCGCAATGGAGGAGAGGTTACGGGAAAGCGGGCATGGTAGGTTCGATACCGTGCATATCTGCTTCCGGGTGGTGGCGTTTAATCATATCCTTAATTTGAGCCACATGATCTTTTGAAACGTCAACCATCATCAAAATTTCACCGTCGTCAACAGCGTGTTCGAACTCCTTGAGCTGGGTGTTCGGGATATCGGTGCCAATCATACCTGCTGCCCAGGCACCAATCAGGGCGCCAGCCAGTGTACATGCCAGCAGCGTCAAGCCGCCTAACTCCAGCCCTTCAGGCGGAAATGTCATGGCGACTAAACCGACGACAATACCTGTAGCACCACCGATACTGAGTCCGAGTTCAACGCCGTGCACAAAGTCGCTGCGTTGCAGCATATTCGCTTCTGGTAGACCGTTCAGATCGGTGCCTTCTTTTGCCAGTACGTGAATGTGGTGGTCACTAATGCGCGCCAGTAACAGTTCATCCACGACCTGGCGTGCGCGCGCAACATCGGGTAGTAGAAAATAGAGTCGTCTTCTCATCACTAACCTCCTGTCCCAGTAACTAACTAAACAGACACTGGCCAGACCCTTAGC
>CAYPEL010000090.1:0-11112 GCA_964409635.1 uncultured Gammaproteobacteria bacterium | reverse complement strand
GTTTCCAGTTCTTCTTGTCTGGATTTCTCCAGGTTGTTGATGACCACGGCGATGAACAGGTTGATGATGACAAAGGTGCCTACGAATATGAAACTGATAAAATACACCCAGGCCCAGGCGTATTGCTCCAGCGCGGTATACATCACGTCGGTCCAGTCTTCCAACGTGACCACTCGGAACAGCGTGAGACCTGCGGTGCCAAGCGTACCCCAGTGTTCCGGGTCGTGGGCGTGGAACAGTTGGTAACCGGCGATGGCATAGATATAGAAGATGATCGACATCAGCAGCATCACATGGCCCATGCTGGGGATGCTGCGCATGAGCGTGGCAACGATCAGACGCAGTTCGGGAATGGTGGAAATCAGGCGTAGCACGCGCAGCAGGCGGGCGAGGCGCGCGATCATCGCCAACCCGCCGGTAGCCGGCAGTAATGAAAGCAAGATCACGCTGAAATCGAACAGATTCCAACGATCGCCAAAGTACAGCCTGAAATTCGGGGCCACGGAGCTGATTTTGATCAACGCCTCGACAATGAACACCGCCAGAATAAAGTGATGCCCGAGCCTGAACCAGTCACCGTAACTCGCCACCAGGGCCGCATCGGTCTCCAGCCCCAGGATTACGGCGTTGAGCAAAATAAGCCCGATGATAGTGTGCTCAAACAGGGTGGCTGCGACAAGCCGTTGTAGTTTCTGTTGGAGCCGGGACAGTGTTTTTCGCAATATCATACCCACAGGTTTAATGGTGGGCCGCCGCTGACCGCCGGCGCCCGATACCAACCCAAACGATGCATCCCAATCATCGCCGGGGGGCAGGGAGTGGCAAACTGGATCGACAGCATGAATGCGTTGCGCACCAGGATTCCGATTCCCTTTGCCCCGGCAAACGGATCGGTGGTCAGCTGTGTCATATCGAATGGCTCCGTTAAATATTGTGACACCGCTACTTCTGGCGTTGTGTCGACAAAATATCTTCCAGTTTTAGTCCGGTCATGCCGTGGATTGTCAACCATAGATAGTAAAGGATTATCATCATCATGATCATGGAGGGGATGGCGATCACCGGATAGCTGAGCAGTGTCATGCGTCCGAGTTCCTCGTTGAAAGCGATGCTGCCGGCCGGGCTGGTTACAATCCACCTGGCAAGGATGAAGTTCATCATCGATGAAAAGAAAAAGGTGCCGCTCAGCAGGTAAGTGGCGTTTAACAGACGTTTTTCGTAAGCGGCAGCATTGCCGAGATCTTCGAGTTTTTGCTGGATTTTCCCGACATTCATAACGCGAGGATTATACAGCAGGCTTTTGATCAGCGGATAGCGGGTACGCGTGGAGACCAGCACCGCAATGCCGATCAGCCCCGGGATAGCGGCCTCTTTTATGGCCAGCCACTGCGGATCGAGCCGCAGCAGACCGATGCCGCCGGTGAGCAACACGCTGATCAGGCCCAACAGTGCGATAAAATTGAATTTCCTGTAGCGGAGTCCTTCGAACAGGCCCCAGCCCAGCGGAAAAGCCAGTGCCGCGATCAGGGCGCCAGTCGCTCCGAGGGCATCATCGCCACTGAATTTCATCAGGATAACAGCGGGGATAGCAATGCTGACCAGCAGGTCGATTAGCGGGCGTGGCCTATGTTCCCTGGAATTTTGCTTGCTCGTATCGGCGGCGTTCATCTTTCGTCTTTGTCTCGGATTGAAAATTTACCAGGCTGCTCTCCCCCCATCACCGATTCATCGGGTACTTTCAAGGCGAATTAATAACAGTGTCGCTACAGCCTGATAGATTGTGCTATCACCAGTATCGAATGCCCTGAAATTCGAAACGGGCAGGCGGGTTACTCGTTGCTGTTAAACGCACTCAGCAGGTGCAGCAGGCTGGTGAACAGGTTGAAGATGGAAACGTACAGTGTGGCAGTGGCCATAATGTAGTTGACTTCACCGCCGCGGATTATAGCGCTGGTCTGGTACAGGATCAATCCCGCCATCAGCAGCACGAACATGGCAGACACTGCCAGCGACAGGTTGGACAGTTCAAAAAATAACGCCCCCAGAGCGGCCACAAAGGCAACCAGGATGCCAACCATCAGGAAGCCACCCATAAAACTGAAATCCTTGCGTGTGGCGAGTGCGTAACCCGACAGGCCGAGAAAAATTGCACCGGTTTCGCCCATCGCCGTCATTACCAGCTGAGCGCCATTGGGCAAGGTAAAGATAGGCGTTGAGAATCGGCCCCAGGGTGTAACCCATAAAGCCGGTCAGGGTGAACACGAAAACCAGCCCCAGGCCGCTGTTGCGGAACCTGCTAGTGGCGAACAGCAGCCCGAAGTAACCTCCGAGAGTCAGTAACAGGCCGGGATGAGGCAAGTTCAGGGTCATCGAAACCCCGGCAGTCAGTGCGCTGAACAGCTGCGTCATGGACAGCTAAGGTATAGGTACTGCGGATCACCTTGTTGGTGGCGAGCGTTGCGGCTTGGCTGCGGCTTGCCGTGAATGTGACGGGATTGTTCATGACAGACTACGTCTATTCAGTTTGTCAATGGGTTGGTCGGACAGTGGCGTGTCCGGTATCGCTGCTCGGCCCTGCCTGAGCATGGATTGCTGTCGGCCAAGCTTGCGCACTAGCGTGCGCCCGGCGCGATCAGCCGCACGGTCGATGGCGACATACAGGTCGGCTTCGATATCCTCGATCACCACATCGGGCAAACCGTCGAGCACGACCCGCAGCAGGCAGCGTTTATCCTTGCCACCGCGCGGTCCGTTAATATCGGACAGCCGCATCACGACTCGCTGAATATGAGCATCACAACAGGTCAGGGCGAAACGCAGCCGCCGTTCTGCATGGCTGCGCAGGGCGTCGGTCAGGGAAAAATCACGTACCCTTATGTCGATTTGCATAAAACTCTCCAAAGAAATGTCGATGCGCTTGATCAAGTAGAATACTATGCGGGTTTGATTTTCTCGAAAAGTCGATTATTATGGCCCTACAGTTCGTTTTTATCGATGTATTGTTGACCAATGATTAACTACAAACATTTGCATTATTTTTGGGTGGTGGCGAGGGAAGGTGGTATCGCCCGGGCCAGCGAGTGGTTGCATTTGACGCCGCAAACCATCAGTGGGCAGCTGAGTTTGCTGGGACAACGTCTCGGGGTAGAACTGTTCACCCGGATCGGACGCAATCTCGAACTCACCGAGCACGGGCGGCTGGTTTTGAGCTATGCCGATGAAATCTTCTCGCTCGGCGGTGAATTGGAAGAGGCGATCAATCAGTTGCCGCAAGGCCGTCCCCGGTTGTTCCGGGTGGGTGTGGTTGATGTGTTGCCCAAATCCATCGCCCATCGTATTCTCGAACCGGCGCTACAGATGCCGGAACCTGTACGCATGATTTGCCGCGAGGCGAGTCTCGATATACTGTTGGCGGACCTGGCCGTGCATCGTCTTGATCTGGTACTGGCCGACCGTCCCGTTCCACCCACGGTCAGTACGCGGGGATTTAGTCACAAGCTCGGCATGTGCGCAGTCAGCTTTTTTGCCACTCCGGAACTGGAAAAGAAACTGCAGGGCGATTTTCCGTACTGCCTGAATGGTGCGCCGTTACTGTTGCCCAGCAGCGGTAACCAGCTGCGTTCCGGCATTGAACAGTGGCTGGATAAACATCGCCTCCATCCTCGCGTAATAGCAGAGTTTGATGACAGCGCACTGATGAAGGCTTTCGGACAACAGGGCTCGGGGATATTTATCGCGCCCGCTGCGATCGAGTCGGAGGTGGAGCTGCAGTACCAGGTGGCGGCAATAGGCCGGGTCGATCAGGTCAAGGAGCAATTTTATGCTATATCCGTTGAGCGCAGGATCAAGCACCCTGTCGTAATTGCGGTAGTCGATGAGGCCCGCGAGTCGCTGTTTGCCAATTAATAATATCGCCAGGAAATGAGTATGGATAAAAAAGACCTGAATCCCAATCCCGGGGTTAACGTGGGTGAATACCACGCCCCCTGGGAAAAGAGTTTCGACAAAATTCTCACCCCATTCGAAGAATTTATTCACCGCCAGACTACCAGTGGCCTGCTGCTGATGGGGATGGCTATTATAGCTATGGTGCTGGCCAACGGACCGTTGGCCTCCGCCTACGAACATGCCATACACACTTTGGCCGGTTTCAATATCAGTGACTGGACGTTGCAAATGACACTGCACCACTGGATCAATGACGGTTTGATGGCGCTGTTTTTCTTTGTAGTCGGGCTGGAGTTGAAACGTGAATTTCTGGTCGGAGAATTGGCAAGCCTACGCAATGCCGTGCTGCCGATCGCGGCGGCGATAGGCGGCATGGTCGTGCCAGCCTTGATTTATTTTGCCTTCAACCCGGCCGGTGACGCCGCGCTCGGCTGGGGTATCCCCATGGCCACCGACATCGCGTTTGCGATCGGCGCCCTGGCATTGCTGGCAAGCCGGGTACCCAAGGCGTTGATCACTTTCCTGGTGGCGCTCGCCATTGTCGATGACCTGGGTGCGGTGATGGTGATTGCGGTATTTTATACCGACACCATCGCACTCGGTCCGCTAGCCGCGGTCGGCGCTTTATTCGCGCTACTGATCGTGTTCAATGTAAGTGGCATCCGCAAAACTTTGCCCTATTTTATTGTCGCGGTATTGCTGTGGTACGCCTTGTTGCAATCCGGCGTGCATGCCACCCTGGCCGGTATTCTGGGGGCCATGACGGTGCCTGCGACACCCAAGTACAACCCTGAACGTTTCGTTGAACACGTGGCCGGGCTGATGCGCCGTTTTGAAGCAAGCCACGAGCCGGGTAAGAGCATCATGACCAATGACGCGTTGCGTGGCATCGTACAAACGCTGGAAAACGGCGTGCACAGTGTTGAAGCGCCGTTGCAGCGGCTGGAACATATCTGGCATATGCCGGTGGCCTACCTGGTGATTCCGATTTTTGCGCTGGCCAATGCCGGCATTGCCTTAAACTTTAATACACTGGGCGAGACCCTGAACCACCCGGTGATGCTTGGTGTGGCATTTGGGCTGGTACTGGGCAAGTTTATCGGCATTACCGGATTTAGCTGGGTGGTGCTAAAACTGGGTGTGGCCGAGTTGCCGAAAGATACCCGCTTCACCCAGATCGCCGGGGTGTCGTTACTGGCCGGGATCGGTTTTACGATGTCCATCTTTGTCGCCCAGCTTGGTTTCAACGAGCGTGAGGACCTATTACTAATGGCCAAAACCGGCATTCTTGTCGCCTCCCTGCTGGCGGGCGTGGCAGGTTTCATCTGGCTCTACCTGGTGAGCAAACCGACCGGCATCATCGATAACCGGTGAGAAATTCGCCGGCGTGGTGGTCGCAGATTCGAACAAGTCTCTCTTAATATTCAGACCCACAATGTCTTGTTTCTATCGAAGGAGTAAGGCACTGTATCGACAGCCAAGCCGGAAGGCTTCATCCTGCCGATGACATTGAAATATACGTGGTTTTTTAAAATTGAAAGATTAGAGATGTACCATGGAAACAAACGAACCACTGATCAGCAAATTACAAATCGTTATTCATTGGTCGGTACGCGCCCTATCCATACTCATGGTTTTCGTTATCGTTATGGGTGTGGTGGATGTGGCATGGACTATTTATCAGAAGTTGATAGCCCCTCCCAGTTATATCCTGACTATCGCAGATATGCTGGCAACCTTCGGCGCCTTTATGGCAGTGTTAATAGCGATCGAGATTTTCATCAATATAACGGTATACCTGCGTGAGGATGCCATTCACATAAAAATAGTGATGGCCACTGCCCTGATGGCGATAGCACGGAAGGTAATCATTCTCGATCTGGATGAAGTTGGGCCAGAACATCTGTGGGGCATCGCCATGGTGGTGCTTGCCGTCAGCATCGGTTACTGGCTGGTTGTCGCGTTGCCTTCCTCTCCATTTGCAATCGGTAATCGGATGTCAATAAAGGATAAGGATCGTCAGGATGACAATGCGCCCGCTTGACCGAAAACATTTAATTATATCGATTCCCGCGACGCAGTGATGGCCCATATTCGGAGCGGGTGTTTTCGTGCAGCGTTGTTTGCCCTGATGTGGTGGATGCTCACTGACGGTGCAATGGATTCATGGCTGGTTGGCTCGCCAGTGATATTGTTGGCGACGGTGGTTAGCTTGCTGCTGCTGCCTCCTTTTTTAAGGTCCTTGTCGGGCACGGTATGTTTCGTCCCCTTCTTTCTCTGGCATTCCCTGCATGGCGCGGTGGATGTAGCCAGAAGAGCACTGCATCCGCGGCTGCCGATCTCACCGGGGTTGTTTGATTACCGCTGGCGGTTGCCGCCGGGCCTGCCGCGGGTCTTGATGGCGAATACCGTGAGCTTGCTGCCGGGAACCCTGTGCCTCGAACTCGGTGAGAATTGTCTGCAAGTGCATGTACTCGACGATGGTAAGGACTTCCACTCTGAGTTCGAGAAGGTAGAGCAAAGAGTGGCCGCGATGTTCAGAATCTCTTTGCCTGCATCCAGACATGACGAACGAAATGAAGAGATCCCATAATTTTCATTGCGTGTTGCAGCGAAGCGCGGGATGCAGGCCAGCGCCGGGATCGGCAGTCACTCGGGCTGAAAACAGACAGGCGAGCCAGAGCGTTGTCGATTTGAATGAGTGCGAAAATACCGGTATTGAATTGCCGGTAACGCACAGGGACTGAGCCCGCATGCAGATTCTATACTACGCACTGGCACTATTCCTGTTGTTGAACCTCGTTGCCGGAATGTGGCGGGTACTGCGCGGTCCCACCGCCGCCGATCGCATGTTGGCGGCGCAGTTGTTCGGCACCACCTCGGTGGCCGTGCTGCTGGTGCTTGCGCAGGCCGCAGGCAGGGCTGCCCTGCGCGATGTGGCTTTGGTATTCGCGCTGTTGGCGGCGGTGACGGCGGTCGCCTTTGTTCGCCGCGCCTGGTTGGCTCGAGGGATAAAACATGACGCCGAGTAATCTCCTGTCCGGCGTTTTGCTGATCTCCGGCGGCATCTTCTTTCTGGCGGGCACCCTGGGCCTGCTGCGATTCCCGGATATCTATACCCGTTTGCATGCGCTGACCAAGGCCGACAATGTGGGCCTGGGCCTGATAGTCGCGGGGCTTGCCTTGCAGGCGGAATCGTTGGCCGCAGCGGGCAAGCTGCTGTTGATCTGGGTGTTTGCGCTTATCGCGGGCGCCAGTGTCGCTCACCTGGTGGCCGCAGCGGCACGGCAAAGAGGCATCAAGTTGTGGAAACGGTAACCCTGTTACAGTGGAGCTTCGATGCAGTACTGGGGTTTTCCCTGTTGTGGCTGGTCCGGCAGGCGCTGACGAGCACGGATCTATTCAAGGCCATCGTGCTGTTCATCGCTTTCGGGTTGTTGATGGCACTGGCCTGGGTGCGCCTCGATGCGCCGGATGTGGCCCTGGCCGAGGCCGCCATCGGCGCGGGTCTGACGGGTGCCCTGTTGCTGTCGGCATTGGCGAAACTCGACTCAAACAACGATACTAAAGATACTCCACAAGGAAGACAATGAGCCCGAAATCGACGCTTGAGAACAACCGACAACCGGCGCTATTTCAGTTGTTGCTGGTCCTGATTTTGGCAGCCCTGGCAGCGGGGCTCGGTTATGCGGTGTTATCCCTTGCTACGCAGGCCCCCGGGTTGAGCGAACATGTGGCGGTAAATCTCGCACACAGCGGCGTCGGTAATCCGGTTACCGCGGTGCTGCTTAACTTCCGTGGTTACGACACCTTGCTGGAAATGGGCGTGCTGTTGCTGGCCCTGACCGGAGTCTGGTCACTCGGCGAAATCCCGCAGCAGCACAGGTCACAACCCCCGGGACCGGTGCTGGATATGCTGTCACGCCTGCTGTTCCCCTTGCTGATACTGGTGACCGGTTACCTGTTGTGGGTCGGTGCCGACGCGCCGGGTGGCGCCTTTCAGGCCGGCGCAGTGCTGGCGGCGGCAGGGGTGCTGCTGTTGCTGGCCGGATGGCGTCCAGGTACCAGGATTTCGGGGCTACCGTTGCGCCTTACCCTGGTGACGGGCCTCGGAATGTTCGTTGCGGTGGGCATGGTGTTAATGCTGGCAGGAAGGCGACTGCTCGAATACCCCCCGTCATTCGCCGGGGCGCTGATTTTGCTGATCGAGGCGGCGGCTACCCTGTCCATCGGCATTACCCTGGCTGCCCTGTTCCAGGGCGGTCGGCCAAAGGCGGGGCCGCATCGATGAGCCCTGTTTTCCTCTACGCACTGGTCGGAGTGGGGTTATTCACACTGGGGGTGCACGCCCTGGTCGTGCAGTCGCATCTGCTGCGTAAAATCCTCGCCATCAACGTGATGGGCAGCGGGGTGTTCCTGGTGTTGGTGGCGCTGGGCGGGCGTACACCGGGGGGCTCGCCAGACCCGGTGCCCCACGCCATGGTGATTACCGGGATCGTCGTTGCCATCTCCGCCACTGCCCTGGCGCTGGCATTGATGCTGCGGGTGAAGGCCGAGACCGGTCATGCAGGACTTCCCGAAGACCGATTGGAGTAACGCCCGGTGCCAAACCAGAATTTCCCCTGGGAAGTATGGGTCGTTTTGCTGCCGATGGTCGGTGCGCTGGCCTGTTTTTTATGGCCGCGGCGCTGCGTTGTGCTGGGTTTGGCAAGCGCGCTGACCGTGGCGGTTTGCGTGGCCGGCCTGGGCTGGCGGATGGTGGCCCAAGGTGCGCAACGCTATGCGATCGGCGGCTGGGGTGCACCGTTGGGTATCGACCTCCATGCAGATGGTCTGAGTCTGCTGATGCTGGTGGTAACGGCAGTGGTCGGGTTGGGCGTCAGCGTCTATTCAAGCGGCTATTTCGATCGCAAACAAGCGACATTTTTCTGGCCGCTTTGGTTGTTCCTGTGGGCCGCATTGAATGCCCTGTTTCTGTCGGCGGATATTTTCAATCTTTATGTCACCCTGGAACTGCTGGGGCTGGCGGCGGTGGCGTTGGTGGCGCTTGCAGGTGGCGCGGATGCATTGACCTCGGCCATGCGTTACCTGCTGGTCACCCTGCTGGGATCGTTGTTTTACCTGATGGGTGTTGCGCTGCTCTACCACAGTTTTGGCAGCGTCGATATAGCGATACTGGCTCAGCGGATGGAACCGTCACCCGCAGTCTGGGCGGCCATGGGATTGATGAGCGCCGGCCTGCTGCTCAAGACCGCATTGTTCCCACTGCACTTCTGGTTGCCACCAGCCCATGCCAGTGCTCCAGCGCCGGTGAGCGCGCTGTTGTCTGCATTGGTGGTGAAGGCGTCGTTTTATATTCTGTTGCGATTGTGGCTGGAAGTCTTCCCCACAACCGCGGCTTTGCCGGGCCAGCTACTGGGTTTACTCGGTACCGCGGCTGTCCTGTGGGGCGGGATTCAGGCCCTGCGCCAGACGCGGCTTAAACTGTTGATCGCCTATTCGACAGTTGCCCAAATCGGTTATCTGTTTCTAGCCTTTCCGCTGGCGAGCATTATCGGCTGGAAGGCCGCTTTATACATGCTGATTTCCCATGCCGTGGCCAAAACCGCTATGTTCATGGCAGCCGGCAATATCCTGTATTACAGTGGGCATGATCGAATTGCAGATCTTGATCGCGTTGCACCGCGTTTACCACTGACCTTTGCTGCATTCGGTCTGGCGGGCATCAGTATCATGGGGCTACCACCGAGTGGTGGATTTGTCGGCAAATGGTTGTTGCTGGAAGCCTCTATTCGTTCCGGTCAATGGTGGTGGGGAATCATCCTGGTCGTGGGCGGGTTACTGGCAGGGACTTATGTCTTTAAAGTGATCGGCCATGCGTTTACCCAGACTACGCCAGCTCACCCAGCCAAATCGGTGCCTGCCACCATGGAGTGGACCGCGCTGGCGCTGGGGTTGCTGGCCATTACCCTGGGCCTAATTGCCCCCGGGCCTCTGGCCCTGGTGGATATAGGCCTTCCCTTTGGAGGCATGCCATGAGCTGGGATGCCGCGGTGCCGCTATACATTGTCCTCAGTTCACTGGTGGTGGGGTTACTGATCTTTCCATTAGCGGAAGACAGGGTCAAGACCCGTACCTGTCTCAATCTGGGTGGGGCGCTGTTCACGCTGGGGATGGTGGTCGTCATGCTGTGGGGCGTTTTTAACGGGCATCACTATGAAACCCGTTTGCCGCTGCTGCCCGGGCTGGATCTGGTGCTGAAAGCGGACGCCCTGTCGATACTGTTTGTTACACTTTCGTCCGGCCTGTGGCTGCTGACCACGGTGTATGCGATCGGATACTTTGAAAATGCGCCGCGGCGCAGTCGTTTTTTCGGTTTTTTCAGTCTCTGCGTGACCGCAACGACCGGTGTTGCATTGGCCGGTAACCTGATTACCTTCCTGCTGTTTTACGAGTTGTTAACGCTGGCGGCCTACCCGTTGATCCTGCACCGGGGAACCCAGGCCGCACGCGAAGCTGGAAGGACGTATCTTGCCTATACCCTGGCAGGCGGCGCTTTGTTACTGATCGGTACCGTCTGGTTGTATACCCTCACGGGTACGCTGGAGTTCACTGCCCGTGGTTTCCTGTCCGGGCTGGACAGCGCGCTTCACCCGACCCTGATCATAATATTCGTGCTCTTGATTGCGGGTCTGGGCGTGAAGGCGGCGCTAGTTCCCCTGCATGGCTGGTTACCACAGTCCATGGTCGCTCCTGCGCCGGTCAGTGCGCTGCTGCATGCGGTGGCGGTAGTGAAAGCGGGTGCCTTTGGTATCGTGCGGGTGGTCTACGATGTGTATGGCATCGAGTTTAGCGCCCGCCTGGGAGTGACATTACCACTAGCGATCATAGCGGCGCTGACCATCATCTATGGTTCGATGCGGGCGCTGTTCCAGGATGACCTGAAGCGTCGACTGGCATTCTCCACCATCAGCCAGGTCTCCTATATCATTCTGGGCATAGCGGTGGTCGGCCCGATCGCGACCATCGGCGGACTGGTCCACCTGGTGCATCAGGGCATCATGAAGATTACCCTGTTTTTCTGCGCCGGTAATTTCGCGGAGACATTGGGGATTCACAAAATCAGCGAAATGAACGGCGTCGGACGGCGCATGCCCTGGACCA
>CAYPEL010000089.1:0-11123 GCA_964409635.1 uncultured Gammaproteobacteria bacterium | reverse complement strand
CGTTCATGGTAGCACTACCGGTTCAATGAATTTATATTGAAGAATACTAGCAGCTGAAATTTCCGGTTCTGATACGTAGTTCATGGTTTTTATTATTTCCAGTTAGATATGCACCAAACCATGACGAATAGCCAGATGCACAAGCCCCACATCTGTCTCTACGCCCAGTTTGTCCAGCATCCGGTTTTTATACGTGTTAACTGTTTTTTGTGTCAAGCAAAGCTGGCGCGCAATACCGAGCGTGTTTCTGCCTTCAGCAACCAATAAAAGTATTTGTAGTTCACGGTGTGTCAGTTCGTCAAAGGGCACACGATCATCGCTGGAGACCCGCAGCGCAGCCAGTTGTTGCGCCATATGATCACTAACGTATCGCCCCCCACGGGATAAGGTATCAACCGCTGCAAGCAATTCTTCGATTGAGCAGCGGCTGTCAATACAACCCGCGACACCCGATTGCAACAGGCGATCGGGAATAATCACATCCTGCTCATGGGCAATAACGAGCAGATTGACTTTAGGGTACTGCTTACGCAGCTTCCTTGCGCCATCCAGCAAGCTGGTCACTGCATTGTGGACGTTGGCAATGATGATATCCGGTGGTTGCTTGCGTGTAATCCTGATGGCCTCATCAAGATTAGCCACGCCACCGGTGACACTTAGGTTAGGCTCATCCTCCAGCACCCTTTGTAAACCGGCACGCAGCAGCTGGCGATTCTCCACCAGGAGAATACTGATACTGTTTTGTTGCAATTGACTTGCTGGCTTGATTGCAGCCATTCCCGCCCACCTGAACTGAATAATCTATTCAGGCACTAACGGCAGGAATCACAGTATCTTGAACAGGCGTTTTATAAATTTGTCAGGTTTTACTGTGTGTTACGGCTATTTTTGTAACAATCAAACAGGTGTTAGATTCTCTATCAGACCGTGGCGTATGGCCAAGTGGGTCAGCTCAACATCATTTCCCACACCAAGCTTATCGAATAAACGGTAACGGTAAGTACTGACTGTTTTTGGACTCAGGCACAAAGTGTTAGAAATAGACTGTACGCTCTGACCATCGGTTACCATCATCATCACCTGTAACTCGCGTTGCGAAAGCCGTTCAAACGGTGACTGTTCTTTACCGGGTAAAGTAGAAAGCGCCATCTGCCGGGCGATATCGGCGCTGATATAGCGCTCCTTCGCTGAGACAGCACGGATGGCCGCAACGATCTCTTCGATCCCACAATCTTTAGTCAAACAACCCGCTGCACCCGCCTCCAGCATGAGTGAAGGAATAGGCTCTTCAACATCTGAAGTCAAAATGACGACGGCGCTATCCGGTACCGCTACAGCCAAGCGGCGAGTCGCTTCAAGGCCACCAATACCCGGCATATTTGCATCCATGACCACCACTTCTGGGTGATGCTGCTTCGCCAGTTCCAGCGCCTGTTCTCCCGTGCCCGCTTCGGCAACAACTTGAATACCACTCACATCATCAAGGATGCGGTGCACCCCTGCCCTGACCAACGCGTGGTCGTCAACCAATAAAACCCGAATCGTATTTTTTTCTGACATATGCACTTCCTCATCCCTGGTTATGCGTACTTGTGAAAGGTTGTATGCTTCTACTGTAGTACAACCCAGTGGTTTTGCAGTGGCTTACAATCGGCCGCTGCACGCTAGTTTATTGGCGGAGAGGGTGGGATTTGAACCCACGAGGGGCGTAAACCCCTGCCGGTTTTCAAGACCGGTGCTTTCAACCGCTCAGCCACCTCTCCGAACACTTAAGCTGTTCATGGTAAACAATTTTATACAATTAATGAAGCCCTGTTTTAGGCTGGAACTTTGTCCCCAGGATCTGGGTCTTAAGATTAAGATTCAGTTTCTGCTATAATAGCCGAAGCTGAAATATCATCTATATTTAGGGCGAGGTTGAAATTTATATGAATCATATGGCTAACGCAGTTACACGCACCCAGACATCGATATTGTCAACCAACAAGGTATTGAAGAATACCTATCTACTGTTATCCATGACATTGCTGTTCAGTGCGCTCATGGCTGGTGCGGCGGCCGCACTCAATGTGTCACACATCGCATCGATGTTCAGCACCTTTGCAGCCATTGGCCTGGTTTGGTTTGTTTTACCCAAAACCGAAAATTCAACAGCCGGCATTTTTGTTGTTTTTGCCTTTGCGGGTCTAATGGGCTTTGGCGTCGGCCCCATGATCAGCCATTACATGTCTGCCCCAGGCGGGACTAGAATTGTAGGCACTGCACTTGGCGGCACCGGGCTGATTTTTCTGAGCCTGTCAGCTTATGCGATGACCAGCAAGCGGGATTTCAGCTTCATGGGGGGGATGTTGTTTACTGGCCTGATGGTGATACTGGTTGCCTTGATCGCCAATATCTTCCTGGCAATTCCGGCCCTGTCGCTGGCACTGTCAGCCGCCATTGTGCTACTCATGAGCGGGCTTATCCTGTTTGATACCAGCCGGATTGTTAATGGTGGAGAAACCAATTATATACGCGCTACGGTTTCACTCTATCTGAATATACATAACCTGTTTGTCGGTCTGCTGCACCTATTGACTGCGTTTGGAAGCGACGACTGATATTCCCCAGCCATTCGCCACAAGCCATGCAGACTTGCATGGCTTGTGGCTATTAATATCACCATGCCCCTTTGGCTTCAAATCTCAGTTGCAATTGTGCTCGGCTACATGGTCATTCGGATCTGGCCGGCCGCCTTGCATCAAGTTAAACACGGCCCGAAAGGCAGCTCAGATGACTGGCGCGCGGCTCTTTTCCCCATACTAATGGTAATCGGATTTGTTGTTTTGATGATCATGATGGTCAGAGGATAGACCGCAACCGCACGGCCTGCCTCTTACTACAAGGAATGCAGATTAATTCGGCAACCAGTGCAGCAACTGTTCAGCAGGCATAGGCTTGGTAAAGTAAAAGCCCTGCATTTGTTCGCAATTCAACTCTTTTAGAAAACTCATTTGCGCCGCATTTTCTACACCATTCGCTGCTGTCTTCAGTCCGGCGTGCTGCGCCATGGCAAACACACCTGCCGTTACAGCACAATGGTGTCTGTCTTCTGGCAAACCATTGACCAGCTCAGCGCTGAGTTTCAAACCACTTAAAGGCAGTCTGATCACTTCAGACAGCGATGAATGACCGGCACCAAACCTATCTACCGTTACTTTGACACCCACCCCTTGTAGTTCGAGCAATAGGCGTTGGGTCAGTTCGAGATTATTCAGCAGCGTAATTTCCTCAATCTCAAGCTCGATTAAGGCAGGTGAAACACCAGAATCATAAAGCGCATCCAGAACAGTCAGTAAAAAACCCGTATCAGCGAACTGGCGCGCCGAAATATTGATAGTCACCTTAATCGGCGAGTGCCCTTCTTTTTGCAGCCTGGCAGCCAGCCGACAGGCATCTTCTATCAACCGCTCGCCTACTGGAATAATTAATCCCGTGTCCTCGAGGTCAGCCATAAACAAATCTGGTTCAATCACCCCATGCAACGGATGCTGCCAGCGAATCAAGGCTTCAACACCGGCTACCCGCTCACCTGTTGAATCAAAAATCGGCTGATATACGAGCCGCAACTGCTGCGATTGTGTCGCCTGATATAGCTCACGGCCTTGTTTAATATCATCTATGGCACTGTGGCTCATCATCTGGGGCGTCAAACTGAATGCGCCATGACCACTCTCACTGGCGGTATCCAGCGCCATTTTTGCTTGTGTCCAGAGTTGACTACACAGGTAACCGTCCATAGGAAACAGGCTTGCACCCGTAAAATAGCGCACGGATACGGATTTTTGCTCAAACTTAAACGGGTGAGACAAGGCTGTATGGATTTTTTCTATCGCCACCGGCATAACCGACGGGTCACGGATTTCTTCAAGCAGTATGGCAAACAAACCCTCGCCAATACTCGCTAAGGTATCCCCCCGGCGCAAACAACTGCCTATCCGGTAAAGCGTCAACTTCAACAGCTTATCAGCATCATCGAAATTCACACACTGATCCGTCTTAAAAAAACCATCGATACGGATCAGTAACAACATGACCTGCCGGTCGTTACGATCAGCCCGGTAAAGCGACTGCTGAAAGCGGCCGGCAAAGGCACGGTGATCACAAAAACGTGGATCCGATTCCGGATAACCGGTAACGGCGCCGCTTTTCTGAAAAGCAGCCTGCTCGATCAGCTTGCTTGAATCTTTATTAATTTCACTCATTTGTTTTTTACTTTGTGTTGAGCGCCTTGTTACCAGGCTCCTCGCTGGACTTATTTTAGCGCTTTAAGGGGTCAGAGACACCTCTATTTAATGGCTATTAATTTTATATATTTAAATTATTATCTATAATAATAACATATTCTTATATAATTCTATTAATCTATTTTATACAATTAAGCCTGCCCTTGCCACCGGTAAAGACAAACCATTACACACGAATTTCTCTCCACATTGCCTGCTAAACAAATCAAAACACTGGTTTATTTCTATCTCAGGTAAACTTCAGGCATCACACTATAACCGAGGGCAGAGCCAAGCCATCATGGATACCGCCAAAGACAAGCTAGATACCGCGCCACGCACGATTCTGCTGGAAAACTACACGCCACCTGCCTATCTCATCGAGAGCGTCGAACTGCATTTTGAGCTTGGCTCGAAAGACACAAGCGTCAAGAACCGAATGCGCGTAAATAGAAACCTTGCAATTGAAAACCATGTTGCTGATTTTGAGCTTGATGGTTGTGAGATTGAATTGGCTGCGCTTTATTTGAATGACAAAAAACTGGCTCCGGATCAGTACCGTTTGGAGGAAAATAAACTGTTCATTCTTCAGGTTCCTGAGCAGTTTGAGTTAATCATAGAAACACGGATCCAGCCGGATTTAAACACCGCACTGGAAGGTCTATATGTGTCCAGCGGGATGTTCTGCACCCAGTGTGAAGCAGAAGGATTCCGCCGGATTACGTATTACCCTGACCGGCCGGATGTAATGGCTTGTTTCACAACAACCATCGTCGCTGACCTGGCAGCTTATCCAGTCTTGCTTTCCAATGGAAATCTAATCGATCAAGGCAATCTTGATGACGGTAAACACTGGGTAAAATGGCATGACCCCTTTCCGAAACCCAGTTACCTGTTTGCCCTGGTGGCCGGCAATCTGGTTTGTAAAAAAGACAGCTTTACCACCGGCTCCGGCCGCACTGTTGATCTGCATTTGTACGTCGAGCCTGCAAATCAAGATAAATGCGACCACGCCCTGCACTCACTCAAACAAGCCATGCGCTGGGACGAAGAGACCTATGGCCGGGAATACGATCTGGACATTTTCATGATTGTCGCGGTTAACGACTTCAACATGGGCGCTATGGAGAACAAGGGATTAAATATCTTCAACTCCGCCTGCGTACTCGCCAGCCCGGAAACCGCCACCGATGCGGATTACTACAATATTCAGGGCATCATTGGTCACGAATATTTTCACAACTGGTCTGGCAACCGCGTTACCTGCCGGGACTGGTTCCAGCTTAGCCTCAAAGAAGGCTTTACGGTTTTCCGTGACCAGCAATTCAGTGCCGACCAGAACTCCAGGCCCGTCAAACGCATCTCGGATGTCAACGTACTCAGAACCCACCAGTTCGCACAAGATGCAGGCCCCATGGCTCATCCGATACGCCCGGACTCTTACATAGAGATCAGCAACTTTTACACGGTAACGGTTTATAACAAGGGCGCCGAAGTGGTACGGATGTTACACAGCTTGCTCGGAAAAGAGGCTTTTCACAAAGGTACTGATCTGTATTTCCAGCGCCATGACGGCCAGGCTGTCACGACGGATGATTTTGTCAGCGCGATGGAAGATGCGAACCAGAAAGATTTTTCAAACTTTAAACGTTGGTATAGCCAGGCCGGAACACCCGTTGTTGAAGTTATGGAAAAACACGATGCACAGGCTAAAACCTACGCGCTCACATTACAGCAGACCTGTCCACCAACCCCGGGGCAGCCGGATAAACAACCCTTTCACATGCCGTTGAATATAGCCTTATTTGACGCAGCCGGTACGGCTTATCCTTTACAGCTTGAGGACGAATTAAAGCCAGTTGGCACACAGCGCGTCATTGAATTAACGGCAAGCAGCCAGACATTCAATTTTATTTGCATTGCTAAAAAACCGGTGTTGTCTATCAATCGAGGTTTTTCTGCACCCGTCAAAATCAAGCTTGTACGCAACCCTGAATCCCTGGCTTTTCTGCTCGCCAAAGATAACGACGCCTTTAATCGCTGGGATGCCGGGCAGGAGCTCTGTATCGCTGTTTTACTCCGGCTCATCGAGGACGTTCAGCAGAGGAAACCACTCGAACTCGCTGATACGGTATCCAATGCATTCGCTTCACTGCTTGATGACCACACGCTTGATCCCGCCCTGTTGGCACAAATTCTTAGCCTGCCGTCTGAAAGCTATCTCGCTGATCAATGCGAGGTGGTCGACGTTAATGCAATTTTCAGCGCCCGGGAGTTCATGCGCAAGACGCTGGCCGGGCGGCTGGCGGATCAACTTTCCTCCCTCTATCACCACCACCACAATGCTGACCCCTACCAGTTTGACGCTGACCGCATGGCAGGACGTTCACTGAAAAACCTCTGCCTCGCCTATTTGATGGAAACCGGTGATTCAGCTGCGCAGAAGCTTTGCCTGAACCAGTTACAGCAGGCGAATAATATGACGGATTCATTGTCCGCATTGAATACGCTCGCGCAATATGACTTAGCTGAGCGTGAGACCGGGCTTGAACAGTTTTACCAGCGTTGGCGGCAGGATCCGCTGGTCATCGATAAATGGTTTGCTATCCAGGCGAGTTCACGCTTACCCGACACCCTCAAGCACGTAAATAACTTACTCAAACATCCGGCCTTTGCCCTGACAAACCCTAATAATGTACGTGCCGTGATAGGCCGTTTCTGTCATGGCAACATTATCCGTTTTCATGCTGACGACGGCTCAGGCTACCGGTTCCTGGCCGATCAGGTCATTGCTCTGGATGCACTCAACCCGCAAATATCAGCGCGGCTGGTCAGTGCAATGAGCCGCTGGCGCCGCTATGATGAAAATCGCCAACAGTTTATGCGTTCTGAGCTGGAACGGATACTGAACACCGAATCGCTCTCCAAAGATACTTTTGAAATTGTTTCGAAAAGTTTAAAGGGCTAATAAAAGCAACTCGTTTCACCCACCTTATAAAACTTCACGCGCCTGAAAGGGAGGGGAACAATTTGTTCATGCCCAGAATCTAAGGCGCTTCATGATGACTAATCACACAAATTAATCAGCGCTCCCCTAAACTTCAAGGCGCTTGGAACTAAGGCAAAAACCAAGTTACATAATCCACGGGCGGCATTGCTACAATGGCGCAACACAAGCCAGCGCACGCTCAATCACTTCCGGCCCTGCGCCCGGGCTATGCGTTTGCTCACTAAGGGTGCGCCGCCAGCTTCTGGCACCCGGCATCCCCTTAAACAAGCCGTGTAGATGCCGCGTTACTTGATGCAAGCTGGCGCCTTCGGATAACTGCTGTTCCACATAGGGCAGGAATCGTGCGATTACTTCATGCCGGGACGGAACCACACTGGCACTAAAATAGCGACGCTCGACCCCGGCCAGCATGTACGGGTCATGATATGCAGCACGCCCAATCATGACACTATCAACCTGCTTAAGATGACCGAAAATTTGTTCTACTGTGATCACCCCACCATTGATAGCCATGTGTAATTCCGGAAAATCCTGCTTTAGCTGGTAAACACGCGCATAGTCGAGCGGCGGTATGTCGCGGTTTTGTTTCGGACTCAGGCCCTGTAACCAGGCCTTACGCGCATGCACAATGACGCTATCCACCCCCGCTTCCACCAGCGCGGATACAAAATCATATAACGCCTGGTAACTATCCTGATCATCGATACCAATCCGGGTTTTAACCGTCACTGGCACCACCACAGCTGCACGCATGGCCCGAATGGATGCTGCAACCAGCTCAGGCTCTGCCATCAGACAAGCGCCAAAGCGGCCGGATTGAACCCGGTCGCTCGGACAGCCTGCATTCAGATTGATCGCATCATATCCAGCTAGCTCTCCCAGCTGTGCGCACTGGGCCAGCTCATCAGGTACCGAACCACCCAGTTGTAATGCGACCGGATGTTCCGCTTCACTGAAACGCAGAAATCGTTCTGCATCCCCGTGTAGCAAAGCACCCGTCGTCAGCATTTCCGTATACAAGTAAACATGCCGGCTGATTAGCCTCAGAAAATAGCGGCAGTGCCGGTCGGTCCAGTCCATCATCGGTGCGACTGATACGGGGTGATCGATGCCGCGAGTAACAGCAGGAGTAGGTGCAGACATGGGGCAATTGAGGATCAGAAACCTGGCTAGACGATAGGGTCATTAAATGGGCAAGCGGTGATTATCCGATAAATTCTACTACACTCATTAGCAAAACGGACGTTAAAACCTTATGCAGACAAATAATACTCTGCGGCCATAGCATTGAATATCATGGAGAACACCAATGACGGTACCTGATACGGGATTTATGCTCCACTCGCTGGAATTTTTGGCATCCTTCATCATTATTCTATTTGCATTGATGATGCTCGCGGTGGTGGTGGTCTACATCCTGGACATAACCCAAACCAAACAGGCAATCCGCCGGAATTATCCTGTCATCGGTCATTTCCGCTACTTTTTTGAAGATATTGGTAAGTTTTTCCGGCAATACTTTTTTGCCATGGATCGCGAAGAAATGCCTTTCAACCGGGCCGAGCGTTCCTGGGTTTATCGCGCCGCCAAGGATCTGGATAACACCACTGCCTTTGGCTCAACCCGCGCGCTGTCTCCCACCGGAACGGTGATGTTCGTCAATTGTCCTTTCCCGACGCTCGGCGAAGATGCCGCAGAAACTCAACCCGTCACCATCGGCCCCTATTGTCAGCAACCCTACAAGGCAAAGTCCCTGTTCAATATTTCCGGTATGAGTTTTGGCGCGCTTTCAAGACCCGCCGTACAGGCCTTGTCGCACGGCGCTGCAAAAAGCGGTTGCTGGATCAACACCGGCGAAGGCGGTTTATCACCCTATCACCTCGAAGGCGGCGCCGATATCGTGTATCAGATTGGTACCGCCAAATACGGCGTGCGTGATCAAGCCGGTAATCTCAGTGATGACAAGCTGCGCGAAGCCGCTGCCCACGAACAGGTTAAAATGTTTGAAATAAAAATGAGCCAGGGCGCCAAACCGGGTAAGGGCGGTATGCTCCCGGGTGGCAAGGTGACCGAGGAAATCGCCAAAATACGCGGCATCCCCGTGGGTGAGGACTCGATCAGCCCCAACCGCCACCCGGATATCAACTCGAATACTGAGCTGCTGGATATGATCGAGCGTATCCGTTCGGTCACTGGCAAACCGGTTGGCTTTAAAGCCGTGATTGGTGCTTATGGCTGGCTGGATAAGCTGTGCGAGGAAATCAACAAACGCGGCGCCGAATCTGCGCCCGACTTTATCACCATAGACAGCGCCGATGGCGGAACGGGCGCGGCGCCAATGAGCCTTATTGATTACATGGGCCTGCCGCTCAAAGAAAGCCTGCCCCTGGTGGTGAACACGCTTAACCAGTACGGCCTGAAAGAACGCATTCAAGTCATCGCATCGGGTAAGTTAATTACCCCAGCTGAAGTTGCCTGGGCATTGTGCGTGGGCGCAGATTTCATCGTTTCGGCGCGCGGCTTCATGTTTGCACTGGGTTGCATCCAGGCCTTGCACTGCAACAAAAACACCTGCCCAACGGGTATTACAACGCATGACAAACGGCTGCAAAAAGGTCTGGTGCCCAAAGTTAAAGCGGTGCGCGTTGCGGATTATGTCAAAAACATGAATCATGAAGTCGGCGTGATCGCCCACTCCTGTGGCGTCAGGGAACCACGCCAGCTGCGGCGTTTTCATGCCAGGATTGTTACCGTAAATGGTCAGTCAATCAGTCTCGACGAGCTCTACCATAGCCAGCCAGAACCGGCCGTAGTCAGCAATCTCAAGGCCATTTAATAAGCCTACGCCCCGCCTGGCCATAAATTATTTCGCCAGTATAATAGCCGTTTAGAAATCAGAAAATAATACTGAAAGGAATCATTCAGCAATGACCCATAAAATTCTTGTTACCGGCGGCGCCGGTTATATTGGCAGTCATGTGGTACGACTGCTGACAGCGGCTGGGCAAGCCGTTGTTGTCCTCGACAACCTGTCCACAGGCTTTGCCGAATCGGTACTGGGTGCGGAACTGGTGGTGGGTGATACCGGCGATCAGACACTGGTCGCACAGCTGCTGAAAGATCACACTGTTGATACCGTCATCCACTTTGCAGCGCATACCATTGTGCCGGAGTCGGTTTCTGATCCGCTGAAATATTACGGTAATAACACTTGCTGCTCGCGCAACCTGCTGGCTTGTTGTCAGGCGGCGGGCGTCAAACACTTTATTTTTTCCTCAACGGCCGCTGTTTATGGCATCCCCGATGACGAAACCTGCAGCGAAGAAACCCCGCTCGCGCCCATCAATCCCTACGGCATGTCCAAGTTGATGACCGAAACCATGCTCCGCGACCTGGGCAAGGCGTCGGCTATGCGGCACGTCATACTGCGCTATTTCAATGTCGCCGGTTCCGATCCAGACGGTAAGATCGGCCAGTCTACCGAGCAAGCCACCCTGCTGATAAAAGTGGCCGCCGAAGTTGCCACCGGTAAACGTGAACAGCTCTATGTCTTTGGTACTGATTACCCGACCGCCGACGGCACTGGTGTACGTGATTATATCCACGTTGATGATCTGCCCGATGCGCATATCAAGGCATTAGAATACCTGCGCAAAGGGGGTGACTCCCAAACGCTCAATTGTGGCTATGGACATGGCTACAGCGTACGCGAAGTGATTGATGCGGTGAATCGAGTGAATGGCTCACCGATCAAGGTGGTCGAACAGGACAAACGCGCCGGAGACCCCCCCGCCCTGATTGCAAAGGCCGATAAAATCCGGGAAAAACTGGACTGGACGCCGAAGTAT
>CAYPEL010000088.1:0-11319 GCA_964409635.1 uncultured Gammaproteobacteria bacterium | reverse complement strand
AGCTTGGTGAACTCGATTTTCCTACTGCGCATGTTGAAGTACTCTCCCCTTCCCGGACATTCTGGGAGAAAGCAACGCTTATCCACGTGGCGTGCAATCACGACATCAAGATCAGTGCAGCTCGGCTTTCTCGACATTGGTATGATCTTGCCAAATTAGCAAATCACGAAACGGGCGAATTGGCCTTATCCGATCTGGGATTATTGACCGACGTGATTAAATATAAACAAGTTTTTTATTATTCCGGCTATGCCAATTACGAAGCATGCCTGAATGGAAAATTCCGCTTATTACCAAATGAAACTTCGATACTAGCGTTACAAAGCGACTATGAAAAAATGCAGATTGAGGGAATGTTCTATAGTGAACCACCAACGTTCAAAGACTTGCTTTCCCGGATACGTTTATTGGAAAAACAGATTAATAAACCGTCAAACACTTAAACCCTGCACAAATTACTATTCCAATTCCTTCAATGTCTATATAACAGAATATTTGGTGGTCATGGTCGGCGCCATCCGGCATTTTTATACAGCCAGATAATCTGGCTTGTTCTCGATACAGGGTATTTCACTTTCTGCTACTGTCAGAGGTTATGCCCTTATTTTACGAATTCAGGACATTAAGATGAAGGTAAGTAACTGATTATATGGTGGCCAGAGGTGGAATCGAACCACCGACACGGGGATTTTCAGTCCCCTGCTCTACCAACTGAGCTATCTGGCCAGAAAGGGAACGCGTATTAGACCGGCACCTTCACCCGTAGTCAAGAATCTGCCGCGATTTTATCCATACTGGCGCTGATAATATGACTGGTACTCCCCACTGCGGATCCGGTCGCACCAGTCCCTATGCTCCAGATACCAGTCAACTGTTAGCTTCAGGCCCGAATCAAAATCATGCTTCGGCATCCAGCCCAGTTCGCGTTGAATTTTGGAAGAGTCAATGGCATATCGACGGTCGTGGCCGGGCCTGTCTTTTACAAAGGTGATGAGCTCGCGATAGGAGCGTTTGACTGGCATCCGATTATCCAGCAGCCCGCAGAGCTGCTCGACGATGGTGATATTGGTCTTCTCATTATCACCACCTATATTATAAACCTGCCCAGGATGGCCTTTCTCAAGCACCGCCTCAATACCGCTGCAGTGATCCTCGACGTACAGCCAATCACGGACATTCAGACCATCACCATAAACAGGCAGCGGCTTTTCTTCCAGGGCATTGAGTAAAACCAGTGGTATCAATTTCTCTGGAAACTGGTAAGGGCCGTAATTATTCGAACAATTGGTGGTTAACACCGGCAGCCGGTATGTTTCAAAGTACGCCCTTGCTAAATGATCCGATGAAGCTTTTGAAGCCGAATAAGGGCTATTTGGCTGATAAGGGTGCCGCTCTGCAAACGCCGGCTCATTTGGCTCCAGGCTGCCATAGACTTCGTCGGTTGATACCTGCAGGAAACGTTTGCTTTCATCCTCGCCCCAAAGATTGCGAGCTACCTCTAACAGGGAAAACGTGCCTTCAATATTCGTGCGAATAAACGCATCAGGACCCAGTATCGAGCGATCCACATGGGATTCAGCCGCAAAATGCACTACGGCATCGATCTTGTCTTCTTCAAAAATCCGCTCTACCAACGCTCTATCACAAATATCACCCTGCACGAAACGGTACTGCCGGGAGGTTTCAATATCACTCAAGCTTTCCAGGTTTCCAGCATAGGTCAGTGCATCTAGATTTATAATATAATCATCCGGGTGACGGCCTAACCAGTAGCGAATAAAGTTACTACCGATAAAACCGGCACCGCCAGTTACAAGCAATCGGGACATGCGTACAGCTCCTCAAGCATTTTTTTCAGGCTGGTGCGCCATTGAGGGATTGGTTGATCCAGTAACGGTCGTATTTTCGACTTATCCAGCACGGAATACTTAGGCCGCAGCGCCAGTGTTGGGTATTCATCCGTAGAAATCGGGATGACCTCTTCAACCACCAACTTAAAACCAGCAATTCTGGCTTCGTCAACAATAGCACAGGCAAAATCGTACCAGGACGCCTGGCCTTCGTTGGTGTAATGAAAAATGCCCCGGGCCTCGCGCTTTATAAGCACCAGTAGCGCGTTAGAGATATCTTGCGTCCAGCTTGGAGAACCTATCTGGTCAGCGACAATTTTCAATACCTGACGCTCACGGGCAAGCCGCAAGATGGTTTTAACGAAATTAGCACCCTGCACACCGTATACCCAGGCTGTTCGCAGCAATAAAACCTCCGGATCGATCTCCAGTACGGCACGCTCGCCTTGCCATTTACTTTGCCCGTAAACGCAGAGTGGGTTTGCCGTCACATCCTCCTTATAGGGCTCCCGCTGTTTACCGTCGAACACGAAATCCGTCGAGATATGTAACAAACGCCCGCCGGTCTGCTGCACAGTGTGCGCCAGTATCGCCGCCGCATCACGGTTGATAGCAAAAGCCTTATCGGTATCCTGCTCAGCCTGATCGACCTGGGTGTAGGCGGCACAATTGATAATCCAGTCGGCCTGATGGCATTTAACCTGGCTGGTAATTGATTCTGGCTTAAGAAAATCCAGTTCATCCAAGCCGGGCGCAATGACCTCATGTGACTGCTTGCGCAATAGCTTGCACAAGTCAGTACCCAGCTGCCCGCCCGCACCGGTAACCAGTACTTTCATTTTGAACAATTGTACACAGGCAGGTATTCCGTCATCTCGGCAAGCGTTTTGTACTGTTGATCCTTGGCTGATAACTCGAAAGAGTCGCCCGGCCAGCTGATATTAACTTGAGGGTCATTCCAGATAATTCCCTGTTCATCAGACGGGTCGTAGAAGTCAGTACATTTATACAGAAAATCGGCCACCTCACTGACCACACAAAAACCGTGCGCAAACCCGGGCGGCACATAGAGCATCTTATGATTTTCTTCTGATAAACACTCACCCACCCATTGACCAAAGGTAGCTGAACCCTTACGGATATCCACCGCAACATCGAATACCTCGCCGGTCACTACCCGTATAAGCTTGCCCTGCGGGTTGTTGAGCTGAAAATGCAGTCCACGCAATACGCCTTTTTCCGAACGCGAATGATTGTCCTGCACAAAGTCCTGATTAATACCTGACTCAGCGAATTTTTTCTGGTGGTAAGACTCCATAAAAAAACCACGCCGGTCACCGTGCACATCAGGCTCGATCAATAACACATCCGGAATTGCCGTTGGCCTTAGGTTCATCAGCGTCCCTGCTCAAGCAGGGCAAGAATATACTTACCGTAATCGTTAGCCATCAGCGGCTTTGCCAATTCACGCAATTGTTCATCACTAATAAACCCTTTACGCCAGGCAATTTCCTCGATACAGGAAATCTTCAGCCCTTGCCGCTGTTCTATCGTTTCTATATAGCTTGCCGCTTGCAGCAAAGCGCCGTGCGTACCGGTGTCAAGCCAGGCACTGCCACGTCCCAGCAATTCAAGATGCAATTCACCCGCATTAAAATACAATTGATTGAGATCCGTAATTTCCAGCTCTCCGCGTGCAGAAGGTTTGAGCTGCGCCGCAAACTCAGTTACTTTCTCGTCATAAAAATACAGCCCAGTGATTGCATAAGCGGATTTCGGCTGTTGCGGTTTTTCCTCCAGACTGAGAATCCTGTTATCTTCGCCAAACTCTACAACGCCATAACGTTCCGGGTCACGTACCTGGTAACCAAAGATGGTAGCGCCGGAGGTTTTCGCAGCGGCATGTTGCAAACTCTCTTCCAGGCCGTGGCCATAAAATATATTGTCGCCCAACACCAGGCAACAGGGCAAACCGTCCAGAAAATCCTTACCTATAATAAATGCCTGTGCCAGGCCACCGGGATCGGGCTGCTCAGCGTAGGACAACTTCAGACCGAGCTGCCCACCCTCGCCAAACAGCCGCTGGAATAAAGGTAGATCCTGGGGTGTGGATATAATCAAAATATCCCGTATCCCGGCGAGCATCAGTACCGACAAGGGATAGTAAATCATGGGCTTGTCATAAACGGGCATTAATTGCTTGCTGACCACGCGGGTTAGCGGGTACAGCCTGGTGCCAGAACCACCGGCCAGAATAATTCCTTTCATACTCAATATTTCGATCCCGTTACTTGATTTTTAGTCATGATAATCGATCTGTCTGTATTACGCTGTCATTTTACAGGGTTGTAAGCCCCCAGCGAGTGCTTTAGTGTGCAGTAAGAATGAATGAGGAATCTATGTCAGCACCCGAAACCTACCAACTGGTCGAAACCCGGTTACAGGAAAAACTGCCCAACGGTTCAACCCGTTGCAATCTTTGTTTGTGGCGCTGCAAGTTGGTTCACGGCCAGCGTGGATTTTGTCAAGCCCATGTAAACCGGCACGGCACCTTGTACAACCTATCGTACGGCATATTGTCGGCTATTGACACCGGCCCTATAGAAGACAAACCCGTGAAACATTACCGGCCCGGCAGCACCATTATGTCTGTGGGGAGCTATGGTTGTAACTTCCGCTGCGGCGGCTGCCATAACCTGGATATTTCCTGGGGTGTCTCTGCACTGGATAATCTGGCGCGCGGTGAATCCACAGCTGCCTATGTGACACCCGATGAACTCGTGGAAGCCGCCAAACGGCACGGAGTTGATGGTATCGCGTTTACCTATTCCGAACCCGCAGTGTGGCTGGAATACGTTCTGGATACTGCCCAGGCAGCACACGCGGCCGGATTATATACTGTCTATGTGTCAAACAGCTTTATAACCGATGAAGCACTGGAACTGCTGGCACCGCACATGGACGTCCTCTGTTCAGACATTAAAAGCTTAAGTGATGCCTTCTACCAGGATATCTGTAAAACCGCTTCGGTCGAACAGGTGCTTAACTCCATCCACAAGGCACACCAACTGGGGATCCACGTTGAAACCCGTACCAATATTATTCCCGGCAAAAACGATAGCGCGGAAGAACTGAAACATATTGCTGACTGGATACGCGACCATCTGGGTGTGGACAGCCCCTGGCATATCACCCGCTTTTTTCCTGCTTACCAACTGAACCACTTACCCGCTACGCCTTCGGAAATCATGTGGACAGCACATGAAAACGCCCGCAAAACCGGGCTGACTAATGTCTATGTGTACGATGACAAAGGTTGTGATTGCGCGGCGGAAAATATACCGGTTGAAGCCTATTTGTCGCAGGATCCCGGCGCTGTAAACGCGGTTAAAAAATGCGCCGCAAGTTGTTGTGGTGATGAAGGTATTTTATTAAAGAAATATGAGTAGGGTCGGACTTGCACATTAAAGATGCACAGATTTATAGGTGTATCTTGTATTACGTATTGTGCAAATACTATAGGAACGGTTTTAACCGCAATGAGGTACTATGACCACCGCGGTTAAAACCACTCCTACAAGTTCACGACTAAATCAGATATTCCTTAAGCTTAAAAACCAGTCATAAAACCTAGTCCGGTTTTGCAGGGGGCACATAACCTTCTGGTATCTCCGCACCTTCACCAAAAAAATACTTCTCCATCTGTTCTTCAAGAAACTTTCTCGCCTTGGGCTCAATTGGACTCAAGCGGTTCTCGTTGATCAGCATGGTCTGATGCGCAAGCCACTGTTGCCAGGCCTGTTTAGACACAGTATCAAAAATTTTCTTACCCAGTTCCCCAGGATAAGGTTGACGATCCAGTCCTTCGGCTTCCTGCTTGAGTTTTATACATTGTACGGTTCGTGTCATAACGCTATATCCCGGCTTGGCTTAGATAATTGTTTGAGAAGCTTGCTGACAGGCGCCGCGACACCTACTCGCTGCGGCTTGTGCAAGTTATACCAGAGTGTTCGATCCGCTTCCATCACAGCAAGTGCAGGGTTTTTAGTAACCAGCAGATGCGGTGTGATATGCAGGTGAAAATGACTAAAGGTATGCTTCAGCGCAGACAAAGTCCTGCCTGCTTGTTCGGACTCTGAAACACCTTGCAGGGCACACCACTGGCTAAGCGCCTTGACTGATTCAAATTCCGGCAGGCTCCACAGACCTCCCCATATGCCTGTAGGTGGCCTTTTCTGCAGCAGCACGTCATTACCGCTGTTCATCAGCAACACCATATGCACTTCGCGCACCGGCAGCTCGCGCTTTGGACGGGGTGAAGGAAACTGTACTGGGTTACCCGTTTGAAGTGCAACACAGTCTGTATTTAAGGGACAATCTGAGCAAGCGGGTTTGCTGCGGGTACAGACTGTTGCACCCAGATCCATGATGGCCTGCGTGTAATCAGCGACACGCTGATTGGGTGTATAAGCTTCAGCAAAGCGCCATAAATTTTTTAGCACAGCCGTTTGTCCGGGCCAACCCGGTAGCGCATGAAAGCGCGTCAGCACCCGTTTAACATTCCCATCCAGTATCGGTTGGCGTTGGCCGCACGCCAAGGATAGGATCGCACCTGCTGTCGAACGGCCTATGCCCGGTAAGCTCTGTAGCGCTTCAATATTTTCCGGCAACATTTCATCCAACTGCTCGCAAACTATTACCGCCGCCTTGTGCAAATTACGGGCGCGCGCGTAATACCCCAGCCCCGACCAGAGGTGCAGCACATCATCGAGTGACGCTGCCGCCAAAGCAGGAAGATCAGGAAACCGTTCTATAAAACGCAGGTAGTAAGGAATAACCGTGGCGACCTGGGTCTGTTGCAGCATAATTTCCGAAACCCATACACGATAGGGCGTCGGGTTTTTCTGCCAGGGGAGATCCTTACGCCCGGATTCGTCAAACCAGGTAAGGATGCTGTCTGAAAAGGCAAATCTCACAATCACTGGTATCCTGCAAACTTCCTGACGCTCAGGAGCGTACCGTATAAGTCTTTTTGTCGGGTGGGGGGAACCCTTCCGGACGGTACAGAGAATGGTGGGTTGCACCCACCCTACGGGAACTTACTGCGTGCTCCTTAGGGAGGTGGGATCAAATTAGTGTTCAAATCTTGAAATAGTCGCGGTACCAATCAACGAAATTTGCAATGCCCTGCTCTACCGGCATATCAGGTTTATAATCCACAGCGCTGACAAGATCCTGCACATCCGCATAAGTATCGGGAACATCTCCGGGCTGTAGCGGCAACAGGTTTTTTTCGGCTTTTTTACCCAGGCAGTCTTCCAGCACCTCAATGTAATGCATCAGCTCGACCGGTTGATTATTGCCAATGTTATAAATCTGGTAAGGCGCCGTACTGGTCGCTGAGTCCGGCTCATCGCCCGACCAGTTCGGATTGGGTTCCGGGATATGATCCAGGGTTCGAATCACGCCCTCGACAATATCATCAATATAGGTGAAATCACGCCGGTGATTTCCGTAGTTAAAAACATCAATCGGTTCACCGGCCAGGATTTTGCGCGTGAACATAAACAGCGCCATATCCGGCCGCCCCCAGGGTCCATAAACAGTAAAAAACCGTAACCCTGTGGTCGGTAAACGATACAAATGACTATACGTGTGCGCCATCAGTTCATTGGCTTTTTTTGTAGCCGCGTAGATACTGACCGGGTGGTCTACATTGTCGTGCACCGAAAAGGGCATTTTCGTATTGGAGCCGTAAACAGAGCTGCTGGAAGCATAGACGAGGTGTTCGACATCATTATAACGGCATCCCTCGAGTATATTCATATAGCCGAGCAGGTTGGTATCCACATACGCCAGCGGATTTTCCAGCGAATAGCGGACGCCTGCCTGGGCGGCAAGATTAACAACTCGTTGTGGTTTGTGCTTGCTAAAAATTGCCGCGATGCCCTGCCTGTCCTCCAGATCCATCCTGACATCGGTAAACGCTTTATGGCTTTCAGTCCTCGCCAGGCGGGCTTTTTTTAAAGCCGGGTCGTAATAATCATTGAGGTTATCAATACCGATGACTTCATCACCACGCGCCAGCAAACGCATGGCCAGCGCGCTGCCGATAAAACCGGCACTGCCAGTTATAAGAACTCTCATTCGTATATTATCCAGTTAACATTCGTGTTGCATGAATAAGGCTCGCCAACAATTTCGCAAGCAATAGCCGACAATATCACTTTTCGGATTAGCTAAAATTGAAAAAATGGTAAAGGGATATTTCTTCGTATGTACTGGTCAACCCAGACGTTTACATTGGCAATCGGGGTACGGGGTACATAGACGATATCAGAGGGTAAAAGATTAATATCCTGGCGGGTGTCCTTACCGCGGATGACAGCATCGAGATTGGCGGTGATAACCACAGTTTCATTTGGCCGCCTGCGTATCACAATCACTTCCTTTAATTTAGAGCGGTCAGTAAAACCGCCAGCGGATGCAATCGACTGCATCACTGTCGTCGGTCCTTCCAGTTCCAACATGCCTGGTTTCCCTACTTCACCATCAACATAAACCTGGCTAGCGAGTGACCGCACGATGACGGCGATTTCTGGTCTTTTTAGTTGCCCACTGTAAGCTTGCTTCAGTTGTTCAGAAAGCTCCATTGGCGTCAACCCGGCGGCCATCACTTCCTGGATTAACTGCAGAGAAATCTTTCCATCAGGCCGGACGGCAACTTCTTCATTGAGATCCGGCGTGTGAAAAAACTTGATGCCCAACAGATTCCCGGGGGCGATGGCATAGTTTTTAGAAAGATAATCCTGCCTATCGACCTTACGCTCACTGGCCGGGATGGTATCCACCGTTATCGGATTTGATACTAGCGGCGCACATGCGACCAGCAACAGGGAAGAGAGTGCAACGATTACACTGACAAAATTCTTTAGAATGTGCATGATGGATATCCTGTTTTTGTTTGTATAGCGTGTAAGCTAATAGCCCCAGATTACCGGGCTGTAGATGCGGATTTGTTCGCCCGCAAACTACGCGCCGTTGCACAAATAAACTCACACCGACAGGCTTAACTTACCAAATACGAGTAAAATGCACTGGTTATCTTACAGGCAGCTCCATGTTTTTAACAATATGGCGGGGATCAGCTAACCATCTGCTGCCATACTGGCTTTATCCCGCTGCAGGGATTGCACCATATTGAGAATGAATGTCGGGTTACCGACAAGGTATCGCCGCCATTTATGCGGCTGCTGTACCAACAATTGCAACCATTCATAACCCATTTTCCTTACCCAGTGCGGTGCACGGGTCAAATTTCCTGCCCAGTGATCAAATAACCCTCCCACACCAATACAGGCGGGCACCGAAATTTTATGCTGGTTGGCATGGATCCATGCTTCCTGTTTAGGGTTGCCCATTCCAACCAGCAAAACATCCGGCTGCTGTGCATTGATCAATGCAATTGCCTTTTCATTTTCCCTTTCATCATCAAGCACATAGCCATGATGATAGCCCGCCTGATCCCAGCCCGGAAATTTTTTCTGGCAGACATCCGCGGCTTTTTCAATCGTCTCGGAATCCGCACCGAGAAGAAAATACCTGAATCCGCGCCCCGGGTTGCGCTCAAATAGCCTGGGAATCAAATCAGTGCCAACCAGGTTATCCTGCATGCGGACACCCCGTAGCCGCGCTGCCCATCGCACCCCTGTTCCGTCTCCAAACACAGCCGCCGCTTTATTGAGTACTTCCCGGTAACTCGCGTCAGTGACGGCCAGGTTCAGGGTATGCGCGTTAACTATATATATAGCGTTTGACCCGGAGCCTTGTGCTGATATCAAGGACTCAAGATAAACCAACGCCTCAGCGTTTGAATAATTTCTGATGTTAACACCTAACAAGGAGAGAGGGTTGTTTTGAATGGCTGTATGCATAAGTTCAGTCTATCGATAATTTCATAACAAAATGAGTTGTCTAACGCAAACATGAAAGACAATGCTGCACGCTAGTCAGAGGCAATATTTCCACATTTTATATATGGCTAATTAAAATAACATGTACACAATAACCTGCATAAAGACTTGCCTGGAATAGCAATCAACTTTTAATACGATACAGTTGCCTGCACTTTGAATATTTAAAATTATTGCACGACCACTGAAAATATTACTACACAGCAACACGCTGTTTTAGCATAAATTTTTACGCTTATGCAAACATAACAGGTAGGAGAGCCGTGAAAAGTAATGCTCGCAAATAGGTTGATTGCTGCAATACACCACAGCACCGAAGACTCTGACAGGTTAGCGTCATAACTATCAGCTTATAAAAATACAATATACCCTGCATAGTAAGTAAGGTAGAATGCTTTGCTGTAAAAATAATAATTAATAATGTAAAACCAGTTAAAAGATTCATTCGGCCACACTCGCTATAGTGGCTATTATAAAGCTTGGCTAAAAACATAATTAAAAAAGCAGTATGGCACGCTGGGTTAAAGACTAGCTCATTAAAAATACTGGATAGGAGGCTCCAGCATTGCTGAATTAGCCGCCATGTAAAATAGATATTACAGGGCGGTCTTTCTAGCAAAAAACACAATAAGGATAGAAACATCATGAAATCAACAAAAAGAAAGCTTGCCATACTTGGACTAAAATTCTTTGACATCAGCATTGTATGTTTATGCTTTATAATCGCAGGTCTAATCACCTACTCCGAAATAAGTAACCTCTCATTTGCCGAGTTCATGGCGATGAGAATCAAAATTAGTAACTTCATCCTGTTTGGTTTCCTGATGCTGATTACCCACCTGGTGTTCTCATCGTTCAATCTATACCATTCCCGTCGCCTCTCCGGATGGTATCGCGGGGCTTTAGACATTATCGGTGCGGTTTCTCTCTGCACACTCGTTATTTATGTAAGCTCCAAGCTCTTCCATCTGGAAATTATTACACTCTCTTTTCTGGCTATTTTTTGGACGCTGAGTATAACCACACTTTTAACTGTCCGATTTATCCTCAGACAGCTAATGAGAAATGTCAGGTTATTGGGGCGCAATTTACGTTATGTAGTGATTATAGGTACAAACCCAAGAGCAGTTGACGTTGCAAACAAAATGAAATCCAGCCGGAAACTGGGCTATGAACTAATAGGGTTTGTCGATAATCAGTGGGCTGGTAATAGTGCTTTAGAAACTAACGGCCACAATATCGTATCCGACTTGAAGAATTTCCCGGACTATCTTAGAAGCAATATTATCGATGAAGTATTTATATGCACACCGTTAAAGTCGCAATATGAATCAACTGCAAACCTGCTTTCTATTTGTGAGGAACAAGGTGTTACAGTGCACATGGACAGAAACATTTTTACACCCACAATCGCCTCCATGCACAGGTTCTACCAGGAAGAAGACCGCTGGCTAACCATTACTCACAGGTTAACCGGCTCTTATGCACAGTTTTTT
>CAYPEL010000087.1:0-11639 GCA_964409635.1 uncultured Gammaproteobacteria bacterium | reverse complement strand
AAAACCCGGGTAGTTCACACCCGCCGGTAACCACTCATGCCCATCCGGCGCCACCGCGCTCGCGTGGTAACTCTCCGCCTCCATCGACACCACGCCCTGGATACTCGTATCCTGCAAAAACGGCGCGCCAAATGCCAGGCTGGTTTCAAACACAGACAGGAAAAAAACGACAAGCCAACCGGTATTTCTTTTAACCGGCCACAGAGTGGAATGACGAAACAATGAAGAACAATCAAACATACAGTTTTTTCCGTAAACTAAACAACATTTGTTATAGTACTGATTAACTCAAAGCGAAATAATTTCTCAGCCTCATAAAACTACATAAAGCTCTATATCTATGATCTGTATTTATAGTAGTTAACCAGAATTTTATATTCAGTGATATTGTACCAAAGGACTAAAGAAATCAGGTATTACCCAATTTAGGTATTAAAAACATCCATTGCACCAAGCACTTATCGTAGGCTATGTTATGTAGTTTATGTTGTAAAAATGTAATCGCTTGAAATTAATAATTAATTTTAATTATGCCCATATACAGAAATTTAACAGTGCCTCCGAGGTCGTTACGTGACCTTGAAAATACGATGCATTATTGGAGTAGTAGCCGTTGTCAACTCCGATAGGCCATAGCCTCGTGGGTATCGCATTTAGCCGCATTTTAGGCCAACCATCAATTGTGCCCAATTGGCGGTGGTACTTTTTTGGCATTTTTGCAGCCAATGCACCCGACCTTGATTTTCTGGCCGGGGCAATTCAAGGTGATATTAATCTCTACCATCAGGGGATCAGCCACAGCTTTCTAGCGGCAATCTTTTTTGGCTCTGTAGCGGCCCTCATGCTTCCCAGATTGCTGGCGTGCAAGCCAGTACTAGTGTTAACAACCGGCGTATCGTTTTATGCTTCTCATCTGCTTTTGGACTACTTCCGGGCCGATCAGCGGGAACCCTTTGGCATGCCACTCTTGTGGCCAATGAGTGACCAGCACTGGACTTCACCAATTACAATCTTCCAGGGAATCAAACATGGCGACCCCGGAGACAGTTTTTCAGTTTTCATTGACCAGATATTCTCGCAGCACAATATGTTTGCCATCGGCACCGAACTCGTTATTCTGCTGCCCATAGTACTCATTACAATTCTAGCTACGCGGAATAAGTGGTCAAAACAACATGCAAACCAGTCTGATTAAGCGCTTAGTTTCCCGCCTTGCAAGATAGCTCAACACCCCACCAAAGCGGCCGTTAGACATATAGAACCAACCAGGCCTGACGACAATGAAAGAAATACAGAAAGAAGAAATAATCCGTGACAAGCTAGCAGCCGCGCAGACATCTCCACTAGCGACTTATAAAAGCCTGACCGTAGGTGATACTACGAATGGCTATTTCCTGCGTTATGAGCTCCTTACTTTTCTCTTTGGGTCAGTTTCCGGAGGACTGGGGTTTTTACTGCGCAAAAAGCTCTATCCAAGTTTATTTAAGTCAACTGGATCCGGGTTAATCATAGGCAGGAATGCCGTGATACGTCACCCTGCAAATATCGTGCTTGGTAACAATGTGACTGTAGATGACAACTCACTCATCGACGCACGGGGAGCAGGCGCTGAAGGGATCACTATCGAAGACAATGTCATTGTAAATCGAAACTGCATGATTCAGGCAAAAGCCGGCCCTATCCGCCTAGGCAAAAGAACCACTATAGGAAGCAATTCTGTCATCGTCTCCATGGCTGGAGTTGAGTTTGGTGAAGCCGTATTAGTTGCAGGAAATTGTTACTTCACCGCAGGCGCGTACCACGTTGATGACACAGACTCAGCCGTTATGGATCAGGGCGCATACTCCAAAGGGCCCATAATTCTGGGTGACAATTCCTGGATTGGCACAGGCGCCATCATTATGGATGGCGTCAAGATCGGCAAAGGCGCTATTGTCGGCGCAGGTGCAGTCGTAACCAAGGACGTACCAGACTATGCGATTGTAGCCGGTGTCCCGGCCAAAATTTTACGGGTACGCTCATCGCAGGCTGGGTAAAAGCCACTATTGCCTGCAGATACTGGCGTGGCGCCCGCTCCCTACAGATTAGCTATATGCTCAGATAACCGATGCGCAAGCGCCGTAATCGTCAGGGTTGGATTGGCAACACCTGCTGTCACAAACACAGAACTGCTCAAAACATAGAGATTATCAGTCCCGTGCACGCGTAAATCCGGATTAACTACACCATCAGCATCCTGAACGCTCATCCTGGTACCCCCCATATGATGGTGAGACCAATGCAGTGAATCTTTCAATTTTTGAACATTTTTAACGCCCAGCCGGCTATAAATATCGCGCACGATCCCATCACCCGCATCCCATAAAGCCTTATCCGCATCAGAAAAAGCCAGTTGTATATCAGCGCCAGGATTACCAAACGGGTCTTTCTTATCCGCATTCAGCCGAATTCTATTTTTTTCTACTGGCGCCATTTCGATTCCCAATGAGATCTTCAACCCATCGGGTGGAATGCTGTTAAAGCCGAGAATTAAGCCACCCATACCCTGTTTTCTCATTGGCTTGCAGAATTGATATGTCCTGCCCAACAACCATTTCTCAAACGGAGGAATGCCGGGAATTTCTGCCGAATATCTGACAAAAGGGTGCTCCATAAAATGTCGGCCCAAGTGTCCGGAATGATTGCCCAGCCCATCAGGGAACTGAGCATTCTTTGATAACAGCAGCAGCCGGTTAGACTCCACACCCCCACAGGCAATGACATAACGTTTTGCAAGGACAGTTTTATTAGCACCATCCGTAGATTGCACCTGGACGCCAGTTACGTGACCGGCAGAATCCGTTACAATTCGCGTAACAGTCGCATCACGCAGTAAATGGACATTGCTTCGCCCACTTACTGTCGGCAAAACATCCTGCCCAAAACGCACCGGGCCACTGTCTTTAAAAAGCCGACGTTGATTTGACAAGGGAGGATAATCAACAGCGATACCCAATGGCTCCAATATCGCTTGCAGCGGGGCTATATTCTGGTATGCCTCTCCAGGCAAATCTTTAATACGTGGTGCATGGGACGCGGTCAGCTTGCCGCCTTCTACGGATAATGATGCTTCTGCAGCGCGGTAATACGGCTTTATCTCATCGTAGGACAGTGGCCAGCCCTGAGACGGCGCCAGAGGACTTTCGGAAAAATCTGCTGGCAGCATGCGCGGGCAGCGTCCTGTCCAGATGTTCGATGTGCCGCCCATGGCGCGCAGCCTGGAAGCCTGCAAAGGATAATCCAGTTCACCACTGCTGCTATAAACATCCAGTTCAGTTACCGCAGCTGTCTTTTCGCTATCCGTGATCGACACGCCAGACTCCAGCAACAGAACGTGTTGACCAACAGCACTCAGACGTGACGCCAGGGTGCAGCCGGCCGGGCCGGTGCCGATGATACAAATATCGTAACCGCCGTCAGCGTCATATTGATCAAGGGAGTGGTACTGAATGTCTTCACGCTTTTTCCAACGCTGATAAAATAGTCCGGAGCCTGCGGCTGCCGCAGTTGCCGCCAGGCCTGCCAATACCGTTCTTCTTTTCACGAGAATTGTCCTTGTTTTAAATTATTGATAGATATTACCGGCGAGATTCAATAATTGACAGAGAGACATCAGAAAAGGCATGATCCAGCCGCTAGTAAGTGTTCATATTCCAATCATCATCTAAAACTAAACAGGGCTTACGGTCAAGGGAAAGGCAAATAGAATTGACACACTCCAGCCCAAAACTTTACGCGCTCACCGCCCTGATTATCCTCTGTGCCATCGCGCTCAGAGTGTTGCATATTGATGCAGACACACCCAGCGGTCTTTCCTGGAGTGCCGGTCTGTATGTGGATGAGGGCTATAAAACCCTATCACCTAGAAATCTATCCCTGTTTGACAAAACTCATTGGCATCCAGCTGATACTTACCCCGGCTGGATGGATTATAGCCCCCTGACACAATGGCCTGTGTATGCTGTATTTAAATCATTCGGCACTTCAATAACCGCTGCCCGCAGCGTGCCGATTATTTACTTCTCACTCCTGGCACTCGTGATTAGCTATTTTTTAAGGCGGAGATATAGTACAAATTTGTTCTATGTTGGCCTGATTCTGTTCTTAGTTGACGCATCCTTGTTCACCTTTTCAAGAGTTGCCTTGTTTGAAATACCGATGTCTTTTTTCCTCTACGGACTGATACTCCCGCTCTCTCTATTGAGAGAAAATAAACAGCCCACACTATTGCCAATATTATGGCTAACCATCGGCGGAGTGCTTATTGGCAATCTAATCAAGTTGTCCGCCCTGGTATATATAGCACCCGCGCTTATCGCAGCATCCACTCTGTATATAATAAACAAGATTCATCTTGCTAAGAAACAATCGATAATTTTATTGGTAATTTTTTCCCTGGCTAGTCTGATATTACTCGCAGTCACACATCATGCCTGGGGCCATCGGCTGGGCATTTCTCCATTAGATTTTATTTACAAAATGATCGAGAATCCCCTTCGGATTACATCACCTGCGATTCTTATTGCTGGCACGCTCTGTGCTGCACATATCGCCGCCTACCAGTCCAGGTTGTACTTAAATAATATTTACCGTGTCTGTTTACTCAGTATGGTAATTATGGCTCCCCTGATACTTTCCCTCTTCCCCTACAACCCGCTTAGATACTACATCCCGTTTGTACCAGCATATATACTACTCATCCTGGAGTGGTTTCATACTACAACCAACAGCGAAATCAGCCGTGAGAGACCACATTTTATAGCCAGCCTTATCGGCCTATTACTAACGGCACTGGCCATAGCCTATAGCTTTACTGCACTTAATCTTCACGAACACATACAGATGCGATTTATCATCGTCATCAGCGCCTGCGCAGCTAGCGTGATCTGGTTTTTTCAACACTCACTGTTCAGCGAAAAGGGCTTAAGAACAGTATTAACTGGATTTGTTGGTGCGTCACTTTTACACAGCCTGTTTCTGATTGGCTCCTTTCACATGAACCCGATCTACAATAGTGAAACGATGCGTTCGCGTATTAGCCAGGTAGTAAAAGAAGGTGAAACCGTGTCAGGTGGGTGGGCGCCATTTTTACTACTGGGCACGTCTATCAAAGTTATTTATGCGAATAATGAATTTAATACACCCGATGTTCTTAAAATAATTCAGCCAGACTACTTTGTCCAAAGCGATACGCCAACTTCTATGAAGACACTGGAATTAATCAAGCAAGAACCTGGAGTCTCCCTGGGCAAACCTGCTGAACTGGGGTTATACAATGAAATTCGGGTACGCATGTACCCGCTCATCTTTCGAAATGCAACAGAATAAGCTTCAGAAAATACAAACACACAGTACTAAATAAGCTTCAAGCACCATTACAATACAACATGAAATGTCTGCTCATTACCAGTTACTTCCCTCCCGTTATCGGTGGCTCGGCCGTTGTGTATGGCAATCTATACAAGTACGGAAACAGCAAGATATCCGTTCTAACGGCACGCTATAATTGTACGAACGGCATAGAAATCACCCCGAAAAGGGAAATGTCAGAATATATACACCAGTTAAAATATTTACGAGCCCCTTACATTAAATGCCGAAACACACTGCATACACTGTGGGTTTTATTGAGATATGATTTACCTATACAGATAAATGCACTGTTTACCGCCTACAGACTCATAAAAAATAATAATTTTGATGTTGTATGTATTGGCGAACTGCAGGAGTTAGGGTGGTTGGGCGCCGCCCTCAAGACGTTAACATCCGTAAAAGTAATCATATTTGTTCACGGTGAGGAATTGACAACAAGCACTTCATCCAGATTTTTGGGGAAGCACGGAGGGTCATATCTAAATAAAGCCGATGGCATTGTAAGCGTCAGTGAATTCACCAAAAGAACAATTACAGAATTATTTGGTGTGGCTGAAAATAAAATACACCTTGTTCCAAACGGCATTGATATGGCGGCATATCAAACCCCTGCCACGCTTAGCGACATCACCAATCAATATAAAGAATCAGGGAAACCGCTAATTTTTTCCATTGGCCGCCTCATAGAAAGAAAAGGCTTTGATAAAGCGATTGAAGCCATACATATGGTCCGATCAAAACATCCTGATGTACAGTTAGTCATCGCCGGCACAGGTGATATGAAGAACAAACTGGAAAATTTGATTGATCAGTTTGAACTGGCTTCAGTGGTCACACTGGTCGGTCGTGTATCACACGAAGAGTTGCTGTCTTTTTACCAGGCATGCGATATTTTTCTAATGCCGAACAGAGAACTGGAAAACGGAGATACGGAAGGCTTTGGCCTGGTTTTTCTGGAAGCAAATGCATTCAAAAAGCCTGTAATCGGCGGTAACGCAGGCGGCGCAGTTGATGCTATCCTGCACGCTAAAACAGGACTGCTTGTTGACAGCACTTCAGTCCAGGAAATAGCTGATGCGATAGTTCAACTACTGGAAAACGATAAGCTGAGAAAAGAAATGGGCGAAGCAGGCTATCAATGGGCACAAAAGAATGATGTGAAAAACAAGGTTAAGGATTTTCTGGATTATTGCGAACTGATTTCTTCGGCGCAAGGATAGTTAATTGTGAAACTCATGAAATTAAAAAAGGCTTTCTGGTCAATTGTCAACAAGACTGTATCGCATAACGATTTCAGGGATATCTTCCAACATGAATTTCAATCCATTCGAGACCCTTCCCTGAACAACGAGCTTAAAAAAGCCTTTTCACATAATTTAGAAGACGAATACCCTGACTTACAAAAAGACAAGCATGAAGAAAACAGAACACCCATTTTTATTACAGCAAGATTCCGCTCCGGATCAACACTCCTGTGGAATATTCTTCGGCAAATTGATGAACTTCACTGCTACTACGAACCTTTAAATGAAAGGATGTGGTTTGACCAGGCAGCAAGGCAGAAACATACCGACAGCAGCCATAAAGGCGTTGATAATTATTGGGAGGAATATAATCACATAGAGAACGTCAGTGGACTATTCACACGGGATTGGACCTACAAACGGCTAATAATGGACTCCACTTCATTTGACCCGAATTTGTATGCCTATATAAAGGCACTTATTGACCAGTCGCCCTCCATACCTGTATTACAGTTCAACCGGGTCGATTACAGATTACCCTGGCTCAAGGCTAATTTTAACAATTCTAAAATTATTCACATGTACAGGCATCCCCGCGACCAATGGCTATCTGTATCACGCAATTCGATACTGATTAGCCACGATTTAACCGGACATGACCTATCCCGCTATAACATTTTTTACACCATAGAATGGGCGCGGAATTTAAGTTCATCCTTTCCATTCCTTGATCCTAATTTAGGACAACACCCGTATTATTACCACTACCTACTTTGGCGCTTATCCTACATTTACGGTAAAACGTATTCCGGCCTAAGTATATCGTATGAAGACCTGATTACTGACACAAACTCAACTCTAACTAGAGTTATTGAATATATTGGTGTTAGCAATACCAGCGTAGATACTCTGGCAAACCTGATTAATACGAGATCCGATCTTGGCAAATGGAAAAGCTATGCCAATAGTGACTGGTACTCAGCGATTGAATCTCAGTGCGATAGCCTTCTAGAGAAACATTTTTGTCTGGAAAATTCAAATTAACACTGCAAATGAACAGTTGCCTGCCGCACTCAACCTGCCATGCCCAATAAGCATAAGACATGAATAAAACAAAAAACAGAATAGTCAGTCATAGCGCTATTTATTTAACCGGCGATATTATGCGACGCAGTGTCAGTTTGATTATGCTGCCTATTTACACACGCTATCTAACACCAGAAGATTATGGCGTTGTAGAACTCCTTTCCATGCTCCTTGATTTTGCATCTATTCTATTTGGGGCTAGGGTTTCCCAGGCCGTATTTCGATTCTACTGCACCGCATCTTCACAAAAAGAAAAAAACAGCATCATTTCATCGGCGCTTATTCTTGATTTCCTTTTAAACGCCGCTGGTGCACTTGCAGTTGCTATCTTTTCAACACCTTTATCCATCGCAATTTTTGGCAGCTCTGAATATAGCAGTCTCATCGCACTGTTTGCACTGACCTTGTTTTTCTTACCGCTGGTAGAAATACCCTTAACACACATTCGGGCACAGCAAAAACCCTGGCTGTTTACAATATTCAGTCTAATGAAATTGTTTTTACAGCTATCGCTCAATATCTATTTGGTAGTCATTCATGAAATGCACGTTGAAGGTGTTATCTATAGCGCGGTTATCTCCAGCGCTATTATGGCTGTTATACTTACGGTTTATTCACTCTCTGTAACCGGCATTAAAGTTACAAAAAAAGCCGTTCTACAACTTTTCTCGTTTAGCCTGCCCCTTAAATTGGCAACCTTTGGTACTTTCTATGTTACTTTTGGAGACCGTTATATTCTCAATATCTATACTAACCTAACACAGGTCGGGATTTATTCACTGGGTTACAAATTCGGTTTCATGTTTACGCTGCTAGCATGGACGCCGTTTGAAAGAATGTGGGATTCTGAAAAATACGAGATTTACAACAAACCGGATGCCCGCGCCGTATTCCAGAAGGTATTTTTATACATCAGCTTTGTAATGATTTTCATTGCACTTGGTATGTCTTTATTTACCAAAGACCTCCTTAAGATCATGTCAGACCCCGCCTTTCTGGAGGCATACAAAGTCGTCCCCATTATTATTTCCGCTTATATTATTCAGGCATGGACCAAATACGTTAATCTGGGAATCCTGATAAACAAAAAAACAATGGAAATTGCCTATGCGGAAATCGTTGCTGTGCTGGCTATCACGGCCGCCTACTTCTTACTAATACCCACATTTGGAATCTATGGCGCTGCCTGGGCAACGGTTATTGGGTTTGCCGCCCGGTTCTTTTGGACAAACTGGAAAGCGAAGCAATACTACGATATGGAGTTACCCTGGGGTAAAGTTGGCATTACAGCTGTATTAGCACTACTTGCCTTCGCATTTTCACTGCTGGTGCCTGAGTCAGTAGTGATTTCAATTGCTCTGAGATCATTCATTGTTTTATCGTTCATAATGGCTTTCTTTACGCTGCCAATACTTCCCCAAGACGAAAAAAACGAAATCAAAGATAAGATTTCATTTTTTGTAAAGAACCGCAGACTGAAACTAAAAAGACAAAAATAATAGATGACTTTGGGCTAAACTTAATCTAAATCGCCCAAAGATATCGAGGACACGCCCAACTATAATCCGAAACCTAATAAACTCGTGAATTATCTTCTGGCCAAAACATATGTCCGCAACCTGGCATAGACAGGACCTGCCACCACTTTTAGTGATTTCTTGAAATTCCAGTAACCATATTGTCTAAAACGCCGAACCAGGTTGCTGGCCACAAATTCTGCAGGAATAGCCTGGTCACAACCCCGTTTCACTGAAAACCGGCCAATCACATCGCAGTCACCGACTCGGGTTATTTTTTGTACTGGCTCAGAAGTAAATAACTGCCGAACACCACATTCTGCTGCTACTTCTACTATCTGCCGGGAATAGAACCCACCCGGTATTGATGCCACTCTCACTGGCCTGCCTAAAATATCTGCAAGCACAGCCAGGCTGTTACTCCACTCTTTATGTAATTGCTCCCGGCTGCAATCAGATATCTTACGCGGATGGGAGCAACTATGGCTCCCAATAGTATGACCTCGCTGATCCAACTCTCGTATTTGTTCACTACTCACAAAGGCCGGCTTATCGATATAATCTGTCGTAATAAAAAAACAGCCGTGCCAGCCATAGTGTTCCAGCATCGGCGCGATATGCGTGTACGAACTCAAGCCGCCATCGTCAAAAGAAAATAACACGGGTGGTGAAGAAAAATCTGGACTACTAACTTCATTAGCAGTAATCACAGAGCCTTTCAATGCTTCCTTAATCGATAGTAAATGCCTCTCAAATTCCTTAACAGATAATTTATATTCAGCAGCATTTTTACCACCGAAGCCGGAAATATCAGGGTCGTCTCCATTAATCACGTCATGGTATAACAACACAATAGCCCGTCGGTTCATTGCTTCCTCGCCTGTCTTTTGATCCTCAAATACTGGCTTAACCAAGGTTGGCCCCAGACACCTGATTTACGTCCCGTAGTATCGATCGCTACTGCTTCACCGTTATGAATCTCACACATTTTTTTTTCGATCACATCAAGGTTGTCATATACAACACGATTATAAATAATACCGGGTGTTTCTGAGCGCACATCAAATGGATAACTGTAATAGCCGTAGATTGGCCCAGTATCTATCCCCTTATCAATCCTTAACAAGGACATGCCGACTTTATCAGACTCATTATTGGATAGCGCCCAAAAACACCCATGCGCGTTACGGTACTCGGGACAAATACCCGGATGTAATATAATGATACCGTCAGGCGGGATAGAGAATATTTCTTTTTTAATCAGTGTCTTGCATCGTGCGACAGCCATATCAGGAGCCAGACTTGTAATAAATTCTCTAGCTTCATCAGAATTAGGTGAATCGGTCCTCAAAATCTGAGTCGATGCCGGTAGATCAGGGTATGCATGACAAAGTTCATCAATTTTACTCTTTTCCCAAGCACAGTCAGTTTTGCTATCAAAGATTTTACTGTAGAGCCGATATGGCAAAATATCAAAAATGAAGCGTAATAAACCAACACGTCTAATTTCGGCTTTTATTCTTTGTTTGGCACGATTCCCCTGCTCATGAATTACTATTATACCTGCAAGATCAGTAAATGAAGAAAGCCACCGAGCAAATCCTATTCTTGTTAACGTTGAATCTACATGGCAGATTAATATGGTTTTCATTTTCTAATAGCCACCTGTTTATTTATCCAGTTAAAAATAGAATATCAGACCAAGGATTCAGCATATACTATAAAGGCTTTTACTTACACCCAGATTGAACAAACAATACGTCGAGTAGGATTGCCTCTCTTATCAGTGAAGGCTTTACAGCATGTAATTTATTGTACCCATATCGTTGGTAAAATATACTCACTCTGAAAACTGCAAAATTTTCGCCTTGACAACCTTCACATTAAACAACCTATAGCAAGAGCGTTGACTATTTTACACTTGGGCAGCTAAAATCCCAGTAGTTACTACTTTTACCGCAATATTCTAGTAATGTTTTGGTATCATCAGAAAAATATTGTGCTACATCATTATATACCTGTGCATCCCATTTTATTTCGTAAGCCCACTCTTTAGTAATGGCACGCTTAAGCTTTTCTTTAACTAATTCGGGTATGTAATACGGTTTCCTATACTTTTCTTAAGCAGCGCTGAAAATCCAGTATCCATTCTGTAATCTTCAGCAGAATTGCTTTGTATTGGCGACAACTTAAATTTGGTGTCTGTACCAATATGCGCTAGTACTCGCGATATCTCAACGTCAAATGATTTAATTAAGTCTTCTAAAAATACTACTAATATTTGCTCTTCTTTATAATATTTCAAATAATGAGAGAGTGTATTCCAATAGAGGCCATGATTATAGAGCGCAATATTTCGCTCTAATGTTTCATTGAAATC
>CAYPEL010000086.1:1828-11688 GCA_964409635.1 uncultured Gammaproteobacteria bacterium | reverse complement strand
CAGAGAACAATATTCTCTAATACAGTAATAGGTATACAATAAAACCCGGCCAAACGGATTGTCCGATAAAACCAACAAGGAGGTGACCTATGGGACGCAAATCCCGATTCAATCTACCTGGTATTCCCCAGCACGTTATCCAACGCGGTCATAATCGCGATGCCTGCTTCTTTGTGAATGAGGATTATCATTATTATCTGGATAACCTGCGCGAAGCGGCGAAGAAATATAATTGTCATATCCATGCCTACGTGCTCATGACGAATCACGTGCATTTGTTGGTCACGCCGCAAGCTGCGCATGCGATATCGCAAATGATGCAATCCTTGGGGCGCCGGTATGTGCGCTACGTTAATAATACCTATCAACGATCCGGTACCCTTTGGGAGGGTCGTTATAAGGCCGGTTTAGTAGACAGTCAACAATATCTTTTAGCCTGTATGCGCTATATTGAACTGAATCCTGTTCGGGCTAATATGGTAACAACTCCCGGTGCCTACCCCTGGTCGAGTTTTTCTGCCAATGGAAATGAAAAATCAGACCCCTTGATTACACGCCACAAACTTTATCTGGAACTCGATCAAGATATAAAGCGGCGCTGCCATGCGTATCGAGCATTATTCCGGAACGCCCTGGATAGTCATCTACTGCATGAAATCCGCGCATCAGTGAAGCTAGAGATGGTATTAGGGCGTAGCACTTTTAAGGACAAAATTGAAGCAATGACGAAACGGCAGACGCGCCCAGGTCAATCGGGAAGGCCGCAGGTTATAGCGGAAAAATAGATTGGTTAACTTTGTATATTAGGAACAATTGTTCTCTGACACCTGTTTTGTGGACACCTGTTTTGTGACACCTGTTTTGGGTTGACCAATCGAGATTTAGATAATCTCGGATTCGTCAACGATCAGTAAGCCAGCTTCACCAAGACTTTCACGTGCTTGTTTGCGTCCCAGCAGTTTTTCCTGTGCGGCAGTTGGCAGCTCGGTGAACAGGATCAAATCCTTATCGACCATCAGCTCAATCAGATCCTCGACAACCCGAGCCAGATCAAGGTCGGACTGTTGCAGGAAAGCTAATGTTTTATGACCAGTTTCGGACCCAGACAGGAAACGTATCACGTCCGGGTCGCTGTATTTGACAGCTTCGAGCCCCTGGCCCTGGTCTGTATCAAATAGCGCCATAATTTCACCATCAGTATTTCGTTTTGCGTAAGTCATTGTTCAGCCGTCTTTTGAAGAGTCTTTTTTAGGGCGCGTAGATGCTCTGCGCCGTGTCTGTTACTGGCATCGGCCTGTTTGTCTAGGTGCTTGAGTATGCTTGCAATTTAAAGTTTGTCGAGCCGAAGTCTGGATTATTATCAGTGACTGAAGCTACTGATTTCCTAGGGATTTACATTCAACTTTCCCACTTTTTAGCCGCCACTAATGATTGAGCTGAAATCAGCGGATAGCGACTGGAATTGATAACAGGATGAATCAGGCTATATCAGAGCCGGAGATAAACCGGTCCGACTTGGATTGGTCAGTCAATAAAGCAGCTGGCAATGCGAGTGAAGATCCTTTGCTGGGTTGCCTTGTGTTGTTAACGCAAAAACAGGATCGTCCCCTGTCACGGGATGCACTCTGTGCCGGGCTACCGTTAGTCGATGACCGTCTGACTCCGGAGTTGTTTATCCGTGCTGCACGGCGTGCTGCATTATCTGCCCGGATTGTTAAAAGGCCACTATCAAAAATTTCTAATTTGGTTTTGCCGGCTGTGTTGTTGCTGCAAGGTGGTCAGGCATGTTTACTCGTTCAATTAAATGCTGAAAAGCAAACCGCACGTATATTATTTCCTGAAAGTGGCGGTGAACGGGAAATACCTTTACCGATTCTGGAAAACGATTATCTTGGCTATACACTTTTCATTCAGGCCGAGCACCGGTTTGATGAACGCACACCCTCTGTGCTCAATATACGTTCCCGGCACTGGTTCTGGGGCACGCTTATGCAATCCTGGCGGATTTATCGGGATGTGTTGGTGGCCTCTTTGTTGATAAACCTGTTCGCATTATCCAGCCCGATTTTCATTATGAATGTCTATGACCGGGTGGTTCCAAACCAGGCTTTTGAAACACTCTGGGTGTTGGCGGCCGGTGTCAGTGTGGTGATTCTATTTGATATATTAATGCGCACCTTGCGTGGCTATTTTATTGATGTGGCTAGCAAGAAAATCGATATCACGCTATCGGTGCTTATTTTTGAGCGGGTACTGGGTATGAAAATGGAAGCGCGGCCTAGCTCAGTTGGCGCTTTTGCGAATAACTTGCGCTCATTTGAAACCATCCGGGATTTTATTACATCAGCGACCATAACGGGGCTTGTTGATTTGCCCTTTGTGTTGCTGTTTCTGGCTGTGATTGCTTTTGTAGGCGGTCCTCTAGTGTATGTTCCGTTAGCCGCGATTCCGGTATTGCTGGCGTATGCATTATTTATTCGTGGCCCGTTGCAGAAAAGCGTTGAGGCTTCCTACCGGGCTGGTGCGCAAAAGAGCGCCATGCTGATCGAAAGTCTTTCAGCTGTAGAAACTGTCAAGACGCTCGGCGCTGAAAGTTCGATACAAAGGAACTGGGAAAGAGCCGTGGGGTATATAGCCAAACACGGTATGCGTTCCCGTATCTTGTCATCATCGGTCGTGAATCTTGCCGTGTTGTTACAACAGCTCGCAACCATCGGCATCGTCGTCTATGGCGTATATCTGATTTCACAGGGTGAGATTAGTATGGGTGGTCTGATAGCCGGTGTGATGTTAACTGGTCGGGCCATGGCGCCAATGTCGCAAGTGGCGAACCTCGCAACCCAATATCACCAGGCCAAAGCATCACTGGCATCACTCGAAGAAATTATGACGCTACCGGTAGAACGGCCAGAAGGAAAAACCTTTGTCAGTCGACCTGCGCTCAAAGGCGCTATCGAATTCAGTAATGTAACCTTTGCTTATCCAAACCAGGAGCAACCTGCGCTGAAAGATGTTTCCTTCCGCATAAATCCGGGTGAGAAAGTTGGCTTTATCGGACGGATTGGTTCAGGCAAAACCACCATAGAAAAACTGGTGTTGAGTTTATATGAACCGACTGAAGGTGCAGTGCATATCGATGGTATTGATTTGCGTCAAATAGACCCGGCCGATATCCGCAGGAATATTGGTTACGTTCCGCAAGACGTTACCTTGTTCTACGGTAGTGTGCGCGAAAATATTGTCTACGGGTCGCCCCATGCTGAAGATGAGGCTGTGCTTGAGGCGGCGGGGATTTCAGGTGTCGACGAATTTGTTAACCGCCATCCTTCTGGTTTTGATATGCCGGTTGGAGAACGAGGTGAAGGTTTATCCGGCGGGCAACGTCAAGGTGTGGTGATTTCCCGGGCGATGTTAAATAGTCCGGGTGTGTTGGTGATGGATGAGCCAACCAATTCCATGGATAACAGTACAGAAGAACGCTTTAAATCCAGACTGCGTGAGCGGCTGGAAGGTAAAACCCTGTTGCTGGTTACCCACCGTGCCTCTTTACTCGAGCTGGTTGACCGGATCATCGTGCTTGATCAGGGCAAGGTAGTAGCAGATGGTCCCAAGGAACAGGTAATGGCGGCGTTGCGACAGGGGAAAATCCGCGGTATGCGGCGGTCAGTCGAATGAAAAAACTATTCGGACAAAAGACTCAGTTGCAGACCGATGGAACGGCTTCATTCCTCGAAGAGGTGAATGCCGAAGACATCGATTTTGTAACCCATGCTAATGCGGCCATTCTGGAACAAACTCCACGCGGTGGCCGCATTATTCTATGGTTGGCTCTGTTGTTTGTTGGTTTTTCAATTGCCTGGTCAGCCTGGGCAGAATTGGACGAAATCACCCGGGGTGAAGGTAAGGTGATTCCCTCGCGCCAGTTGCAGATCGTGCAGAATCTCGAAGGCGGTATTCTTTCCGAATTGCTGGTGCGTGAAGGTGAAGTGGTGGAGAGGGGGCAGGTTTTATTGCGTATCGATGACACGCGGTTTGCTTCAAATTTGCGTGAAGGCCGTTTGCATTACCTATCGCTATTAGCCAAGGCGGCCCGCTTGCGTGCAGAGGCCAATCACAGTGACTTTATTGTGCCCGAAGAAGTCAAAACAGAACGGCCTGATTTGCTTGAACAGGAACAGCTATTGTTTGACTCTCGAATCCAGGAATTGGATAGCAGCCTTGAAATTGCCACTCAGCAGGCATCACAGCGGCGGCAGGAACTGGATGAATTACGCGCCAAGGCAGAACAGCTTGAGCGCAGCCGGGGTTTGCTGGCCAGAGAAGTGGATATGACCCGGCCTTTGGTAGCGGATGGTGCTATTTCGGAAGTGGAAGTGTTGCGTCTTGAGCGTCAGCTTTCTGAGTTGGAAGGTGAACTGCAGGGCGCAAAACTCTCAATCCCAAGAGCCGAGTCGAAACTGTCTGAAGCCAACAGTAAAAAAGTAGAAGTCGAAATCAGCTTCCGCAACCTGGCACGTATTGAGCTCAATGAAGTAGCTTCGGAGCTATCGCAGCTGACAGAAAGCAATGTTGCCTTGGAAGACCGGGTAAATCGTACCGCCGTGGTATCTCCTGTGCGCGGGACGGTAAAGCAACTGCTGGTAAATACAATTGGTGGTGTGCTGCAACCGGGTGCCTCATTAGTTGAAATTGTCCCGCTGGATGACTCATTGTTGGTAGAGGCTAGAGTCCGGCCGGCTGATATAGCTTTTCTGCATCCAGATCAAAAAGCCATTGTTAAATTCTCTGCCTACGATTTTTCTATTTATGGTGGTCTCGAAGCTAATGTTGAGCATATCAGTGCTGATACGATTGCCAATGATAAAGGTGAAAGTTTTTACCTGGTGCGCGTTCGTACTGAGCGCAGCCATCTTGGAACGGAACATGACCCTTTGCCTATTATCCCTGGGATGCTGGGTAGCGTTGATATCCTTACGGGTAAGAAAACCGTGCTTAGCTATCTCATGAAACCTGTATTACGCGCCAAGGAGCGCGCACTCACTGAGCGATGAATAACATGATACTTTTGGCGAGTGGTGACGAGCATGTCCGGCAGCGTTGGTCCGATACGCTGGCTAATTACCGGCAGCTTGCTCAAGTGGATAATAAAGTGCGCTTGAATTTATTTATTTCGCAACGCCCACCTGCGATTATTTTGCTGCATCTTATCTTGCCTGGTATGAAAGGTTTAACTGATGTGGAAACTTTAAAACGTACCTATCCGGATAGCCGCGTTCTAGTGATGGCCGATGTGCCGTTTGAGCAGGAAGGCATGGCCTCATTGCGTGTCGGTGCGGAAGGCTATGCTAACACCTATATGACACCCAAGATGCTTCAAAAAGCTGTGGAAGTTGTGCTGCTGGGTGAGATCTGGGTAGGCCGGCGTTTGATGCACCAGGTACTGGCACAGTGGCGTCAAAAGACTGAGCCCTCACCACTCGAATTATTGACTGATCGCGAACGCCAGGTTGCATTACTGGTGGCAGAAGGGCTGCCGAATAAAAAAATTGCTGAGCAATTGATTGTTAAGGAACGTACAGTCAAAGCGCATTTGACTGCTATTTTCCGTAAAACCGGTTTCAAAGATCGAACTTCTTTGGCGGTTCGAATCAACCAGCAATCGGTGAATCAATTATGATAAGTATTCTCTAAACATTATATAACATATTGTTATATATCTAATATTGTATATAAAACTGGGTGATTACGGCTATAGTACCAAGGTACATACACGCTGCGAATCCGCTCACTATTTACCGCTGATTACCGAATAACTACCCAACACCCCAAACCGGGGTAGTAATACTTTGCGGAGTTCACAATGAGTAATCAGATCGATCCACCCAGTGTCTTTAACGCCACCGTTGAAGCTATCGGTTATGTCAGGGAAATAAGCGGGCAGGTAATTGCTACCGATGGCAACGGCATTGAGCGTGTCTTGAAGGCGGGTGATCCGGTTTACAGCAACGATCTTGTGCAGACAATCGGCGCCAGCACGATCGCACTTGATTTCATCGATGGCACGCATATGAACCTGGGACAACAGGCCCAGGTATTACTCGACGATGATGTATTTTATCCGGATTTTCTGGGCGACATCAACCGTATGATTGCGGATGTTGAGGGCATTCAGGCATTGATTTTGGCCGGTAATGACCCTGTGGAAGTTACTGAAGAAACAGCCGCGGGTGTAAAGCAAGAAACAAATAACGAAGGCTTCTCCTATGACGAAAATATAAGTCTGAGCAACGGGATAATTATTGACCTAACCGGGCAGCAGACGACCCCGGTCAGTGGATACGAAACCCGTGGTCTGGATTTCAGTCACCAACAGTCCCGGCTTGAATTATTGAGGTTCGCTGGAAATGATAGTGAGGATAGCGCAACTGATGATAAAGATCTTACTGTAGCCGCTACTTCGTTTACTACCAACGACAATACACCTGAAATAACGGGCGCAGTCAGCAATCCGTCCGCGACAGTTGTCGTTGTGATTGATGGCAACAGCTATGATGCTATCAATAATGGCGATGGTACCTGGATCCTGGACGATGACGTAGTCGCTGATCTCGATCCAGGTGATAGTGTTGTTGAAGTCATTGCTACAGATGATGACGGCAATACAACTTCGTCTACCGGTACGATCACGGTTATTAATAATGACCCTACGGTGTCGCCAGATAATATAACGGCTATGGAAGATGGTGCGCCGGTTAACAGCAGCGTCCCGCCCGCTGCTGATATAGATGGAGATCTTGATCCTAATAGTTATGCGTTAGTTACCGATGTTACTGAAGGTACGCTGAGCTTTAACCCCGATGGGAGCTATAGTTTTTCCCCTGGCCTCGATTTCCAGGATCTGGCGGTGGGTGAAAGCCGTGATGTTACCTTTACCTATACTGCCGACGATACTAATGGTGGTACAAGTGCGCCAGCAACTATTACGATTACTGTTACCGGCACCAATGATGCGCCAGTGGTCTCGGCTCCCGTTAGCGCTACTGCGACAGAAAACGACGCGGTGTTTGGCGTTGATTTCTTATCGGGTGCTACTGATGTAGACGTATCAGACCTTCTGACAATAGCCAATCTAAATCTTACAGGTGGTGATGCCTCCGGGATTACCCCCGTGGGAAGTGCGCTTTCGGTTGATCCTTCTGCGTATAAAGCGCTAGCCGATGGTGAGACTGAAGTCATTTCTTATACTTATGACGTTATCGACAACCAGGGTGGTGTCACACCACAAACGGCGGTCATTACAATAATTGGTACAAATGACGCGCCTGTGGTCACAGATGCAGTGATTACTGCAGCAGAAGATAGTCTCGACGTACCTTTGTTATTGCCATTACCGACGGATCTGGATGCTTCAGATGTTTTGACAGTATCGGTAACTGGATTGCCGGATCCTGCCTTAGGCACGGTTACACTCAGTGACGGCACGCCACTCGTCACTGGCCAGACACTCACACTGCTAGAATTTCAGGGTTTGCAGTTTGATACTGTTGCAAACGCCAATGGGGGTAGTGTTTTTACATACACAGTTACAGATGGTATAGAAACTGTGCCTGGTACGGCGACTATCAACATTAGTGGTAGCAACGACACACCCGTTGCAATTGAAAACCAATATACCACCGGTGAAGATGCTTCATTCGCAGGTAATGTCCTGACGGATAATACAGGCGCTGGCATAGACAGCGACCCAGACGGAGATGTGTTGTCTATAACGGCAGTCAACGGTCAGCCGAGCGCCATTGGTACATCAATAGTTCTGTCATCGGGTGCAACACTGACACTCCAGTCGGATGGTAGTTTTATTTATAACCCTGGCACATCGGCAACTTTCAATGCACTGCCTGTAGGCAGCAACGCTACAGACAGTTTCGATTATTCTATCAGTGATGGTAACGGTGGCAGTGATACAGCGACTGTTACGCTTACGATTACCGGAACGAATGATGGCCCTGTAGCGGCCGCCGATGTCAATACAACTCAAGAAGATAGTGCATTGATTGCCACGGGTAACCTGTTACTCAATGACGCTGATCCTGACACCGGTGATACCCTCACCGTCGATAATCCGGGTACCTTTGCGGGTGTTTATGGAACCCTGGTATTGGATGCGGATGGATCCTATACCTATACATTAAATAATAGCAATGCAGCCGTACAAGGACTTGCAGCCGGCGACGTTGTTCAGGATATTTTTAACTATACAGCAGCTGACGGTAACGGCGGATCTGATGCCGCCAACTTGACCATCACAGTCAATGGTTCAGAAGATGCGCCAGTGATTACAGGGACCGCAAATGGCACCGTAACCGAAGACACTCTGCTGAGTGCCACGGGTACACTGGTCGCTAGCGATGTTGACGTGGTTGATACTCCTGCGTTTGCTCCACAAACAGAAGTCGGTGCCTACGGCAGTTTTGATGTGACTGTGGGTGGTGTCTGGAGCTACACACTGGATAACAGCGCAGCACAGAGCCTGGATGCTGGCCAAACCGCCACTGAAACATTTACAGTGACCGCAACGACAACGGATGGCGAATCAGTTAGCCAGAGTGTGACAATTACAGTCACCGGAACGGAAGATGTGCCGGTGGTCAGCGGAATCTTTAGCGGTTCAGTTACAGAAGATAGCAGTGTAACAACCACTGGCACCTTATCAATTAGTGACATTGATGATAATGATAATCCAGTATTTGCAGATGTTGCTGCTACAAGTGGTGATAACGGGTACGGTGCATTTGAACTGACGGGTGGTGTTTGGACGTATAATCTTGATAATTCTAATCCTCTTATTCAGGCTCTGGATACGGGGGCTACCCTCACTGACACCATTACTTTCACAGCGACCGATGGTTCTGCGCAGGTCATTACTGTCACTATTAATGGCCAGGACGAAGCCGCAATTGTCGTTGTTAGCGATACGAATTCGATTTCAGAAGATGCCGCTCCAAACACGGTAAGTGCAAATGTGCTGGACAACGATTTTGACCCTGATGGAGATCCGTTATCTGTATCAGAAGTTAATGGCATACCAGGCGATGTCGGCGCCAGCGTTTCCGGTATCTATGGCAGTATTATTATCAATAGTGATGGCAGCTATATCTATACGCTTAATAATAGCAGTCCCGCAGTTCAGGCGTTAGGTGCTGGCCAGGCTGTCTCTGAAAACTTTGCCTATACAGTCGTAGATGGTTTTGGTAATACAAATACTACAACCGTTAATATCACCGTCAACGGTACCAACGATGCAGCCACAGTGTCGTCAGATAGTCAGATCTTGACGGAAACCGATGCACCGGTCTCAACGAATGGAACTTTGACCAGTACTGATGTGGATAATGCGGATAACGCGTTTACACCGACGACCATCAATGGAACCATCGGTACGTTCAGTATCGATGCCACGGGTGGCTGGATGTTCACCGCCAACAGCGCGTTTGACGGTCTGAACGTCGGTAACAGCGTCAACGAGACCTTTAATGTCACGAGTATAGACGGCACGTCCTCAACCGTACAAATCACTATCAACGGTACCAACGATGCGGCAACTGTCTCCAGTGACAGTCAGGTGTTAACCGAAACCGATTCACCGGTCTCAACGAATGGAACCTTGACCAGCACCGATGTGGACAATGTAGATAACGCATTTACCCCAGTGACAGTCAACGGCACCATCGGTACTTTCAGTATCGATGCGGCCGGAGATTGGACATTCACCGCTAACAGTGCGTTCGATAATCTGAATGTTGGGAACAGCGTCAACGAGACCTTTAATGTCACGAGTATAGACGGCACGTCCTCAACCG
>CAYPEL010000086.1:0-1728 GCA_964409635.1 uncultured Gammaproteobacteria bacterium | reverse complement strand
GAGATTGGACATTCACCGCTAACAGTGCGTTCGATAATCTGAATGTTGGGAACAGTGTTAACGAGACCTTTAATGTTACGAGTGTTGACGGCACGGCTTCAACAGTACAAATTACGATTAACGGCACGAATGATGGCCCTGAAATAGATCTGGACGCAAATAATAGCACTACAGGTGGCGTAGATTTTGTTACTGGATATACAGAAGGGGGAAGTCCTGCCTATATCGCTGACTCGGATATCATCATCACAGATGCTGATAGCAGCGTACTACAAAGCGCAACTATTACGATCTCGAATTATGAAGCAGGCGATTTTCTAATGGTAGGTTCATTGCCGCCAGGAATAACGGCAAGCGCCTACAATCCCTCCAATGGTGAGCTAACGCTATCTGGCAATGCTACATTGTCAGACTATCAGAGTGCTATCCGGGCAATCCAGTTCAGTAACGATGGATCTGCCAGCGGCGCCGCGAGAACGATAGAAGTTACTGTTAGTGACGGTACGGATAGCAGCTCGATTGCGACGACAACTATCAATATGGCGCTGGTGCCGACAATATCCATTGATAATGTTTCTGTGCAGGAACCAACTTCGGGTACAACGACGCTAACCTTTACCATATCAGTAGATCAGGTGCTTGGAGCTGATATTAGTTTCGATTATCAGACGGTGGATGTTAGCGCCCTGGCAGGTTCAGATTATGCTGCTTTGTCTGGCACAGGCACTATTACAGCAGGCAACACCTCGACGACTGTAACGATAACGGTAAATAGTGATGCCGATGTATTTGAAGGTGATGAGACCTTTACGCTTGATCTAACCAATTTCAACCAGACGGTTAATTTTAATTCGTCAGCCAGTACGATTACAGATGGCGTACAGGGGACGGGTACTATAGGTGCTAATAATGGGGCGCCGGATGCAATAGATGATAGTTTTGCAACTACACCGGATACGCCACTGACTACCGGAAATGTTCTTATCAATGATACATTAGTGGATAATGCTGTCGTAAACACCTTTGACACAACCAGTGTTGCAGGTGGTACGGTGACGTACAACAATGATGGTACGTTCAACTATAGTCCGCCCGCAGGCTACACAGGTACGGACAGCTTTACCTATCAATTGGTTGATGATGACGGTGAAGTGGATTCGGCGACAGTCACAATCAATGTGTCTTCTACTGCGCTGACTCCGCCGGTAGTGTCATCTGTACCGGACACTGTCTATACAGAAAATGATGCGCCGGCGAATATACTGAGTGGTGTAGCTATTTCTGACGCTGATAGTTTGACAACCTCTTCAGTTGTAGTGCGGATTGACGGATACATTGGCTCCCAGGATGCATTGGATTATCTGACTTCCGGAACCAGCGTTACCGCGAGTGTGTCAGTGACAGGTAACGTTTGGCAGCTTACGCTTACAGGCGGCACAGATATCAGTGAATACCAGGCTGTTCTCGCCACACTCACTTATCAGAACACATCAGATAATCCCAGTTCATCAGCCCGCACGATCACTGTCGAAGCCTATGACGATCAGAACAATAGCCTGTTCGGTAGTGATGTGGGCGCTTTGTCCATTATACCTGTCAATGATGCGCCGGATGTAGTGGATAATGCAATTTATACACTTGAGAACGCAAACGATTTTGCGTTAAATATTACACCGCCTACCGATATTGATACAGATGACAACAGTCTGGTAGTAACGGTTACTGGGT
>CAYPEL010000085.1:0-11925 GCA_964409635.1 uncultured Gammaproteobacteria bacterium | reverse complement strand
CGAGCGCGAATCCAGTGGGGCTTACGCGGGGCATGCAAGGTTCTTTCTACCTTGATCGGAATGCGCGCAATTTTTTCCGCACCACGTTGATGCTTGTTGGGTTGATCCGTCATTCGATACGGTACCTATTTAATGGAGGTTATAGTGTAGCCTAGCCGGTGCAACAAATGTGATTGCAAAGCATCCGCAATCTCAGCTATTGATACTTTAATGCCCAGCGCTGAGAGCTGGGTCACCGGCATACCAGCAAAACCACAGGGATTTATGGATGCAAAAGGCTCAAGGTCCATATCAACATTCAGACACAGGCCATGGTAACTACAACCCTGTTTAATGCGCAGCCCTAGCGAAGCCAGTTTGGCGCCTTGTACGTAAACACCTGGTGCATCTCTTCGTGACTCGGCAGCCACACCTTGCTCTGCCAACCAGTCAATGACCAAAGACTCCATAGCCTGTACTAGTCGCTGTACCCCCATGTCCAATCGCTTGATATCCAATAACAGATACATCACTAGCTGACCCGGACCGTGGTAGGTTATTTGTCCACCACGGTCAGCATGCACAACCGGGATATCGGTTGCTGTAAGCAAGTGTTCTCGTTTACCGTTCAGCCCCAGGGTAAATACTGGCTTATGCTCAAGAAACCAACACTGATCAGTTGTATTGCCTGTACGCTGCGCTGTAAAAGTCTGCATCGAGCGCCATACAGTCTGGTATTCGCACAAACCCAGATGCTCTATTTTTATAGCACGCTTGGCAGTCATCACAAAACAACCAAAATGTCATCGCAACTTGTCAGCTCGAGATAAATCGTATCGAGTTGCTGCTGGCTGGTTGCACAGATATTAAAAGTCGCTGATATGTACTTCCCCTGTTTGCTGGAATTACTGTGCATTTGTTCAACATCAAAATCCGGTGCATGACGGCGGACAATCTCCAATGCCTTAACCTCAAAGCCAGACGTCGCCAAACCCATTGCCTTAATTGGAAAATCACAGGGGAACTTGAGCGGAGAGTCTTGCTTATCCATCACCTGATTATACCTGCAACAAACACTGCACACGGCGCGGTAAATCAGGAATAACTTCCGCGGGATTACGCCTTAAAAAAGCTGGTTGCGTGGTGAAGGGAAGAAAGAACCCATTTACCGGATATAACCAAAAAAACCCGCCTGATGGCGGGTTCACATTTTATGGCTGGCGGACTAGGATTCGAACCTAGATTAGAGGCGTCAGAGGCCTCTGTCCTGCCGTTAGACGATCCGCCAAGTACGCATCACAGTCTACTGGAAAGGACTTCAGGATCAAGCCCCGCAATACAAGTGTTAACGTTTGCTGAACTGCGGTGCCCGGCGTGCTTTGTGCAAACCCACCTTCTTACGCTCGACTTCACGCGCATCACGAGTTACAAACCCGGCGCTGCGCAGTGGTCTGCGCAATTCTTCGTTATAAGCAATTAATGCGCGAGTAATACCATGACGAATGGCGCCGGCCTGACCGGTCGTACCGCCACCTTTCACCGTCGCATTAACGTTGAAGTCGTTTGCCAGTTCAACTTTTTCCAGCGCCTGACGAACAATCATGCGCGCAGTCTGGCGGCCAAAGTACTGATCCAGTGGACGCTTGTTGATGGTGATGTCACCACTGCCCTTACTCAGAAATACACGCGCGGTAGAACTTTTGCGGCGGCCGGTTGCGTAATAGGTTTCACTCATAGTCTATTTCCTGATTCTGTATTTAGATATCCAGCATTTTGGGCTGCTGCGCGGCGTGACTGTGTTCGTTTCCAGCATAGACTTTCAGTTTGCGGAACATGCTGCGGCCTAGCGGATTTTTTGGCAACATGCCCTTGACGGCAAGCTCCAGAACCCGGCCCGGTGCTTTTTCCTGCATTTTTTCGAAACTGATGGACTTCAGATTACCAATGTAGCCGGTGTGGTGGTGGTACATCTTGTCAGTTGCCTTGCGGCCAGTGACCCGCAACTTGCCAGCATTAACGACCACTATATAGTCACCGGTATCGACATGCGGGGTATATTCAGCTTTGTGTTTGCCGCGCAGACGGCGGGCAATTTCACTGGCCAGGCGGCCCAGTGTTTTGCCGTCGGCATCGACCAGAAACCAGTCGCGCCGTACTTCATGCGCTTTTGCACTGAAGGTTTTCATCAGGAACTGCTCCAAAAAGAAGATCGTGCTACATAAAAGAGCGGGAATAGTACAGAATGCCCTCAAGGGATTCAACCTAAAAAATCAGTTGAACCTACTGCGGCCGTCTAATGCACTGGCTACCCTCGCTACGGTTCAACTGATTTTTCTAGGTTCAAGGTCGGCGGCACTACCCGCCCGAAAAACAGGCAAAAAAAAGCGCAACGGTTAAAGTTGCGCTTAAATAACCACCAAAGGAGGATTGGAGGAGACTGACCGGGCAACAATGGTTGGGAGTTGCCTGATCAGTTAATAAGTATTTTATAATATAATTCTTTCCTGTCAACCTATTTTCAAACTTTATTCCTCTTTTTCTTCAAAATATAGACGTTCGCCTATTCCGGGAATAAATAACTCATTGTTTTTCAAGCTTAAGTCTTTCTACCACTCGGTTATTGACCAGATGCTCCTCCAGAATCTCATCGATATCTTCCTGATCCACATAGCTATACCAGGTACCTTCCGGGTATACGACCAGCACGGGACCCTCCTGACATCGGTCTAAGCAACCTGCCGAATTGATTCGGCAGCTACCTGGCCCAGCAATTCCCAGCGCCTTGCTGCGTTGTTTAGCATAATCGCGCATTTCCTTGGCATTAAAGCGCTGGCAACAATCGCGGCCGCCATCGCGTTGGTTGGTGCAAAAGAAAACGTGGTACTTGTAATAAGCCATGCCCGCCCATCCTGCTGTTTTGATTCAATGCACTCAGTATAAGCTGATCCTTGCAGTTTGCCGAACCCGATAGCACCGAATCCTGAGTACACCGGCCAATGCGTAAAGTGTGGTCTCTGCCTGCCACACTGCACAGAAATGGCACAGCAACTCACTGCTACTTGATATAAACTATGGGCATGCAAACTAGACAGTACACGCCCTTTGACACCTTGATCATGAATTTCGATCAGGCCGTGCGCACCCTGGCAGGGAAACCACTGGTTACCGAAAGGGATAATCCGTCAACCAGAATTGAAGAAACCGAATTATCCACTGCAGAACGCACCGAATCTGCACGGCTGATGCGCGTCAACCACGCCGGTGAAGTGGCGGCACAGGCGCTCTATCAGGGGCAAGCGCTGACTGCCCGCCTTGCAACAACGCGCAGCACGATGGAGCGTGCCGCCCGGGAAGAAAATGACCATCTCGACTGGTGCGCACAACGCGTCCATGAACTCGATAGTCATACCAGTGTGCTGAACCCACTCTGGTATCTAGGCTCGTTCAGTATCGGTGCAGCAGCCGGTGCTATGGGTGACAAATGGAGCCTGGGCTTCATCGCCGAAACCGAACGCCAGGTCGTCAACCACCTCGACAAGCACTTGCAGCGCTTGCCGGACAACGACAAAAAAAGCCGTGCCCTTGTCGAACAAATGCAGCTGGACGAAGCACAACACGGCGCTAAAGCCAGCGCCTCAGGCGGTGTTGAATTACCTGAGCCGGTTAAAAAACTGATGCAGCTGGCTTCGAAAGTTATGACGGGGACGGCATATTGGGTTTAACCAAAAAATCATCATAAAAAACCTCTGATTAATGCATGCATCTTGTCATTACAGACGTACAAAGGCTGTAGAGCGGTGCTAATTGCGATGCAAGCAGCGTTGCGTTCAACGCAGTTAACGCCACGCCTATGGTTCTCACGCATTAATCAGAGTTTCCTATCAAAGAGCACTACGTGCGCACCCTATTCCGCCCGTAAAATATCTCCATCATTTCATGCTCGACACGCTTGCTGATTTTCCGGCTTTCGGCCGGGGTCAGCGCTTCTTCACCGACTCCGAATAAATAGTCATCCAGACTATATTCCTTCAACCGCATCTTGGTGTGAAAAATATTTTCCTGGTACAGGTTTACGTCCATCATCTGGTAGCGCTCGCGGGTATCCCGGGATAGGAAATTTTGTATTGAATTGATTTTGTGATCGATGAAATGTTTCTTGCCGCGCCTGTCACGGGTAAAACCACGCACCCGGTAATCCATAATCACGATATCCGACTCAAAGCTATGAATCAGGTAATTCAACGCCTTCAAAGGTGAAATAACACCACAGGTCGATACGTCTATATCAGCGCGAAAAGTGCTGACACCATTATCCGGGTGGCTTTCGGGATAGGTGTGGACGGTGGCATGACTTTTATCGAGATGGCAGGCCACACTTTCGGGCAAGGGCCCTGGACTCGCCGCATCTGATGCGCTGGCTACTGCGGTGTCTTCTTCAGCAATCAGCATGGTCACACTGGCGCCCTGGGGCTCATAGTCCTGACGGGCAATATTCAGAATATTCGCGCCAATAATCGTGCAGACCCCGATGAGGATGCCGGTTAACCGTTCGGCGTTATAGGCTTCATCGATATATTCGATGTATTCACGCCGGTGCGCTGGCGTATTCGCATAACAGATATCATAGATATTAAAACTCAGCGTCTTGGTCAGGTTGTTAAACCCTTCCAGCTTGATTTTACGGGAGACAGAAGGTGCGGACATGGCGCCTTAGTCAGGTCGTTGCGATAGGCGGGTGATAAATTATTTGCACAATAAGATTCTCTGGCCCAACGCAATAAAAACTTCGTGCACCATCACGATGGGTACGCGGCTCGGACTTCATCTCTATCCCATGAAATAACAAATACTCATACCACTCGTCGACTTGCTCCGGTGCGCGGATGATAAAGCCGATGTGATCCAGCTGCTGGTGTTCGGCAGGTTTGTAGCTGTCACTGGCGCGATGCAATGCCAAGTTGTCATTACCCGAGGTAAGATACACATTGTCACGGTCGGGGCGCCACTCGACCCGCATCCCCAGCAGTTGCACATAAAAGTGTTCAGCCGCATCAAGATCCCGCGCATAGAGGGCGACATGCCGCAAACCCGAGGTAGCTGCGGGGCGTTTCATTCATTAACCACGCGGATTTCATAATCGTGGGTAATGGTGGCCGTTTTTTCGAGCATGATAGAGGCTGAACAATACTTCTCTGCCGAGAGCCGCACCGCATTCTCTACTTTTTTTTCAGCCAGGCCATTACCGGTGACAATAAAATGCGCATGAATACGGGTAAAAATTTTCGGCTCCGAATCTGCCCTTTCAGCCTCCAGCTCAACCACACAATCCGTTACTGGTTGACGTGATTTTTTCAGGATCATGACCACATCAAAGGCAGTACAACCGCCCATACCCAGTAGCAGCATCTCCATCGGCCTGACACCCAGATTGCGGCCACCATGGTCTGGGGGACCATCCATCACCACCGCATGGCCGCTTCCCGCTTCACCGATAAAGGTCGCTTCTTCAACCCATTTTATTCTCGCTTTCATAATAACCACCTGATATTTCTTCATATGTTGCCAACAACGTGAAGCCTGTCACAAATTCACCACAGGCAACAAGAGTAGACCTTCAGACAGCACTAAATGACTGCAGAAAACGTTGGTCAGACCGCTAATATCCTACAACGGTGCACAGAGTGCATGATTATTACAGCACCGCAGGGTAGCGAAGGTACCGCAAGGCAGCGGGTTAGCGAAGGTACAGTTAGCAGATGTTGAATACAATACCCAAACCTATAGTTTCTGATGATTCCACTATCAATCGTTTTCTGGAGCAGTGCCACCGCCGGCGCTATCCGACTAAGAGTGTCATTATTTACGCAGGCGACCAGCCAGACGTCCTTTATTATATTGTGGAAGGCTCTGTATCGGTTTTGATGGAAGATGATAATGGCCACGAAATCGTCCTGGCCTATCTAAATCCTGGAGATTTCTTTGGTGAAATGGGGCTGTTTGGCGAAGACAGTAACCGCAGCGCCTGGGTACGCACGCGCACCCAGTGTGAATTGGCTGAAGTCAGTTACTCTCGCTACAAACAATTAGCCCATGAAAATCCGGATATCATGTTTAGGCTCGCGTCACAAATGGCAGGACGTCTACGCCACACCAGCCGAAAAGTTGGCGACCTGGCCTTCCTCGACGTCGCAGGCCGCGTTGCACGCACCTTGCTGGATCTTTGTAAACAGCCTGATGCCATGACTCATCCTGACGGCATGCAAATCAAAATCACCCGCCAGGAAATCGGCCGCATTGTCGGCTGCTCGCGTGAAATGGCAGGCCGGGTATTAAAGACACTGGAAGAACAGGGATTGATTACCGCCAGGGGTAAAACCATGGTGATATTTGGCACCCGGTAATCTGAAACAGATTGTAGGAGCGGATTTAACCGCGATTGGCGGTAACACCTATCGCGGTTAAAACCGCTCCTACAAGCTCTCGCTAATAAATCAGTTCCTTAGAAATTCAGCAGGGAAACAGTTCTGACAACTTATCCCCAGGCTCTTCGGCCTTCATAAAGGCTTCCCCGACAAGAAACGTATGCACGTCATGCTCGCGCATGCGCTTAACGTCATCACGGCTATGTATACCACTCTCAGTCACCAGCAAGCGATCGCTGGGAAAACTGGATAACATCTCCAGCGTTGTATCCAAATCGGTTTCAAAGGTCCTGAGATTACGATTATTAACGCCGATTAAAACCGCTGGTGTTGCCAGCGCCCGCTGCATTTCACCGCTATCGTGCACTTCGACCAGCACATCCATATTCAAACTGCCCGCCAAATTCAACAATTCAGATAACTGCGTGTCGTCCAGCACAGCCACAATCAATAAAATACAATCCGCACCTAAAGCACGCGCCTCATAAACCTGATAAGCATCTATCGTGAAATCCTTGCGCAGTACGGGTAAGGCGCACGCCTTGCGGGCGGTTTGTAAATAGGCATCCGTCCCTTGAAAAAAATCGATGTCAGTCAGCACCGATAAACAGGCCGCACCGCCCCGTTCATAGCTTTTTGCTATGGCTTGCGGATCAAAGTTTTCCCGCAGCACCCCTTTACTCGGCGATGCTTTCTTGATTTCCGCAATGACCGCCGCTCTACCCTGGCCGATACGGTTTTGTAATGCGCGCACAAAACCCCGCGAACCAGGTTCTGCTTCGGCGCGCTTACGTATCGCCTGCAAATCGATACGCGCGCTGCGATCGCTGATTTCTTCTCTTTTCCGGATAATTATCTGGTTTAGAATATCGGGCGTTTTGTGCATGGAAATTAAGCTGTTTTTATAGTGACTTGCTCAAGGCGATCAATTGGGCGAGTTTTTGTTTGGCTTTACCGTTTGCGATCACTTCAGCTGCAGTTTCGATACCAGCCTTTAAACTAGCGGTCAAGTTTGCCGCATAAATCGCAGCACCTGCATTCAACACCACGATATCCCGTGCGGCTCCGGCCTGGTTATCAAACACAGCGCCAATAAGCGCCAGGCTTTGTTCAGCATTCTCAACGGCCAGGCCGGTAAGCTCACCGCGCGTCAGACCAAACTGTTCTGGTTCAATTTTATAGCTATTTATTTCACCATTTTTAAGTTCCGCAACTTGCGTCGCCGCCGCAATACTGATTTCATCCAGGCCGTCATCGGCGTGAACCACCAGCACATGTTCACTGCCAAGCCGGTTTAATACCTGCGCCAGCGGTTCAACCCAGTCTGCGCTGAATACGCCCAGCACCTGATTGGGCGCACCCGCAGGGTTAGTCAGTGGTCCCAGCAGGTTAAACAAAGTACGCACCCCCATTTCCTTACGCGGCCCGATGGCGTGCTTCATGGCGCCGTGGTGTTTGGGCGCAAACAAAAAGCCGACGCCAATTTCATTCACACACTGGGCAACCTTGTCCGGCGCCAGGTCGAGATTGACACCGGCGGCTTCGAGTACATCGGCGCTGCCGCTGCTGCTGGATACCGAACGGTTGCCGTGCTTGGCGACCTGCGCACCGGCAGCCGCAGCAACCATGGCGCTGGCTGTCGATATATTAAACGTCGATGCACCATCACCGCCGGTACCGCAGGTGTCGACCAAATGCTCACCTTTGACCTCGACGCGTGTCGCCAGTTCGCGCATCACACTCGCCGCAGCGGCAATTTCATCGACGCTTTCACCTTTCATGCGCAGTCCAACCAGGAAACCACCAATTTGTGCCGGCGTGGCTTGACCGGTCATGATGATTTGCATGACAGCTTGCATGTCAGCTGAGGATAAATCCTGTTGTTCAGTAACGCTACGAATCGCGGCCTGCATATCCATTATAAGTTCTCCAGAAAGGTCTTTAATAGGGCGTGACCGTGTTCGGTGAGGATGGATTCAGGATGAAACTGCACACCTTCAACGCTCAACGCCTCGTGGCGCACGCCCATAATCTCATCCATGTCACCCTGCTCATTTTCTGTCCACGCGGTGATTTCCAGACAATCCGGCAGACTGTCTTTTTCGATCACCAGCGAATGATAGCGTGTCGCCTCAAACGGATTATTGAGTCCTTTAAAAACACCACCACCCTTATGATGCACCATAGACGTCTTGCCGTGCATAATTTTACCGGCATGGACGATGTTACCGCCAAACGCCTGACCTATACTCTGATGACCGAGACAGACACCCAGAATCGGGATTTTGCCACTGAAGGCCTTGATCGCCGCAACCGAAACACCGGCTTCATTCGGCGTACAGGGCCCGGGAGAGATCACTATCCTTGCCGGTGCCAGCGCGCTGATTTCGTCCACGCTAATCTGGTCATTGCGAAACACACGCACCTCCGCGCCCAGTTCTCCCAGGTACTGCACCAGGTTATAGGTAAAGGAATCGTAGTTATCAATCATGAGCAGCATTTCGACCCCTCCTATTTTTGGCTGCCATCAAGTCCGGACTGCGCCATGGCGACAGCCCGGAATATTGCCCGGCCTTTGTTCATGGTTTCATCCCATTCATTTTGCGGCACCGAATCGGCGACAATACCGGCGCCCACCTGAATATGCAGCATTTTGTCTTTTATGACGGCCGTACGGATCGCAATCGCGGTATCCATATTACCGGACCAGCCCAGATAACCTACCGCACCGGCGTAGACGCCTCGCTTTACCGGTTCGAGTTCGTCAATAATTTCCATGGCGCGGATTTTCGGCGCCCCACTGACCGTACCCGCCGGGAACGTTGCGCGTAGCACGTCGATGGCCGTCAACTCTGATTTAATTTTACCCACCACGTTGGAAACGATATGCATGACGTGTGAATAACGCTCGACAATCATTGTCTCGGTCAATTCGACACTGCCAACCTGACTGACACGCCCGGCATCATTGCGGCCCAGATCAATCAGCATCAGGTGTTCGGCAAGTTCCTTGGGATCCGCCAGCAAGTCTTTTTCGAGCTGCAGATCCTGCTCCTCATTCGTACCCCGGGGCCGGGTTCCAGCTATTGGGCGCACGGTAATCTCCCCGTCTTCAAGGCGCACCAGAATTTCCGGAGAAGACCCGACCACATGAAAATCACCCAAATCCATATAGAACATATAAGGTGATGGGTTCAGGCAACGTAAAGCCCGGTATAAATCCAGCGGTGGTGCCTGATAGGGCACTGCAAGCCGTTGCGACAAAACCACTTGCATGGCATCGCCTGCCACAATATATTCCTTCACTCGCTCGACGGCCGCCTGAAAACCTTGTTGGCTGAAACCAGATATAAAATCGGATTCGTTGACCTTTGCCGCCCGCTTTAACGGCTCGGGCATGGATACCGGCTGACGCAGTTGAGACTGGATTTGGCCGAGACGGGACTGCGCCTGCTCATAAGCATCCGCTTGTGCCGGATCGGCGTGTACGATGATCATCAATTTACCCGACAGGGTATCGAAGACCACCACCTCATCAGACAGCATCAACAGGATATCCGGATTACCCAGTGGGTCGTCATTCACCCCATCGCGCAGGCGGGGCTCGATATAGCGAATCGTATCGTAACCGAAATAGCCCACCAGTCCGCCGCTGAAACGGGGTAACTCTTCGAGCTCGGGAAGTTTAAAAGCCTGCTGGTAATTTTCAATCCATGCTAACGGATCCGGGGCAGTTGCCTGCTCGGTAACTGTGCCATCGACAGAAACTTCTATCTGGTCGTTATAAACACGCAAGACAGTACGGCACGGCAGCCCGATAATGGAGTAGCGGCCCCATTTCTCACCGCCTTGCACAGATTCAAATAAATAGGAGTGCGGCCCTTTGGCCAGTTTTAGATAGGTACTGAGCGGCGTATCCAGATCCGCCAGCACTTCGCGCATCACGGGTATCCGGTTATAGCCCGCCGCCACAAGTTGTTCAAATTTTTCTGGTGTCATCACAATCACCGCAGACGTTTTATACACACAAATCGATCACCAACAGCAAACCCTCAGGCCCGCCATCGGCCATCCCATTCGCGCTTTAAAACGTCTATCAGTGATTGCATAATAAATTCCCGCCGGGTGGATAAAACTCAGCCTACACAGTTACGCAGCTTTTTCCAGTTCGACACGCAAGGCCGCTAAAGTCTCGATCACCAGATCGGGCTCGGCATCACGAATATCATCACCGTGATTATACCCATAGGGCACACAGGCAATCATAAAACCCGCAGCCCGTGCCGCTTTTACATCATTCACCGAGTCACCCACCATCAGCGCGTGCTCAGGTTCGACCTTAAAAAACGCTGCCGCGTGGCGCAAAGGCGCCGGGTGAGGTTTCTTGTGTTGCAGTGTATCGCCACTGACTACAATTGAGAAATCGTCATATATCCCCAGATCTTTCAGCAAAGGTAACGTGAATTGCTCTGCCTTGTTGGTCACACAACCCACGGCAAAACCTGCCGCTTTTAAATAGTCCAAACCTTCCCGTACACCAGGATAGAGCGCCGAGCGCTTGGACGTATTTTCGGCATAAAGTTCGAGAAAGACCGGATAGGCTTTTTCAAAATCTGCGGTATCGGGTTCTCCGTCAAGCTGGCCTACCAGTGCGCGTTTGACCAACCGCTCAACACCGTTACCGACCCAGTTTCGAACCTGGATTTCACTTCTCGGTTCAAATCCCAGCTGACGCATCATCTCATTCACGCAATACGCCAGATCCGGCACACTGTCGACCAGTGTGCCGTCTACGTCGATAAGAATCATCGCTGGCTTGCGAATACTCATCAGGCGGCTTTCTTTACTTTACCGAGTTCGGCGCGCATGTCAGCGAGGACTGAGTCATAAACATTGGCATCGCTATCCTTGGCGGCGCCAAAGATAGCGGAGCCGGCTACAAAGGTATCGGCGCCTGCTTCGGCAATCTCACGGATATTATTCACCTTCACGCCGCCGTCAATTTCAAGCCGGATATCCCGGCCGCTGGCATCGATAATTTTGCGTGCTTCCCGCAGTTTGTCGAGCGTGGCCGGGATAAAGCTCTGGCCGCCGAAACCCGGATTCACAGACATCAACAACACCATATCCACTTTATCGATAACCCAGCGCAAGCAATCTAACGGCGTGCCCGGATTGAAGACCAATCCAGATTTACAGCCTTCCCCCTTGATCAACTGCAAGGTTCTGTCAATGTGCTCACTGGCTTCAGGGTGGAAAGTAATATAGCTGGCGCCTGCTTTGGCAAAGTCCGGCGCCAGGGCGTCTACCGGCTTCACCATTAGATGGACATCGATTTCCGCCTTAACACCGTGCTTGCGCAACGCATCGCAGATCAACGGGCCAATAGTGAGGTTGGGAACATAGTGTTTATCCATGCCGGCGAAGTGAACAATGTCGGCACCGGCCTTGAGTAAATTGTCGCCATCAACGCCAAGGCGAGCGAAATCGGCAGAAAGGATGGAAGGTGCGATTTTGTAATCTG
>CAYPEL010000084.1:0-11972 GCA_964409635.1 uncultured Gammaproteobacteria bacterium | reverse complement strand
ATTGTGTGGTGCTGGGTTATGGCGATGTTGGTAAAGGCTGTGCGCAGGCTTTCCGCGGTATGGGTGCTACCGTTTGGGTGACTGAAATCGATCCTATTTGTGCCTTACAGGCGGCAATGGAAGGTTATCGCGTCGTCACAATGGATGATGTTGCCAGCCAAGGCGATATCTTTGTCACCACAACAGGTAACGTGAACGTCATCGATCATGACCATATGGCAGCGATGAAAAATGAATCCATTGTCTGCAACATCGGCCACTTTGATTCTGAAATCAATATCGCCTCACTGGAAAAATACCAGTGGGATGAAATCAAGCCGCAAGTGGATCATGTCATCTTCCCGGACGGCAAAAAAATCATCATCCTGGCCAAAGGCCGCCTGGTAAACCTGGGTTGTGCGACCGGCCATCCGAGCTTCGTGATGTCTGCCTCCTTCACCAACCAGGTCATGGCCCAGTTGGAGCTGTTCAATAACACGAGCAACTATAAAAACGAAGTTTACGTACTCCCTAAATATCTGGACGAAAAAGTCGCGCGGCTGCACCTGGAAAAAGTCGGTGCTGACCTGACCACCATGACCCAAGCACAGTCCGACTATCTGGGGATCAAGATTGACGGGCCGTACAAGGCGGATCATTACCGTTATTAATCAATAACTGAGGCAACCCAATTTATTCGCGAGGTTTTGTAGGAGCGGTTTTAACCGCGATGGGCGGTAGCACCTATCACGGTTAAAACCGCTCCTACCGAACAAGCATCATTCGCATGAACAAGATACACGAATAAATCAGAGGTTCTCTAGTGTAGGGTTTCATATAAAACACTACACTAGTTATTCAGGATGGAGCAGGGGTGTAAGTCTCACTCCATTATTTGAGTACATGCTTAATTAACCATACCTATGAAATCACAAAAAAAACACGCAAAGACGTACAGCTTCGAATTCTTCCCGCCTAAAACAGAGGCAGGCGTCGAAAAGCTACGCGTCACCCGCAATGCACTGGCGAAGCTAAAACCACGGTTTTTTTCGGTGACATTTGGCGCTGGAGGTTCAACACAAGAACGCACCTTTGAAACTGTGACTGAAATCCAACGCGAATCCGGAATAGAAGCAGCACCGCACTTATCCTGCGTAGGTTCAACTCGCGACAATATCAGCAAGATATTGGACGGCTACCGGACCGGAGGCGTACGGCATATTGTCGCTTTACGCGGTGATTTACCCTCTGGCATGGGACAACCCGGCGAGTTCCGTTATGCCAACGAACTGGTCGAATTCATTCGCGCCGAAAGCGGTGATCATTTTCATATTGAGGTCGCCGCGTATCCGGAATTCCATCCACAATCCAGCAATGCCAAAACCGATCTGGATAGTTTCCAACGCAAGGCCGAGGCCGGTGCTGACAGCGCCATCACCCAGTATTTTTTTAACGCCGACGCCTATCTCAATTTTGTCGAACAGTGCGAACTGCGCGGCCTGACGCTGCCGATCGTACCTGGCATTATGCCGATTACCAATTACACACAGCTGGCGCGCTTCTCGGATATGTGTGGCGCCGAGATTCCACGTTGGATACGCAAACGGCTGGAAGCCTATGGTGATGACCTCCCTTCAATTCGCGCTTTTGGCGAAGAGGTAATCACCCACCTGTGTCAGCAACTGATCGATGCAGGCGCCCCCGGTTTGCACTTCTACACCATGAATCAGGCCGGACCGACGACAGCCATTTGGAACAATCTCAACTTAACATCCACCAACTGAACCGCCTGCCCCATGTCTAATAGTGACTGGATAACACGTGATCTTGCCAAGGTCTGGCATCCCTGTACCCAGATGAAAGACCATGAGTGGCTGCCGATGATTCCGATCCGGCGCGGCGAAGGTGTCTGGCTGGAAGATTTTGACGGCAAGCGTTACCTGGATGCCATCAGCTCCTGGTGGGTCAATCTGTTCGGCCACTGCAATCCAAAAATCAACGCCGCTCTGCACCGTCAAATTGACACCCTTGAACACTGTCTGCTGGCAGGCTTTTCGCATCAAGCTGCGATCGAATTATCAGAACGGCTTGTAGAAATCACACCACCCGGGCTGGATAAATGTTTTTACGCCGACAACGGCTCATCGGCCGTTGAAGTGGCGCTGAAAATGAGTTTTCACTACTGGCACAATCAAGGCAAAGCGGGGAAAACAAAATTTATCACGCTGGAAAACAGCTACCACGGCGATACCCTGGGTGCACTGGCGGTGGGTAACGTACCACTATACCGAGATACATATGGGCCACTATTGATGGAAACAATCAGCGTGCCGTCACCTGATTGTTTCTACCGGGAAACTGGCGAATCCTGCACCGATTACAGCCATCGTCTGTTTGAGCCTATGCGGCAAGCCCTCGAACAACACGCAGAATCCGTGTCTGGTGTAATTATTGAACCGCTGGTGCAATGCGCTGGTAACATGCGGATGTACGACCCGGTTTATCTGCGCCTGTTACGCGCAGCCTGTGATCAATATCAAGTCCATCTAATTGCCGATGAAGTCGCGGTTGGCTTTGGCCGCACAGGTAGTTTATTTGCCTGTGAACAGGCTGATATCAGCCCGGACTTTCTGTGTTTATCAAAGGGATTGACGGGCGGTTACTTACCCTTATCCGCGGTGATGACAGGCAACAATATCTATGCCGCATTTTATGATGACTACGCAAATCTAAACGCCTTCCTGCATTCACACAGTTACACCGGCAACGCACTGGCCTGTAGCACGGCACTGGCGACACTGGATATTTTTCGCAATGAACCGGTCATCGAAAATAATAAAAAGCTCGCTGCCACCATGAAGCAACTGACAAACGATCTAGTCGATCACCCTCATGTCGCCGAGGTCAGGCAGCACGGTATGATTGTAGCCATTGAAATGGTCAAAAATAAACTTAAAAAAGAAGCCTACCCCTGGCAGGAAAGGCGTGGGCTTAAAGTCTACCTACACGGCCTGAAAAATGAAATGCTGTTGCGCCCACTGGGTAACGTGGTGTATTTCATGCCACCTTATTGCATAACCGATGATCAAATTACCGATATGGTTCGCATTGCTAAACAAGGCATTCAAATTGCCACGAACCAGTAACCCGCATGTCTATTACCAGACTCTACACACCACAGCCACTAGTGACCGGCAACACGCTTGAACTGGACGCGCCATCCAGTCACCACATTAGCCGGGTTTTACGCCTTAAAACGAAAACAGCAATACTGATATTCAATGGCAATGGATACGAATATCAAGCAACCATTAAAACCATCAGCAAATCGACTGTTTCTGTACTACTGGGTACAGGTTGCCAACCGAACCGTGAATCGGCGCTGCACATTACGCTTGGGCAAGGCATCTCCCGTGGTGAAAGAATGGACTACAGCTTGCAGAAATCCGTGGAGCTAGGTGTAAGCCGCATTACACCCATTTGGACGCAGCGCACTCAGGTTAATTTAACCGGTCAACGCCTGGAAAAACGGCTGGCACATTGGCGAGGCATCATTCGCTCGGCCTGTGAGCAATCCGGGCGGTTGGCTTTACCCGAACTCGATAGTCCGGTTACGCTTGAAGACTGCTGCAAAACCAGTCACGCCGGAATTTTGAAATTACTGCTGGATCCTGGGGCCAAGAAAAAACTCGGTGATGTGAAACCCGTTAGTAATAAACTGATAATCTTGATTGGATCAGAAGGCGGGTTTGATCAAAATGAAATGAATACTGCAGATGAAAATGGTTTCACAAGCGTTAGCCTTGGCCCAAGAATACTACGCACCGAAACGGCCGCCGTTGCCGCATTAAGTGCGCTACAAACATTATGGGGTGATATGGGTTAGACGATTTCGGCCCAGGCTTTTTCAATATTCAGTTGTACCTGCTGAAGATCCGGAATCAATGCACGCTCACTGCCTATCTGCACCTGACTGGCAACAGTATCCGGCAAACCATCCATTTCAACTGGCTCACCTAAAGCATCATGATCTGCATTAATCAGGCGTGGAATACCTGAGGTAACAATCGCATAAAAATCAAGCTTTGCGCGATAACGTGTTGAATTTACAATGGCGATACGCGCATTGCGGCCACTTTCCGGCAATTTCAAGCCGCACATGGCTTCCATCGACACCACCGGAACAATCAGCCCGCGCCAGCGTAACGAACCCAGCAACCAAGCTGTATTGGTTTCAACCAGCTCAAAGGGCTGATAACCGATTACTTCCGCAATCGCCACATTGGGGACAAGTAAATTTACACCTTCCAGAGGCACCCAAAGACTTCTAACCGTATCGACAATTGCACTCATCTTGTTTCCCCTATTACTATGCCCTTCAACAGGATGCCTGATAGTGAGTCTGGCAGCGCTGGAATAATGCTGCCGCCAGTTCTTCAGGTGATCCACTGATTTCTACATGACCACTCTGCCTGACAGAATCAGGAAGTCGTGATGCAACACAGCTGTCTGCAGATTGCGCCCAGACAAAACCACCCTGTTCAGCAACAGCAGAACTGCCTGTTAATCCATCATAGCCAATTCCGCTAAATATGATGGCACCACTGTTTTGACCAAACCTGCCGGCAACTAATTCCAGCACACGATCCATACTCGGCCTGTTCACTGTCTGCCAAACTGCATCCAACCTTCTTAACTTCTGGTTTTCATCAATGGTAATCTGCGCATCAGCTGGAATTATCCAGGCATCACCAGGCTGCAAATCCTGATCGTTTTCCAGCACACTAATCCGTGAACCGGTAAAGCGTGACAGTTGTTTACCCAATAATGACTGGAACTCCTCAGCCATATGCTGCACCAGTAAAAACACCACCGGCAAATCAGCCGGTATATGCTCAAAAAAGCGCCCAATCGCTTTTGGGCCACCCACCGAAGCGCACAATACAATGACCAAAAAATCATCGGCTACAGACTTTCTGTCCCGACCTGGCGCCTCTACCAGACGATGCAAACGCTGACACAGATTCGTATCCCAGCTATCCGCCGGCCCGATACGGCCTTCGTAGAGAAGTACCGGAATATTGATTTGCTCGAGCATTTCCGTCAGATACTCTTTATCTACGTGTATACCCAGCTCAATCAGCAATACCTGCGCCTGATTTAAATCAAACGGGAAATGTTCACCGATCAATTTCTGCGCTACTACTTCCAGACCTTTTTCCTGCAAGCTGGCTGTGACACCACTCTCTATGGTTTGTCTTGCCAAGATCGCAAGCCTGAGCGGGTCAGACATACGCTTAACCCCGCAGCAGACTTTTTATATTCTCGAGCAGCTCCGCTTCCTGGAAAGGCTTGCCAAGATAATGATTAACACCGATTTCCGTAGCACGCTGACGGTGTTTGTCGCCGGTACGTGAAGTAATCATGATGATCGGCACATGCCTTAAGCGCTCATCATTTCTGATATGCGTAGCCAGTTCGAAACCATCCATTCGCGGCATTTCGATATCCAGCAACATGACATCCGGCACTGTTTCATGCAGCTTCGCAACCGCATCCACACCGTCCTTAGCAGTAATAACATGCATGTCGTTACGCTCTAGCAAACGGGTGGTAACTTTACGCACAGTTATCGAGTCATCTACAACCATTACCGTAGCATTTTCCGTTTGCTGAGGCTGCATCATCAGTTCTTCTATTTGCGTCATCATTGAGACGCCACCACGCAACAGTGCAGCAGTATCAAGGATCATGACGACACGCCCGTCACCAAGAATGGTTGCACCCGACACACCACGCACGGTACTGATTTGGGGCCCTACTGATTTAACAACGATTTCGCGGCTGCCCAACAAGTCTTCAACCTGTAACGCAACAGCATGATCACCGGTACGCGCCAGCAGCACTGGCACACGATCTGGCAGCGCACCAAGATTGGCGTTGTGTGTACCCAGTATATTGCCCAGGTTACGCACCTCGTAATCAATATTGTCGTAGTTAAACTTTAAGCTGGGATCATCGTAATAGATTTCGAGATCCTCTTTATCAATTCTGACGATACCGTGGATTGTTGATAAGGGTACGGCATAAGTATCCTCACCCACTTCAACAAGCAGTGCCTGGTTGATTGCCAGTGTAAACGGCAAACGAATAGTAAAGGTCGTACCTTTACCTTGCTCAGAAGCAATGTGCAGCGAACCACCCAGTTGCTTGACCTCGCTACTGACCACATCCATGCCTACGCCACGGCCGGAGACCTGCGTCACCTTTTGTGCGGTGCTGAAACCGGCTTCCAGAATAAACTGCAGAATTTCGTTATCCGATAATGCCGCATCGGCATCCATAAGGCCGCGTTCGATCGCTTTTTTCCTGACATCGTCGAGATTAATACCCGCGCCATCGTCTGTTATCCGTAATACAATGTCAGACGACTCACGGTCAAAGTTGATACTAATGATTCCGGTTTCCGGCTTGCCTAATTGCTTACGCTCTGTAGGTACTTCAATGCCATGCGAAATCGAGTTGCGCAGCATATGCTCGATAGGTGCGATAATACGGTCAATTACGGTACGATCCAGTTCACCTTCAGCACCACTCAACTCCAACTCAACTTTTTTACCCAATTCGTCAGCAGTCTGCCGGATGATTCTACGCATTCGTGGGGCAAGCCCGAGAAATGGCACCATACGGGTACGCATCAGGCCTTCCTGGAGTTCTGTATTAATGCGCGACTGCTGCAACAACAGTGTTTCAGATTCCCTGGAAATATTTTCCAGCATATTCTGGATACTTGTTAAGTCAGCTACAGACTCCATCAAAGAGCGCGACAGTTGCTGCAGATTAGAATAGCGATCCATTTCCAGCGGGTCGAAATCCGTGGAAGTTTCGTCGAGCTCTTTTTCATAGCGGAATAGTATCTGCGCTTCGGTTTCTATTTCAAGCTTGCGCAGCTGTTGGCGTAAACGTAACACGGTCTGATCCATCTCCACCAGGTTAAACCGGGAAGCCCCCACTTGCTGCTCGAGACGGGAACGGTAGATACTGACCTCGCCTGCATTATTAACCAGCTCATCAAGCAAGCTGGCTTTGACGCGCACCAGTTCGTGCACATCACGTGTCGGCATCCGATTTTCCGTTGCCGGCGTTTTAGGTATTTCTCTAACCGCCTCATTTGCAACCTCGACAGTTTTGCCGTTACGTAAGGCTTCGAGCTGCTGTAACAGGTCTTCCGCTGGGGCCAGTACGCCACGGTTTCGCAGCTTGGTGACCATATTCACGAGCCGGTCATGGGCACGCTCCAGTACAGCAAAGGTAGCAGGAGACGTTTTCAGTTCGCCTTCTGCCAGCATAACCATTAACGATTCAACGCCATGCGCCAAATCACCAATGTCGGAAATATCCGCCATTCTGGCGCCACCCTTGAGGGTATGTAACTCGCGCTGCAGTGCGGCTATGTATTCTGTATTTTCAGTATCGGCCTTCCAGAGTTGCAGGGTTTCTTCACTGCTCTCAAGAATATCGCCGGCCTCTTCAATAAAGATCTCGACAAGCTCAGGATCACCATAAGCCGGGGCATCACTGTCTTCTGATGCAGCCGGCGTGTACTCGGCGAGGCTAGTGTGCAGACTGTTTAACTGGCTCACCAATTCGCCACTGCCATTCATTGCCTGGTGATGGCTGACTCTGTCGACCTCACTGGCTAACTCGTCGTGGGCACGCTGTATCAAGCCAAGCTCTTCAGTTTGTGCCGAACCATTCTCGACAATGGCAATAATGACAGATTCCAACGCGTGCGCCAGGTCTCCCACTTCTGTCAGGCCAGTCATGCGCGCACCGCCCTTCAGGGTATGCAGTTCACGTTGCAACTGTTCGAGTGCCTGTTGATTACCGGTATCAGCGTGCCAACCTGCAAGCGCCGCATCACTGCGTTCAAGAATGTCACTGCTTTCTTCCATGAAGATCTGCAGTAATTCCTGATCGAAATCAGCGTAGGGACTATCCTCTGCAGCTTCTTCAACCACATGGATGTCAGCTGCCTCAGGCTCTGTCTCTGGCGCTTCTTCAGCCGCAGTTGACAATTCGGCCGCTTTGATTTGTCCGCTGGTTTTAATGCATAGTTCATCAAGACGCTGCAACAGCGCGTCAAAATCTTCATTTTCCTGAACGCTGCCTGGTAACTGTTCGAACAGGACACCCATAGTATTCCGGCCTTCTCTCAAGGCTTCAATACCCTCATGATCAAGCGCCATATCGGCGTCTAATAGTAACTTGGTATATTTTTCCAGCCGAGCAGAAACAGCCGCAATAGCCACGACAGAAGCCGTACCGGCACTGCCGTGCAAAGTATGCAGCGCCCGTACCAGTTCATCTGTGGACTTGTTTGCACCACTCTCCAGGAAGTCATCAATCACAGCAAAATGGTTTTTGCACTCGGCCTGATAAATCTCAAACAGCACAGGATCCATTTCCACAGTCTCTAACTCTGCAGTTGAAGGCTGTGCTGCAGTGACTGTTTCTTCAATCACTGCAGGTGTTTCAAGTACGGGTATGGGTTCACCCTTGCTGAGCGCCGTCGCGGCAGACATCAGCCAGGCAACGGGTTTGTCGAGCGGCGTACCATGCTGAATCTGGGCAACAAAAGAAGGCAACGCATCGAGTGCCTGGTACAGAATATCTATTATCTCAGGTGAAGGTGAAATCGTGTCATCAAGCACCTTGTTGAGCATGCTTTCAAATGCCCAGCCGAATTCACCAATCCGCATGGCGCCTACCAGGCGCCCACTACCCTTGAGGGTATGGAAAGAACGCCGGAAAGTTTCCAGGGCTTCTGTTTGTTGCGGATCGCTGGCCCAGATAGGCAACTGCTCAGCAAACGACTCGATTTCTTCTTCGATTTCCTCGATGAAGATTTCAAGAATCTCTTCATCGGTATCTTCACCCATGACAGGGTATTCAGCCATTTCCTCATCGTATTGCGCAGTACCGGCAGTAACAGCAGCCACTACTGCAACTGCAGCTACCTCATCAACATGACGCTCAGTCGACTCTGGCTGGCTGGCAGTTTCCCCATCAGCACTCATTACAACTGAGTCATCCCGGTCTGCTTCATTAGATTCCTGCTCACAGGCTTCTGGTTCATCTATGTCTTCAATAGCCTGATATCCCGTCTCGGATTCATCAGATGAATCCAACCCATCATCTGTTGCTTCCTGATCTGACAAATAACCCAGATCAGCAATGCATTTTTCTGCCACATCAATTGCATTGTCGCTAAATAAACGGGACTCACGCAGACCTTCAAGGTAATATTCAACCCCGCACACAGCGTCTGCCAGTGATTCCAATTCCTTTTCAGGTGGCAGATCTTCCACCTTGGTAATTTTCTGTTCGATGTACTTTGCAGCAGCACCGATCAAAGAGGATGCCCGGGTTTCGTCCAATAGTAAAAGACCACCCTTTACCTGGTTGAGTAGCTGAGTCGCATCCGCGGCCAGCTTGGCATCACCTTCGTCCATAAACTCCATAATGGATTCTTTGGCGCGCACCAGGTCTGTGATTGCTTCATTGAGCACAACAGCCTTGACCTGATCAAACTCTGATTCCGCCATACTGGCGTCGATATCGTCTGCTGTTTCTGAAACATTGACAGCATGCCCCTGCTCCATTTGACCCATAGCCGAGTCGATAAGTAATAAAGTACTGGCAACTTCCATCAAGTCCGTTTCGGAAGGCATTTCTTGTTGCTCAACACTGGCTTGTAAATTTTCTGATCTGCCTAGAATAGCCTTTCTTTGCGCCCCTAGACCAAGCATAGCCAATGTATCTGACATGGAGCGCAAGCCATCAGCAACCTGCTGCACGGCCTCAATGTCACTATCGTTATCTCGCACCAGCACATCCAGTGAATTCCTGAGCCGGGCCAGTTCTTCCTTGACGACACCGGCTACCGTCTTAAACAGCTCCGTATTTTGTCCAGACAGGCTTTCCAGTGCTGCATCGATTTCGTCTTGATCGGGGAGCAGGGTATCGAGCCGATAGGTTGCCTTGATTTCGGCGGCAGTTGGGTTATCACCTCTGGACTGGCCGACGTAAAACAACAAATTTTTGCTCATCTCGGTGATTTCTGCTGCGGACAAGGCCGCTTCACCATCATCTATCAACTGCCGCAGGATCTGATCCATGCGCCCAAGTTGCACCTTAAGCGCAATGGCTGTTTGCAATGAACCATCCATGAGTGTCTGAATAATTCCTGTGCTAATCCACCAGTATCTTTTGCTGTCCTCACGGCTACTGATTGCGCTGAGCGTTTCCACAATATCATTCAGCACTGCAAGGCTTTCACCGGTATTCTCGTCGCGTAAAAAACTCAGCAAATTGAGCTGGAATTTATGGCGCAATTCCCGCGCGCTCTGGCTGATATCGCCTGCAATTTTGTTATTGACAACATGATCGGGTAATGGCGCACTCAGATCTGGGGAAAACATCGTGCTTTCTGACATCAGGCTTTCGCCACGCACGGCGCGTAAATCGTTCAACAACGGCAGCAGCACAATGGGTACGTCACGATGTCCTGCCGCCAGACGATCCAGATAGTCCGGTAACTGCAAGATAGCCCGCATCATCACTTCGACGGTATCTTCAAGCTGGGTGATTTTGTCTTCACTCAGCGCTTTGGATACCTGCTCCATTTCTTCTGCGAGGAGTGCAGCGCCATAGATCTCGACAATTTGTAAGGTGCCATAAACCTGATGCAAATGCGCCACCAGATCAGTGAGTGGCGCCTTGTCATCTGAATTCTCGACATAGGCTTCCAGCGCCTGACGTGCTTGTTTCAGCGTCTCATCAAGCTCTGCTTTTACCCATTTCAGCGTACTGAAGTCGACTGCATCGTTCATTCTAATTCCTTGTTTCCCACACTAGCTGCCCACTATAGGTGCAACCTGTGTACACATATTCTACCTGCCTGCTACCAGGCTTTTATGCTGGCCTGCTGATTTGCAGAGGCTTCGCGGGCAGGCTATATTCCCCGCCCGCATCGCCCTGCTTTAATAACACAGTCAGCCGGTCAGACACTCTAGTTTCCAGACTTACTCGGGCAGTTTAAAGCCTGCGACCGAGCGGCCCATTTCAGAAGCCAGTCCAGTCAAGTTACCGATAGCGCGGTCTACCTCAGTGGTGCCTTCAGACGTTTGCGTGGTGATTTCCTGAATAACATGCATCGTTTCAGACACGCTAGTTGCCGAAGCAGACTGTTGTTGCGCCGCACTGGAAATATTCTCAACCAGTCCAGCCAGGTTTTCAGACACGTTAACAATTTCATCCAGCGCCTTACCGGCATCCTCAGCCAGATGGGCGCCGTTAACCACACCGGCGGTACTCTGTTCCATGGAAATAACCGCTTCGTTAGTATCCGTCTGGATGGCTTTAACCAAGCCTTCAATCTGCTTGGTTGCATTACCGGAACGCTCAGCGAGACGCTGAACTTCGTCAGCAACCACCGCGAAACCACGGCCGGCTTCACCGGCCATGGCAGCCTGAATGGCAGCGTTTAACGCCAGGATATTGGTCTGCTCAGCAATGTCATTGATGAGCTCAACGATATCACCGATTTCCTGCGAGCTTTCACCCAGGCGTTTGATACGTTTTGAAGTCTCCTGGATGGTTTCTCGAATGCGATCCATGCCATCGATGCTACGGGTTACCGTTTCACCACCCTTCTTAGCGATGTCCACAGAATTTTTCGCCATACTCGCCGTTTCTGCCGCGTCGTGTGACACTTTGTCGATAGCGCCTACCATATTGTTGATCGCATTGGTGGCCGTGATAATTTCCTCGGTCTGGTGCTCACTCGCCTCAGTCAGATGACGGGCTGTTTCCTGCGTCTGCCGGGCAGCGGAAGATACCTGACCTGAGGTGGCGTTAATGGTGGTAACCATTTCACGCAAAGCATCAATAGTGAAGTTAACCGAATCGGCAATCGCGCCGGTAAAATC
>CAYPEL010000083.1:0-12283 GCA_964409635.1 uncultured Gammaproteobacteria bacterium | reverse complement strand
ATAGTGTTAATACAGAACAACTGATGCTAGCGTTGGCCTACGTTGCCATAAATCGTTTGGAAATATACGCAGTTATTTCACTTGGTTTATCCATCTGGTTCGGATGAATTGCCCGAACGAACAAAGAACCATTCTGACTTAACACCATTCTTATCTACCAAATTGATAAACAGCGGTTTAGACCCCTTTGCATTTTCCACTGCACAAATTTGTTGACCAGCCACTTCGTGAAAACGAATTCGAACATTACTAACTTGGGCTTACACCATAGCCGCTTGTAATTTATAGCACGCTATCGTTATTGCTGATGACAAGTACCGTGCATCAATCTGATGCTTTCTTAAACAACCTAATCAGCAGTCGTTTTTCCTGTATAGAAATCAATTTTTTCCTGCTGCTTTTCGATCAGGGAATTAAAGCCTTCTTTATCCAGGACGCGCCCGTACTCTACACGCTTCAGTGCCAGGTCGCTCACACCATTTGCAGTAATGTTAACGATATACCAGTTATGATCCTTCTGAATAAGCGCATAGTTGAATTGAACAATTTCACGATTTTTTTTATGCATGGCAACACGAACCCTTGCTCTGTTCACGGTGACAATATCTTCAGAAAGCGTTTCAAAACGCTGCCCGGAATAGTCATCAAACTGATAGGCATACGTGGCAATACTCAATTGACTAAAACTAGCGGCCAAGGTCTTTTTTTCGCTATCACTCAGGATGCGCCAATGTTTTCCGGATATAATACGGGTAATGCTATTAAAATCATGACTTGATCGTATGGCCGGTTCCAGTAGCTTATAGCGGCCGTCAAATCCCAGTTCATCTGCATTTTTCATTACCTTTAACAGCACCGCATTAAACTGTTCTATCACTTCGGAAGGCGTACTCGCCTCACCCGCCCAGACTGGCCGGGAGAAAATAAAAAATACTGCGAGTAACAGGCATCCAGGTACGGACGCTGAAAAACAGACGGGCGGCTTCAGGGTGAGGTTTCCTGGCGTTCGGCAACGTGCTGCAGGGGTATATTTTCCACGCTAACAGGAACAGGCGTGGTGTAGTGTATCGGCAGCTCTGGCGCCATAGCCCCCTCGGTACGCGGACCGTACAGGGCGGCCTTCAAACCGGCAAGTGGGTGTGAAAACATGGCATTCACGGCAGTCGGTTCATAACCACAATGCGCCATGCAGTTTGCACACTTGGGGTTACGGCCCGTGCCGTATTTATCCCAATCGGTTTCCTCAATTAACGCTTTGTAGCTCTTTGCATAGCCTTCATCGACCAGCAAATAACACGGCTTCTGCCACCCGAAAACATTGCGCGTTGGGTTGCCCCAGGGCGTACACTCGAAGGCATGGTTGCCTGCCAGAAAATCAAGATATAAACTGGAGTGGTTAAATTTCCAATGATGGCCCTTGCCAAGCTTGAAAACCGAGCGAAATAATTGCTTGGTAATATTTCGTTCCAGAAACACATCCTGTTGCGGTGCGTGCGCATAACTGAAACCGGGCGATACTGTTATACCTTCTATATCCATCGCCGTGACCGTATCAAAGAACCCGGCAATTTCTTCAGCATTTTCGCCCTGGAATAAGGTGCAGTTAATCGTTACCCTGAAGCCTTTAGTAAGGCACTCTTTAATAACCTCGACCACCCGCTCGTATACACCTGTCTGGCAAACTGACTTGTCGTGACGGTCCCGGTTGCCGTCTAAATGGATTGAAAAGGTAAGATAAGGCGACGGCTGATAATCTTTAATCCGCCTGGCCAGCAACAATGCATTGGTACACAGGTACACATAGCGTTTTTGCTTTATCAGTTCCGTCACAATCTCAGGCATTTGCTTATGCAAAAGCGGCTCACCGCCTGCAATAGAAACAATCGGCGCACCACATTCCACAGCAGCGTCAACACACTCCGCTACACTCAGGCGCTTGTCCAGAATGCGAGTGGGATAATCAATTTTCCCACACCCTGCACAGGCTAAATTGCAACGGAACAGCGGCTCCAGCATCAATACCAGTGGATAACGCTTCTCACCACGTAACTTCTTACTCAGCAGATAGCGCCCGACCTGATACTGCTGTTGTAGCGGGATGCTCATAAAAATCGCCTCAACCTGTGCTCGGCGGGTTTGTCAGCAATCTGTTTCATTAACTCTGCCGGCAGGCGGAAACTGGTATTTTCTTCAATAGCATCAAGTTCCGTAACACGCATTTCTCCCAGGCTGCGTAATTTCTTAATGACACCACGCACCAACACTTCCGGTGCCGAAGCACCCGCCGTGACACCGATACACCGGCTATATTTAAACCAGCGTGTATCAATTTCATCCGCATCCTGCACCAGATAGGAAGCCACACCCATTTGTTCACCGACTTCACGCAAGCGGTTCGAGTTTGAGCTATTGGTTGCCCCTACCACGAGCAAAACATCGATGTCCTCCACCATTGCTCTGACAGAATTCTGCCGATTCTGGGTAGCATAGCAAATATCATTTTTATGCGGTTCTTTAATAGCCGGGAAGCGGCGCCGTAACACACCGATAATCCGCGCTGTATCGTCGACCGAGAGTGTCGTCTGGGTTACCACGGCTATGTGCCCGGGATTATTAACGCTGAGCTTTTCGGCCTGTTCGACGGTTTCGACCAGGTAGATTTTCCCCCCGTTACCTGACGTGTATTGACCCAGAGTTCCGTTAACTTCAGGATGTCCGGCGTGACCAATCAGAATAACTTCCCGCCCCGCCAACGCATACCGTGCAACTTCAAGGTGTACTTTAGAAACCAGCGGACAGGTCGCATCGATAATAATCAGCCCTTGCTTGCGGGCATCATCGGCAACTGCGCTACTGACGCCATGTGCGCTGAATACAACAACCGAATTTTTGGCCAGATCAGAAAGTGACTCTGTAAAAATGGCACCGCGCTGCTGCAGGTCTTTTACAACGTGGTGATTATGAACGATCTCATGGAGGACATAGACAGGTGCTCCGTACAGCTCCAGTGCCGTCTCGACAATCTCCACGGCCCGTATTACCCCGGCGCAAAATCCGCGTGGCTTAGCAAGAATAACCTCCATTGCTGATCCTCCTGGCTGTCATTACTGGCGATTATCTCGCCTTTATTTTTTACGCATGTCGGATTGATTTGCGCAACAACATTTCTACATCCTGTTGGTGTTAAGCATATATACCTTAATTCTCATAAAAAGTTCCCGTCCCTGCCAGAGTATTTACTTTCAGTGCAGGGCTGTCTAGGCTCACACCTGTATTACGCTTCTTTGTAGATCAGAGGCAGAGAGGTGTAAATTCTGTTTAGCACTGAAGTCTTAACGATAGTATGCTCCCATAACCCGTTAAGCACGCTTATTTTGCGTCAGGACTGAGGGTTAATGAGCCTTGACTTGAATATTTGCTAGCCGGCCACCTGACCATAATTTTGGTCATAAATACCGGATTTACTGACCTTTTTCCAGGCCGATGAGTCCATAATGGTGTGCAGGCAAGCACCGGCCTGAATACACAAAGCTTGACAAACAGGGTCGAAAAATACTGGAATAAACAAAGCTTACTGATTAAAAGGCTGTCCGGGAGACACGGGTATGCTGCAAACAGATTCACCAATAAGTACCGACGCGCTTCAGAAAACTCTCCTCAAAGGGGTATCGCGCACCTTTGCGCTCACTATCCCCGAACTCCCCTATCCCCTTAGCCGGATTGTTTCGAATGGTTATCTATTGTGCCGCATTGTTGACACGATTGAAGATGAACCCGCGCTTTCGCTGGCGCAAAAGCGTCACTACTGCGAAATGTTTGCCGCCGTGACTAAAGGTGAAGCATCTGCCCAGAATTTTTCGGCGGCACTTTACCCACAGTTGTCGGGTGCAACCCTAATAGCCGAACGTAAGTTGATCAAACACACAGCCGAAGTTATTGAGATCCTGCAGGGCTTCTCTGAGTCACAGCGTAAAACAATAACCCAGTGTATTGATATAATGAGTACCGGGATGGCCGAGTTCCAACAACTCTCTAACGCTAACGGCCTGCATAATATTGCGGCGCTCGACCGCTACTGTTATTACGTTGCAGGTGTTGTCGGTGAAATGCTAACGCGACTTTTCTGTGATTACTCGCCGGGTATCGCTAAACGTGATACTCAGCTCATGGCGCTAGCCGTCTCTTTTGGTCAGGGCTTACAGATGACCAACATTCTAAAAGATGTCTGGGATGATCTGGAAAATGGCATTTGCTGGCTACCGCAAGATGTTTTCAAGCAGGCAGGCTTTGACCTGCAAAAGCTGTCACCCGGAAACTACCAAAAAGAATTTGGTGCGGGGCTAGAGCAGCTTATTTCTATTGCGTCAGAGCACCTGGAAAAAGCATTGCAATACACGCTGTTAATTCCCAGACAGGAAACCGGCATCCGCAATTTCTGTCTCTGGGCTATCGGCATGGCCGTGCTTACATTGCGCAAGATTAATCAGCACCGCGACTTTACGACTGGCACGCAGGTAAAAATTTCAAGGCGGAGCGTAAAAGCGACGGTTTTGACCAGCCGAATTGCCGCCTCACACAACCATATGCTGCGCGGTTTGTTTCTAATCAGCCAGATCGGGCAACCTGGCTGGGCTGCGATACGCCATACATAATAATGAAAACGTTGAATACGCAGCACATTGAAAACAGGCCATCGGTAGCAGTGATACTGCCGTTGCGCGTACCAAGACGTATATGCGTGCCAGATTACACTGCACCGATCTATCAAAGTGCGGCTTAATTAAAGGGCAACAAAGCCATGGAACAACAACATTTAGACCTTCGGCGGCAACCTTTTCTTCCAACATCGCCGCAAGAGGCAGAAAAAAAACAATCAAAACCTGGCGAGACTACAAAGGTCAGGGCAAAGGGTACAACCAGGCCCGATGAAAAAACAGAACTCTCTATTGCACTGGGCCGTGCGGAACAAGCGCTACTGGCACTGCAACAGGATAACGGCTGCTGGTCATTTGAGCTGGAAGCTGACTGCACGATTCCCGCCGAATACATTCTCATGATGCACTATTTAGATGAGATCGATACCAGCCTGCAAGCCAAACTGGCAAATTATCTCCGCAAACGCCAGTCTGCCAGTGATGGCTGGCCCCTCTATACGGATGGCAAGTTCGATATGAGTTGCTCCGTAAAGGCCTACTACGCCCTTAAGCTGGCTGGTGATTCACCCAACGACGCGCACATGGTAAGCGCCCGCAACGCCATTCTGACGCACGGTGGTGCAGCGCATAGTAATGTGTTCACACGGATTACACTGGCATTATTTGGTCAGGTGCCGTGGCGGGCCGCACCCTTTATTCCTGCTGAAATCATGTTGCTGCCACGCTGGTTTCCGTTCCACATCAGCAAGGTTTCATACTGGTCGCGTACCGTTATGGTACCGCTGCTTATACTTTGCACACTCAAACCACAAGCACGCAATCCGGATAATATTAATATCAGTGAACTCTTCACAATACCCGCAGATGAAGAGAAACAGTATTTCAAGGTTGATTCAACGCGCACCCGGCTGTTCCTGATTTTGGATCGCGGCGCTAAATTTATGGAGCCGCTCATTCCACACCGGCTCCGGCAGCATGCGATTAAAAAAGCAGAACAGTGGTTTACTGAACGCCTCAATGGCACAGGTGGCCTGGGTGCAATTTTCCCGGCCATGATAAACGCGCTAGAGGCCCTCGCCTGCCTCGGCTACGCACCTGACCACCCTTTTCGTGAAACCGCTAAACAAGCACTGCAAGCATTGCTCGTTGAACAGGATAACGACGCCTACTGTCAGCCTTGTAATTCGCCCGTCTGGGATACCGCACTTGCCGCGCTGGCACTGCAAGCATCCGGGAATAACGAAACCGCGACTGGCGATGCACTTGACTGGTTAAGGAAAAAGCAACTCACCGATGAAGCCGGGGACTGGCGGGAAGACTGCCCCAACTCAACGGGAGGTGGCTGGGCTTTTCAGAATGAAAACAGTTACTACCCCGACCTGGACGACACGGCTGTTGCCGCCTGGGCCATGCACGCCCAGGACAGCGAAAAATACCTGCCATCTATTCAGATGGCGACCGATTGGATCTGCTGCATGCAGTCCAAAAACGGTGGTTTTGCCGCCTTTGATGTGGATAACACCTGCGACTACCTTAACTCCATTCCCTTTGCAGACCATGGCGCGCTACTCGACCCGCCCACCGCCGACGTCAGTGCACGTTGCGCCACCTTGCTCGCACTGCACGCTGCGGCAAACAATAAAACGTATCAACAGGCGCTTAACCAGTGCCTGAAATATATAAAAGGTGAACAAGAGTCTGACGGCAGCTGGTTTGGCCGTTGGGGAACCAATTACATATACGGCACTTGGTCGGTACTGGTAGCTTTTGAACGGGCCGGAATCAGTAACCGCGATACAGCGGTTGTCCACGCTGCAAGCTGGCTGAAAAGCAAACAGAATGAAGATGGTGGCTGGGGTGAACACAACGACAGTTACGATGACACTGCGCTGGCAGGAGGTGGCTATAAAAGTACCGCTTTCCAGACAGCCTGGGCAATGCTCGGCCTGATGGCGGCTGGAGAGTTCAATGCACCGCAATTACACCGTGGCGCCCAGTTTCTGTTGGAAAAACAGCGTGACGAAGGACTCTGGCACGACGACTGTTTCACAGCACCTGGATTCCCGCGAGTGTTTTACCTCCGCTACCATGGTTATGACAAATACTTTCCCGTCTGGGCGCTGGCACGGTACTACCGCCACCGCTTTATGAGGACGGTGTGATACTAGGAATTGTCGTCGCATTATCCAGTGAGGCGAAACCACTCAGCCAGCAAAGACTGCCGACAGATGAAGTCATTCGGCTAAGCGATAATGTCCTGCTCTATATTTCCGGAATGGGCGCACAACGCGCCCAACACGCTGGAGAAGTCTTACTCAAACAGGGTGTACAGGCATTATTGAGCTGGGGGACGGCCGTTGCCCTGAAACCAGGCGTTAACCCCGGCCAACTGTTAATACCCGCCAATGTCATGACATCCGACCAGACCCCTGTATCCGTCAGTCAGGACTGGCACAGTTTACTTAGCGAGCTCTTTTCGGATACTTTTTCAGTCTGTACTGAACCCCTTATTGCAACTGGAAAAATACTTCACACAACTGACGGTAAACAAACAGTACGTATCCAGTCCGGCGCAGTCGCAGCCGATATGGAAAGCGCCGCGCTTGGTACCCTGGCCCATGACCAGGGTATTAAATTTGCCGCCATACGCGTGATTGCCGACAGTGCTGACATGCGTTTACCAGCCTGGCTGCCCGATTGCATCGACGCCTTCGGCCATGCCCACCCTGCCCGGTTTTTAGTTAACTATCTATTCCGGCCTTATGACTGGTTTGCGGTATATAAACTGGCGCGTAGTTTCAATAAGGCACTGGCCGTACTGAAAGCTATCGCCCAACAGACCCACCTTGAAGCGCTTAAACCCAGCGTATTGGAAAAATAATACAATCATTCCATAATGGAGTAGTTATTAACCCGTACGCTGATTATGCGACATATTATTTGCAGACTCGCTGTGAATACATCCTTGTACGCTCAGCGGCAGCTTCCCTGCTGCCGATGGTCTGCAAATAATATGTCGCATAATCAGCGTACTGCTTTGTAAATCAACGTAACTTCCATTTTCCATGCACAACCCGGTTCACACTTCCACACTCAATAGTTTCCTGGTTCGCTGGGCAAGCTGGATATTCAATCATGCGTTAAAAGTCGTTGTACTGTTTTCAGTCCTGACGCTCTGTGTTCTTTACTACACCAGTAACAATCTGGGTATCGATACTGATACCCAACATATGCTGTCACCCGATCTTCCCTTCCAACGCAATTATTCAGCTTACCAGCAAGCATTTCCACACACCCTTGATACCCTGGTTGTCCTGGTAGAAGCGATAACCCCGGATCGCGCCCACGCTGCCGCACGCGAGCTTGCAACACAACTCAGTGAGCGCAAGGATTTATTCAAACAGGTCTATATACCCTACGGTGGCCCATTTCTGGACAAGCATGCCTTGTTGTATCTGGATCCTGATGAATTACAGACACTGGCTACCCACCTATCCGAAGTACAGCCTTTTCTTGCCACCCTGACGCGAGACATGAACCTGGGTGGACTGTTCAACATGCTCGATAAAGCGCTAACGGCAGCAGAGGATGGAGAACAACTCGAATTGGAACCCCTGTTGAACCAATTGAATGCGACATTTAAAGCCAGTTTGGAAGGAAAAACTTATGAAGTTTCCTGGCAGAAGTTGTTGCAAGGAGAGGCTTTCAACTCAACCGAGAAAAAACAATTAATCATCCTTCAGACCGAGCTTGATTACAGTCAGCTAAAGCCAGCGCAACCAGCCATATCGGCCATCCGGGAACTGGCCGGTAAAATGCAACAGGATCGATCACGCGAGGTTCGGGTTTACCTTACCGGGGAAGTTGCCCTCGCCTACGATGAACTCGAAACAGCCAGCCGCGGTGCAGTGTTCACCGGCCTGCTGTCACTCGGGCTAGTTGCGGCGGTACTCATACTGGGTTTGCGGTCATGGCAACTCATCACCGCCGCCGTCATCACCCTGATAACGGGTCTGATACTGACTGCGGGATTTGCCGCTTTTGCAATTGGCAGTCTCAACCTGATCTCAATCGCCTTTGCCGTTCTCTATATAGGTTTAGGTATCGACTACTCGATTCATCTGTGCATGCGCTATCAGGAACTAACGGCTCAAAACATTTCACAAACCAATGCGCTGCAGACAGCGCTTTGTGATATAGGTCGGTCTCTGCTGATCTGTACGATCACCACCGCAACCGGATTCTATGCGTTTATACCCACCGCATTTTCCGGCGTATCAGAATTGGGGCTGATTGCCGGCACCGGTATGATCATCAGCCTGATCCTGAACTTGAGCTTACTGCCCGCCTTACTGTATCTGCTACCCCATCAGAAAAAACCGGCCAAAAGGCAAAGCCGTTTGTCCAGCTTACTGTTACCCTTTACCTCACATCCACGCGTCGTACTTTGGTCGGCCTTAATGGTAGTTATTATTTCAGCCATACTGTTGCCATCTGTTCGTTTTGACGCCAACCCAATTCACCTCAGAGACGCACAAAGCGAATCAGTGCGAACGTTTAATGAATTACTCAAATCCAGTGATACCTCACCCTGGCGTATTGCCCTGTCGGTAGAGGGAAAAGAAATGACGGCCAGCCTGGTCTCACAATTAAAGGAACTTGAAACCGTTGGGCGGGTTATCTCTGTTGCGCAGTTCATACCAAAGCAGCAAGAGGACAAGCTGATTATCTTGCAGGATCTGGCTTTTATTTTGGGTGCTGAATTAAATGCCTCAGACACAACGCCGGTGATTCACCCGGCAACGCCTCTCGCTGCAATGCAAAAGTTTCTATCCAAGCTGGATGGTTTCAAAACCTCGGGCAGCATCCCGGATGAAACTATCCACAGTGTGCAGGAAAACATGCGAACCTATCTGCAGACACTAGCCAACAAGGACAGCAAACAGCAGGCTAGGCAACTCTCAATTTTGCAGCAAAGTCTACTAGGCGCCCTGCCCCAACAATTGAGAAATTTAAATACCGCCTTAACCGCACAACCGGTGCAACTAGCGTCACTGCCTGAACCACTGGCCAGGCGCTGGTTGACTGACAAAGATGTTCATCGCATTGCAGTCTACCCGCAAAAGATTCTCGATAACGATGTTGATTTGCAGGAATTTGTCGCAGCGGTAAAATTCATTGCCCCGAATGCAACGGAATCAGCCGTTTACAATCTTGAAGCCGGTAAGGTCGTCGTTGAAGCATTTATCCAAGCGCTCTTAATGGCTTTTTCTGCTATTACAGTTCTGCTGCTGATTTTTATGCCGGACAAGCGTGACGCGTTACTCGTCCTGTTACCCCTGCTACTCGCAGCAGCGATAACCGGTGCCATCACTGTACTACTCAACCTGCCGTTCAACTACGCGAATGTCATTGCTATACCCTTACTCCTGGGCGTGGGGGTCGATAGCGGTATCCACATGGTACACCGTTATCGCACGTCAGCCTCCCTGCAAAACACTCTCATTGGCAGCAGTACTACCAAAGCAGTTTTACTCAGCACACTGACAACGATCTGTAGTTTCGGCAGCCTCGCCTTTTCACCGCATCCTGGTGCTGCCAGTATGGGGACTATGTTGACCATCGGCATAGGCTCCACCCTGGTCTGCGTGCTGATTGTATTGCCTGCGTTGCTCTATCGGAAAACAACCGCCGCTTAAATGTTTTATACGGCCAGTATCGACTGACGTAACCTACAAATACGTACGCTGCTTATGCGTCACCTTGTTTGCAGACCCGCTGTGAATACATCCCTGTACGCTCAGCGGCAGCTTCCCTGCTGCCGATGGTCTGCAAACAAGGTGACGCATAAGCAGCGTACGGCCATCACTTCCTGATTTTAAGCGCATACTTTCCGATATGCGCCAACGCTTCCCAAGCAGGCCCAGGAAATTTATGCAATCTCACCATCACCTGCTCAAACCCATCCAGAAATCTGCGCACATCCGCTTCGCTAATCACATAAGGTGGCAACAGCTTGATGATATCGATATTGTGTCCCGCCACCTGGCTCAGGATTTGATGATCCTCGAGCAATGGCATCGCGACGGCCTGAGGAAATAGGTTCTGATCCATTTTATGCACCAATTTCCAGGCAGCCTTTAAGGTGACAGAGCGCGGCTTCGCAAATTCAATGCCTATCATCAAACCACGCCAGCGAACCTCGTGAAGAAACTCAAAACGTGGCGCCATCGCCTGGATGCCCTCACCGAGTAACTGTCCCATTCGCTCAGCCTGATGTATAAGAGCGTGATCATCCAGACAAGCCAGAGTGGCCAGACCCGCCACCATGCCAAACCCGCCTTTACCAAAGGTTGAGGAATGCACCACAGCACGATCCATACTGGAAAATACTTTTTCGTGTATCCATCGGCGCGTCAACACCGCACCAACCGGCACGTAACCGCCAGACAGTGCTTTGGATAACACAATAATATCGGGTTCAATACCCGGCTCGTGTTCAAGCGCCAGGAAACGGCCGGTTCTTCCTATACCGGTTTGTACTTCGTCGGCCACAAACAAGGCACCGTGCTGGTGACACAGATCAGCCGCTGCCGCCAGGTATCCAGGATCAGGAATGATAACGCCCTTGCCCAGAATGGGCTCCACCACAAAGGCGGCCACATCGCCTGCACTAAGTGCGTGTTCTAGACTTTCAAGATCATTAAACGTGACTTGCCTGCATTCCGGTAGAAAAGGTTCGAAACCTGCACGGAAAGTAGCATCACCATTGAGCGCAAGCGAGCCGTTAGTCAGACCGTGAAATGCCTTGTTGCAATAAAGTATCGCCGCACGACCGGTTGCACAGCGGGAAAACTTAATGGCGGCTTCCACACCTTCTGTTCCGGAGTTAGTGAAATACACCCTCTCCATTTCGTATGGAATGCGTTTGAGCAATGCCTCGGCCAGCAAACCACACAACAGTGGCGCATCAAGCTGCACCAGGCTGGGGTCATCAACAGCCAGGTAATCATTGAGCGCCTGGCGAATATCGGGATGATTGCGCCCGACACCAAATACTCCGTAGCCACCGATCATATCCAGGTACTGCTTTCCCTGATCATCCCACAGGTAAGCCCCTGCAGCGCGCGTGTAATTGCGGTCAAAACCAATTGTCCGCAGCACACGTGCTAGCTGGGGGTTAACGTGTTGCTTGAACAAACCGTGACCTTTGCCCCGCGACTGTTCAAGTGTGTGATTTAAATCAAAGGGCATGCTAGCAACTCACGATTGTCCGTCATGACGGCTACTGATCAAATCAACTGCACAATAGTCCGCCCGGTATTCACTAAACTTGTCTTTTATTTCTCTCGCATCGAGACTGAACTGTGCCAGAGAATAGCGGTGCCGTCCAAATTCATTTTTAGGATGCTGTTGGAGATATGCCTTCGCATTAATCTCTGCCTCGTGCGACATTTCAAACCCGATATACCGGTATATTTTTCTGAGGGTATCGATCGGCCGGCTGGATAATTCCTGATAGTGAATATCCATGCAGTGTGTTTCCCGGCCGGGAAGCTTATCTAATACTTCAATCGCTTTACGAATTCCTGCAGACCAATACGTCAGCACTTCCTGCCCTATTGCCT
>CAYPEL010000082.1:0-12332 GCA_964409635.1 uncultured Gammaproteobacteria bacterium | reverse complement strand
ATCAACGTACTGACTAATATATAGGCCATCATTCAACTGCCGGGGCACTAAGCTGCGATGCATTTTCAGGAAGACGCTGCAACATTCTAAGCAGTGAGGCAATGCGTTCACGCATTTCGCGCCGGTCTATAATCATGTCAACTGCACCGTGCTCGAGCAGGAATTCGCTGCGCTGGAAGCCTTCAGGTAAAGTCTCGCGCACTGTTTGTTCGATTACCCGCGGTCCGGCAAACCCGATCAAGGCGCGCGGTTCCGCTATATTAATATCTCCAAGCATGGCCAGACTGGCTGACACACCCCCCATTGTGGGATCGGTCATCACCGATATATAGGGTAAATGCGCGGCGTATAAACGCGCCAACGCCGCACTTGTTTTAGACATCTGCATCAGCGAGAAAAGCCCCTCCTGCATGCGCGCACCGCCACTGGCCGAGAAACAGACTAAGGCTATCTGATGTTCAAGACAGGCATTAACAGCACGAATAAATCGTTCGCCAACGACCGATGCCATCGAACCTCCCATAAAGCGGAACTCAAATGCGACAGCGACTAACGGCACCTCCTCCACCTGACCCCGGATAACAATCAGCGCATCCTTTTCACCGGTCGCTTTTTGCGCCTGGTTTATCCGGTCACGGTATTTCTTGCTGTCCTTGAATTTTAATGGGTCGGTTGGTTCCAGCGTGGCTCCGATTTCTTCCCGGGGCTCTGCGTCGAGGAACAAATCAAGACGGCGCCGCGCGTTGACGCGGACATGGTGATCACACTTTGGACAGACTTCCTGATTTCGCTCGAGCTCTGAGCGGTACAAAATCGAATCACAACCTTCACACTTGCTCCAAAGCCCTTCAGGTACCGCACGTTTATTGCCACCCTCAGTACGAATTCGTGAAGGCATCAGTTTTTCAAACCAGCTCATAGACTGTATTCCTTAAAATCCGATCATATTAAACAGCAGGTTGATTACCCGGCAGGTCATTGACAGACCGTCGGCAGCAGGGCTGTATTCACAGCGTGTCGGCAAATAATCTGCCGGGTAATCAACGTACTCATTAGTATATATTAGGCAGATTTCGCGCTGCGCTGATCCATTGCGTGGCGCATGGCCGCAATAATTTCAGGCACCTGTGATGAGATATTTTGTGGCTCATTCACAAGTTCAGCGATACGATTAACCAGCACACTGCCAACAACTACCGCGTCAGCCACTTCTCCCACACTGGCTGCCGACTCTGCATCACGAATACCAAAACCAACACCCAGCGGCAGTGAGGTATAACGCCTTATTTGTCTGAGTCTATCAGCCACAGCACCGACATCCAGTTGCTTTGCACCCGTCACACCTTTGAATGAAACATAATATAAAAACCCGCTGCCCATTGACGACATTTTCTCTATTCGCCCGTTATTACTGGTTGGCGCCGCCAGAAATATCGGGTCTATTTGACAGGCTTTCAAAATGTCTGCAAGATCCGCTGCTTCCTCAGGTGGTAAATCAACGGTCAATACACCGTCAACACCTGCTAACTTTGCAGCTTTTCCAAATTCGTTATAGCCCATCACTTCTATCGGATTCAGATAGCCCATCAATATCACCGGGGTTTCTTGATCCTGCTGACGAAATTCCTTTACCATATCGAGCACATTGTGCATTCCGATCTTGTGTTTCAGCGCCCGCTCACAAGCGGCCTGTATAACGGGCCCATCCGCCATAGGATCAGAAAACGGCACACCAATTTCCAGCAAGTCCGCGCCGGCTTCAACAAATCCATGCAATAGCGGCACGGTTATTCCAGGCTGCGGATCACCGGCTGTAACGTAAGGTATCAAGGCCGTTCTGCCGTGTTTTTTCAAGGCTAAAAAGCGTTGTGTAATCCGGCTCATACTTTAATGCCTTCGAGATCAGCAACCGTGTGTATATCCTTATCACCACGGCCGGAAAGATTAACCAGAAGTATTTGATCCTTATCCATGGCAGGCGCAAGTTGCATGGCATGCGCCAGCGCATGACTCGACTCAAGCGCCGGGATAATACCTTCAATTCGAGTCAACTCATGGAATGCAGCCAACGCCTGTTGATCAGTTGCTGAATCATATTGCACGCGACCGATATCTTTAAGCCAGGCGTGCTCCGGCCCAACACCTGGATAATCCAGGCCTGCAGACACTGAATGCGTTTCAATAATCTGGCCATCGCTATCTGCCATTAAATAGGTGCGGTTACCGTGTAAAACACCGGGGCTACCCGTACATAACGGCGCCGCATGACGGCCACTTTCAAGGCCGTCACCACCGCCTTCAATACCCCGCATAGCCACATCGGTATCGTCCAGAAAGGGATGAAATAAGCCAATCGCATTCGAGCCACCACCGACACAGGCAATTAATACATCCGGCAAACGGCCGGCCTGCTCAAGTATTTGTTGCCGGGCTTCACGACCGATGATGGCCTGGAAATCCCGCACCATTGCCGGATACGGGTGTGGACCGGCGACCGTACCGATAATATAAAACGTGTTATCAACATGCGTGACCCAATCTCGCATTGCTTCGTTGAGCGCATCTTTCAGTGTCTTCGAACCGGATTCAACTGAGACAACTTCTGCACCCAGCAATTTCATGCGGTAAACATTGATGGCCTGACGCTTGATATCTTCAGCGCCCATGTACACAACACATTGCATGCCAAACCGGGCGGCCACGGTAGCGGAGGCCACACCGTGCTGGCCGGCCCCGGTCTCCGCAATAATGCGTTGTTTACCCATATGCCGGGCCAGCAAGGCCTGGCCCACTGTATTGTTGATCTTATGCGCACCCGTATGATTCAGGTCTTCGCGCTTAAGATAAATTTGTGCGCCACCCAGCTTTTCACTCCAGCGTTTGGCATGAAACAAGGGCGAAGGCCGGCCCACAAAATTTGCCAAATCTGCATCCAGCTCGGCCATAAAGGCAGCGTCATCGCGGTAATGTTCATAGGCCAGCCGCAATTCTTCGAGCGGCCCCATCAGGGTTTCAGCAACGAACCTGCCCCCGTAAACGCCAAAATGTCCGGCGGCGTCCGGCATGGCTTTGAAATCAGCCTGTTGCTCTGTCTGCATTGTTTTTGTAACCACTTTCTACACCCTTCATAAAGGCTGCGATTTTAGCCGCAGATTTAATACCTTTTTCAATTTCGACACCACTACTCACATCTACTGCATAGGTATTTGTCTGAGCAATAGCTGCAGCTACATTTTCCGGTGTCAGACCGCCGGCCAGTATCACTGGCTTTAACGATTTCTTGGGTAACTTTGACCAATCAAATACTATACCGCCACCCCCATGGGTAGCCGGTAAATCCGCATCGAACAAGTACCCGGCCGCAGCCGGATAAGTGGTCATTGCTGCGGATGCATCCAGGCCAACCTGCATCGCAATCGCCTTGATATAAGGACGCACAAACTCACCGCAAAATTCAGGCGATTCGGTTCCATGAAATTGCAACAAATCAATAGGCACAGCACCCAGTACCTGGGCAACCTGACCTGCATCCGGATTGACGAATAAGGCGACAATCGAAACAAACGGCGGCATCGCCTCGCAGATTTTCCGCGCCTGAGCGATTGAAACCGCGCGCGGACTCTGTTCGTAAAATACCAGCCCAATAGCATCAGCACCGCAAGCTGCCGCAGCCCGCCCATCCTCTGGTCGGGTAATACCGCAAATTTTAACTCGGGTGTGCATCCTAATAGTGATATCTCTAGGCTCTGCAGTTGCAGCCATTTAAGGCCGTTATCCTAACAGAATCCATCTATTTCAGGGAACTTCCAGTGTGGAATTAAAACACCGGCAAATACCCTTGTGAATTGATTGAAAAAGCCGGAGGATAGGCAACACCCACGAGGTACAAACCCTGCGCGGGTGCGGTGACAGCGGCCTCTGTACGATCACGTAGATCCAGCACCTGCTGCACCCAGCCTGGTTTTTGTTCTCCCTGGCCAACAACCATTAAAACGCCAGCGATATTACGCACCATATGGTGCAGAAAAGCATTTGCCCGGATATCCAGATAAATAAAATCATCCTGCCGGGTCACCTGTATATGCTGCACTTCACGAACCGCGCTCTTGGCCTGGCAAGCCACTGCGCGGAATGATGTAAAATCGTGCTGGCCGAGTAAGAACTGAGCGCCTTCCTGCATGCTTGCGGCATCGAGTGGTTTACGTACCCAGCTTACCCGTTCAAACCCAATGGCGCTGGCAACCTGCCGGTTGAGAATGATATAACGGTACTGACGTTCCCGGGCCGAGAAGCGGGCATGGAAACCCTCTGCAATTTTTTGCGACCAGAGCAGTCTCACGTCACCCTGCAAGTGCGTGTTCGCGCCCAACTGCCAGGCATGGTCAGCGCGCTCAGCCTCGCTATCAAAATGGATAATCTGGGCCGTTGCGTGTACACCACTGTCGGTACGGCCAGCGCAAACCACATTGACGGGGTGATTGGCGACACGGGACAAAGCTTTTTCTACCGCACCCTGGACTGTCACCGTGCCAGGTTGACGCTGCCAGCCGCTATAGCGCGCACCGTTGTATTCTATTCCGCATGCAATGCGCAAAATTTAAGGTCTCTTGTTAAAAAATTCAGGGAAACTGATTTATTCACGAATTCCTGTAGCAGCGGTTTTAACCGCGATGGGCGGTACACCTATCGCGGTTAAAACCACCCCCTACATTATTTGCACCTTTCACCAGAACAAGATACACGAATAAATCAAGCGGCTCCCAAGAAAAAAGCATTTTAAACAACAAATCCAAGAAAACAAAAAGGGCGCTGAAAAGCGCCCTTTTTTCGAGATTGCTTAACGCTCAGGAAGCAAGTTTTTCCAAAATTCCATTGGCTTCATTTTTCTGATCGTCATTACCTTCCTCAATCACTTCGCTGAGGATGTTTCTGGCGCCTTCAGGATCGCCCATGTCTATATAAGCGCGAGCCAAATCCAGCTTGGTTGAAATCTCATCGAGACTCGTTAATTCACCATCATCTGACATATCCATGTCGGTTGAATCACTCGCAGCGTCCAGGTTAAGCCCGCCTTGATCAAAGTCGATTGTATTATCAGACACCGTCTCCTGACTGTCCTGCTGCTGTGAATCTATCGAAGGTACTTGCTCAAATGCAGTGGCCTGGTCATTGATATCCAAGTCTTCCAGAACATCATCGGAAACCGTACCGTTACCCGCAGGCGCCACACCGTCAGGATAATAGAGTGAGTTTTCCGGATTTATAGCCAGACCCATTTCTGCCACTTTCAGCCATACCGGGTGTTCACCTCCGCCCAGGTTGGCATACAATTCATTCGCATGGCTATCAAAACTTTCTATATTTCCAGACGCCTCATATACATTTAACAATTTGAAATTCAGCTCTTCGTTGTCTGGCTCATTTGCCAGTGCTTCTTTAAGCAATTCTTCAGCTTGTTGGAAACGTCCATACGCAAGGTACACGTCAGCTTCGGCAATGGGGTTGGCCTCGCCACTGTCTGATTCAGCAGCCATATCACTGACGGCAAATTCACTCAAAAGTGACGAATCATTCAGCGTAGAATCGCTTATTTGTGACTCACCAAACTCAGTTGCGTCATCGGCGCCATCAGCGGATGAACGCAAAATACTTTCCTGAAATTCAGTATCGCTACCACGGCGACCACGCAAACCGAAGAAGGCAAGCAACGCCAAAACGGCACCACCAACTCCCAGCCAAAGCGGATTTTGCATGACAGGTTCAATATACTTGAGCAGGCTGGCTACCCCGGATTTTTCAGTAGCCGTTTGAGTCTCACTCTCTTCAGCACCACTGGCAAGCGTGCTGTCTTCAGAGGGCGCCTCAATATCAGTAGCTGACACAGCTGATGCCTCTGCTGCTTCCGGAATCTGACTTGTCCCGGTCACACCAGTATTTTCGGCAATCTCGGCCTCAGTCTGTAAACCTGATTCGGCTACCGGCTCTGCAATCGCTGTGTCAGTTGAGGGCGCTTCAGTTCCGGCCTGCGCTTGCAATCTGGCCAAATCGTCATCTTTCAATTGGATCAGGCGCTGCATATTCTGGATCTGTTCTTCCAGTACGCTTAGCCGGTTTGCCATTTCCTGACTTTCACTGCGTTGTGCTTCGAGCGCTTCATTGGCCAGCACCAAATTTCGTTGCAGGGAATTAACTGCATTGCTCTGCTCGCCAGTCTGGTCAACTGTACCGACATTCGCTTGCTCAAGATCTGCAGCAACCAGTTGCAATTTTGATTCAGAAACCGGTGACCCGGAAACCTCAGCCGAAGCATTTTCAGCCAATTCGGCTGACTGCTTGACCGCTGCGCCACCTGCGCGCGCCTGCCGCCAGGCATTGTATTGATCCCGCGCCTGACGTGCTGCATCCGCTTTACTGACTGAAGTCAGCTCGTCACGATCCGGCACACGCAGGACATGCCCGGTTTTAAGGTTATTGATATTGTTGTTAACAAAAGCCTCAGGGTTAGCGCGCAGCAGTCCTAACATGGTCTGTTGCATGCTGACGTCTGTATCGGGCCGGACGCGTTCAGCGATAGCCCACAGAGTTTCATTCCGTTGCGTAGGACCGTAGTCACCCGCGTCCTTGGAAAGTGGGGCTAATGCAGTATGTTGTACACGGCTAACCGGTGCCGGCGCTGTCACGGGCTGTTGAACAGGCTGCGCACTCGGGGTGACAGGCTGGATTGACGGTGCCTGCAATATAACGGGCGCAGCGACCATCGTCACTGGCGGGTCAACAAGGACTGTATACTCCCTGAGTAATTTACCCTTACTCCAGGCGACTTCCAGCAGGAAATCCAGGAAGGGCTCAGTGACGGCTTCGCGGCTGGTAATCCGAATAACCGGTTGATTGAAACTATTCTGGGTAACGGTGAATTTGAGGCGGCTCAGAAACACTGAGCGGTCAATGCCCGCATTGGCAAAAGCCTGACGCGACCCTAGTAATACCTTCAGCTCATTTAATTCATCTTCGGTCGCTGAAAGCAGTTCTACTTCGGCATTAAAAGGCTGGTTCAAGGCAGATTTTAGATCAATATCCCCGAGTCCCAGAGCTATTGCATTGCCAGCCGCCATCGAGCCAGTAAGCGCCAAAGCTAAGGCCGTTTTCCTAAACATATAAGATTCCTCTTTGTTGCTCAGCCGCTGAAATAAGCAGGCTCAGCCGATCATCCAATCAATGTATGACAATACCCGGAAACCCTTTCAAGCCACTTCCGTACAAATATAGCGTAACTATATATTTAAAGGTGGTTTTTTACCAGTAGCTCAGCAATTTGAATGCTGTTAAGGGCCGCTCCTTTGCGGACATTATCGGCGACCACCCATAAATCTAAACCTTTGGGGTGCGAGATATCTTCGCGAATCCGGCCGACGTAGACCGGATCAAGGTTAGCTCCTTCGGTGATAGCGGTTGGGTACCCACCATCCTTGTGTTCATCACAGACCTTGACACCTTTCGCCCGGGTAAGGATGTCCCGGGCCTGCTGCGCAGTAATCTTGTCACGGGTTTCGATATGCAGGGCCTCAGAGTGGCCATAAAAAACCGGCACTCTCACCGCCGTCGGGTTCACCTGTATGGATTCATCGCCCATAATTTTACGTGTTTCCCAGACCATTTTCATTTCTTCCCTGGTATAGCCATTGTCCTGGAAAACATCGATTTGCGGCAAAACATTAAAGGCAATTTGTTTCGGATAAACAACAATCTCGGCCGGCTTACCGCTCAATAATTGCGCTGTTTGACTGGCGAGTTCCTCAATGGCCTCTTTACCGGTACCCGACACCGCCTGATAGGTGCAGACATTGATACGCTCTATACCCACTGCGTCATATATCGGTTTGAGCGCCACCAGCATCTGAATAGTGGAGCAATTTGGGTTGGCGATGATACCGTGATCCTTGTAGTCAGCAATTTTTTCCGGGTTGACTTCCGGCACTACCAACGGAATTTCATCATCGTAACGAAATTCCGAAGTATTATCGATCACCACACAACCTGCTGCTGCCGCTTTAGGCGCATAGACTTTCGATACCGATGCACCGGCTGAAAATAATCCAATCTGGACTTTGGAAAAATCGAAATCCGCCAGGTTTTCAATGATCAGCTGCTTATGTTTGAATTTTACCCGCTTCCCGGCCGACCGCTCACTGGCCAGGGGATAAACCGTGCCGACAGGAAAATTGTGTTGTGCAAGTATTTCCAGCATGGTTTCGCCAACAGCACCGCTTGCACCAACAACTGCGACATCAAAAGTACGACTCATGATTACTCCAGTTTGAATCTAAATTTTATTCTTTAATAAGGGTACCGCAAAGTCTTGTAGGGTGGGTGAAACCCGCCAGATGCCGCAGAGTAATGGTGGGTTTCACACACCCTACAGGAAGTTACAACACCCTCCTTAATTACCTGGACAGTTCAGCGGTGACCGCGCCGCCCATTTCAACGGTTCCCACCGTCGGCTGGCCCGCTGAAGCAATATCCGGTGTACGCAGGCCCTGATCCAGCACCTTGCCAACAGCCGACTCAATACGTTCTGCTGCCGCGGGATTGCCCAGGCTGTAACGCAACATCATAGCGACCGACAGAATCGCCGCCAGTGGATTAGCCACGCCTTGACCGGCAATGTCAGGTGCTGAACCATGAATCGGCTCATACATACCCTTACCACTAGCATCCAGCGACGCTGAAGGCAGCATACCGATGGAACCGGTCAGCATCGCTGCCGCATCAGATAAAATATCACCAAACAGATTACCAGTTACCATGACATCGAATTGTTTAGGCTCACGCACCAGTTGCATCGCGGCGTTGTCGACGTACATATGGCTCAATTCCACATCCGGGTATGCCTTACCCAGTTCACTCATTGTCTGGCGCCATAATTCGGATACTTCCAAAACATTCGCCTTATCGACAGAGCACAGTTTTTTGCCCCGTTTACGGGCAATCTCAAACGCTGATCTGCCAATACGTTCGATCTCGGATTGCCGGTAAACAAGGGTATTAAAGCCTTCTTTTTCGCCATTTTCTAAAGTACGGATACCCCGCGGCTGGCCGAAATATATACCGCCCGTCAACTCACGGACAATCATGATATCCAGTCCTGACACGACCTCGGCTTTTAAGGAGGAGGCTGCCGCCAGTTGGGGGTACAGAATGGCCGGGCGCAGGTTGGAAAACAATTCCAGACCTGCACGGATGCGTAACAAACCCTGCTCAGGACGCATGGGCCGGTCAAGACTTTCGTATTGCGGGCCACCGACAGCGCCTAACAGGACGGCATCAGCCTTGTGCGCCTGGGCCAGTGTTGATTCAGGCAGCGGATCACCTTCTGCATCATAAGCGGCGCCGCCTATCAGACCTTCTTCCAGCGCCAGATCAAGGCCGTTGCTGATTAATACCTTGAGCACTTTGACAGCCTCGGCAACGATTTCAAGGCCAATCCCGTCTCCGGGTAAAATAAGTATTCGTTGGGTCATGTGTTAAATCTCAGTTAAAACAACCACGGCGCATCGGTCTTCCGCCTTGCTTCGTAGGCAACGATTTCATCGGCATGCTGTAGCGTTAAACCAATATCATCCAAACCATTGAGCAGGCAATGCTTTCGAAATCTGTCTACTGCAAACTTCAGTACCTCGCCATCCGGGCGGGTAATAATTTGCTGATCAAGATCGACCTTGAGGCGGTATCCTTGGGTGGCTTCAACCGCTGAAAACAGGCTGTCTAACACTGCGCTATCCTGTGTTATAGGCAGTACCCCGCTCTTGAAACAGTTATTAAAGAAAATATCCGCAAAACTGGGTGCTATCACCACCTTGAAACCCGCATCTTCAAGCGCCCAGACAGCGTGTTCACGAGATGACCCACAGCCAAAATTTTCACGGCCAAGTAAAATTTTTGCCCCCTGGTAACGCGGCTGGTTCAGTATGAAATCTGGATTCAAACGGCGCTTGCTATGATCCTGTCCCGGCTCACCCGGTTCAAGATAGCGCCAGTCATCAAACAGGTTGGGACCAAAGCCACTGCGTTTTACCGACTTAAGATATTGTTTGGGAATAATCGCATCGGTATCAACATTTGGCCGATCCAGTGGGGCAACCAGGCCGTCAAGCAGTTTTAATTTCTCCATGATCAGTGCAACTCCCTTACATCCACAAAGTGGCCTGCAATTGCGGCCGCCGCTGCCATGGCCGGGCTCACAAGGTGTGTCCGGCCACCCGCGCCCTGACGGCCTTCAAAATTCCTGTTAGACGTCGATGCACAGCGCTCACCCGACTCAAGCCGGTCGGCATTCATGGCAAGGCACATAGAGCATCCTGGTTCACGCCATTCAAAACCAGCCTCAATAAACACCCGATCCAGCCCTTCGGCTTCGGCTTGCGCTTTGACCAGACCAGAGCCTGGCACAACCAACGCTTGTTTAATATTTTCTGCAACTTTACGCCCTGCCGCAATCTTTGCAGCCGCGCGCAAATCCTCGATGCGCGAATTCGTGCAAGAGCCTATAAAAATCCGGTCGAGCGGTATTTCTGTTATTGCCGTGCCAGGTTTGAGGCCCATATAGTCCAGGGCTCTTTGCATACCCGCCTGCCGGGTAGCATCTGTTTCCCGGGCAGGATCAGGCACCCTGGCATCCACTGCAACAACCATTTCCGGCGAAGTACCCCAGGTCACCTGCGGCTTGATACATTCCGCCTGCAAAGTAACCACCCGGTCAAACACGGCATCAGTATCACTCTTTAAATCATGCCAAGTAGCGACAGCCTGATCCCAAATCCCACCTGTGGGCGCATAGGGCCTGCCTTCTACGTACTCAATGGTTTTCTGATCGACGCCTACCATACCCGCGCGCGCACCAGCTTCTATGGCCATGTTACACACCGTCATTCGCCCTTCTATGGATAATGCCTCAATCACGCTGCCGGCAAACTCGATAGCATAGCCCGTACCGCCCGCCGTACCGATCTCGCCGATGATGGCGAGCACCACATCTTTTGCTGTCATGCCCTGCCCCAATTCACCCTCAACCCGTACCTGCATATTTTTCGATTTCTTCTGAATCAGGCACTGCGTAGCGAGCACATGTTCAACTTCCGAGGTTCCGATGCCAAAGGCCAGCGCACCGAATGCGCCATGGGTGGAGGTATGTGAATCACCACAGACCACGGTCATGCCCGGCAAAGTGGCGCCCTGCTCCGGTCCGATGACGTGCACAATGCCCTGGCGTTTATCGTTCATGGTGAATTCGGTCAAACTGAAATCACGGCAATTTTGATCCAGGGTTTCTATCTGGATGCGTGCGATAGGGTCAGCAATATCCTGCACCCCGTTGCGGCGCTGGGTGGTGGGTACATTATGATCCGGCACAGCCAGAATGGAGCGGGTACTCCAGGGTTTACGCCCAGCCAGCCGCAAGCCCTCGAAGGCCTGGGGTGAGGTCACTTCATGTACCAGATGGCGATCAATATATAAAAGACCGGTTCCATCAGAATCTTCACGCACCAGGTGTGCGTCCCACAATTTGTCGTAAAGGGTTTTTCCGCTCATAGAGGTACTCCATTTGCAAACAGAATACGGCTTTCTTATAAATTACTCAAATTCATATTATTTATATTTAGTATTATAATATGGAATAGATAAGTGTTTCTACAGGAAAATCTTAAATGGACATTGCTACGCTTAAGGCTTTTATGGCAGTTGCGGAATCGGCTTCGTTTTCCAAAGCCGCAGAGCAGTTATTTTTAACACAACCTGCGGTCAGTAAACGTGTGGCGGCACTGGAATCCGAGTTGGATACAAAATTATTTGACCGAATCGGGCGCACTATTAGCCTGACGGAAGCCGGTCAAACATTGCTGCCACGCGCACAAAGGATTTTGCTTGAACTCGAGGATAGTATCCGCACCCTGGCAAACCTGAGCGGAAAAATCCGCGGCTCACTGCGTTTTGCCACCAGCCATCATATTGGACTGCACCGTCTTCCAGGTGCACTGCAGCGATATACAAAAGCACACCCCGATGTCCGGCTGGATATCGCGTTTATGGATTCCGAAACCGCCTGCCAGGCGGTTGAACGGGGTGATCAGGAACTCGGCATTGTAACGCTGCCATTGGAGCCTTCGGCACAGCTTGAAACACGCCCGGTCTGGCCCGATCCGTTGACGGTGGTTATCGGTAAAAATCATCCCCTGGCCGACAAAAAGCGGATCACATTGGCCGGCTTGGCCGCTCATCCTGCCATCCTGCCGTCACCGAACACCTACACCCGGCAGATCGCTGAGCGGGCTTTTAAT
>CAYPEL010000081.1:7608-12343 GCA_964409635.1 uncultured Gammaproteobacteria bacterium | reverse complement strand
GATGCTGCCGCCGAGCGTACAGGGATGTATTCACAGCGTGTCTGTAAATGATCTGCCGGACAATCAACGTACACATTAGCACTAAACTTCGGGCGGTGGCGGAACCAGCACTTCCCGGCTGCCGCTGGATTGTTGTTCACTTACGACACCGGAGGCCTCCATTTGTTCAATCATCCGGGCGGCGCGGTTATAACCGATTTTTAATTTGCGCTGCACGCCAGAAATCGATGCCCGCCGGGTTTCGGTAACGATCCGCACAGCATCGTCATACAGCGGATCACTTTCCGCATCGCTGCTATCACCCGTCCCACCGCCGGGTAAGAAGTCGGCTGTGGTTTGCAGAATTTCTTCGATGTAATCGGGCTCAGAATTGCCTTTGAGATGATCGACCACCCGGTGCACTTCAGCATCATCGACAAAAGCACCGTGAACCCGTGTCGGTACGCTGGTGCCTGGCGGTAAATACAGCATGTCACCATGGCCTAGTAATTGTTCAGCTCCGCTCTGGTCGAGTATGGTGCGCGAATCAATTTTGGAAGAAACCTGAAAGGCAATACGCGTCGGAATATTCGCTTTAATTAAACCCGTGATGACATCGACTGAAGGACGCTGGGTCGCCAGTATCAGATGCACCCCGGCGGCGCGTGCTTTTTGAGCCAGCCGGGCGATCAGCTCTTCCACTTTCTTGCGGTCCACGACCATCATCAGGTCAGCCAATTCGTCGATAATGACGACGATAAAAGGCAATTCCGTCAAATCCGGTGCGGGTGCTTCGGGATCCAGTGCTTCTTCGGGTTTATACAGGGGGTCAGGAATAGGCTCACCTTTGCCGATGGCTTCCTTAACCTTGCGGTTGTAATTCGTAATACTGCGCACGCCAAGCGCTGCCATTAATTTATAACGGCGTTCCATTTCACCGACACACCAGCGCAGCGCACTGGCGGCTTCTTTCATGTCCGTGACGACGGGAGTTAACAGGTGAGGGATGCCCTCATAGACAGATAGCTCCAGCATTTTCGGATCTATCATGATCAGGCGGACGTCTTTCGGCAAGGTTTTGTATAACAGGCTGAGGATCATAGCGTTTACGGCCACTGACTTGCCCGAACCCGTGGTACCTGCAACCAGTAAATGCGGCATGCGCGCCAAATCCACGACCACCGCCTGGCCGCCAATATCCTTGCCCAGGGCCAGTGTTAAGGGCGATGCTGACTGGTCAAAGTCTGCCGAGTTCATGATTTCACTCAAAGACACCAGTTCGCGGGATTCGTTGGGAATTTCCAGGCCAATCACATCCTTGCCAGGAATAACATCCACGATGCGCACGCTGATAGCCGACATGGAACGCGCCAGATCCTTGTCGAGGTTACTGATCTGACTCACCTTGACACCGACCCCCGGCTGTAATTCAAAGCGGGTAATAATCGGGCCTGGCTGGACCGCCACTACTTCCACTTCCACACCGAAATCGAGCAGTTTTATTTCCACCAGACGCGACATGGCTTCCAGCGCCTCATCCGAATAGCCTTCAGCCTGTTCGATCGGTGGATTTAATAAGGACAGCGGAGGGAGTTCCGTATCGGGCGGCGCATCAAACAATGTCACCTGCCGTTCCCGTTCGACGCGCTCGCTGGTGGCCACTTTTTTGATAACCGGTTCGATGCGCGGCGGCTTGCGTTTCACCGGCCGCATTTTTTCTACTTTTTCACCAGCTCTTTCCTGGCGCACCCGCCTTGCACGATAGCCCGCCAGGGCTGTGGTCATACCGGACATACTTTGCTGAACCCAGTCCATCGAGAGTAAGGTATATTTTCCGGTTACATCCATCAGGTCGAACCAGGAAAGGCCGGTAAACAAGGTAACCCCCGCGAGGAACAGCGCCAGTAAAAACAGCGTTGCACCCGTAAAGCTGAACAAGCCAGCGAGGCCGTTACCCACCAGATCACCAATGATACCGCCCGCATCCAGCGGCAGATGGGAAGGCCCGGTATGAAAATGTAAGGTTGCCAGTCCGCACCCTGCGGCTATGGTGACCAGAAAACCAAGCCAACGGATATTCAGTACATGAAAATCAATGCCACCGCTGTTGGTTGCACCACGCACCACAAGCCAGCCGCTGTACGCGATCATGACCGGGAATAAATAAGCAAGGTAGCCAAAAAGATAGAGAAATACGTCGGCAGACCAGGCACCGACCACGCCACCTTTATTTTCAATAGAATTTACCGGCCCCCAGTGTGACCAGCCTGGATCGCTAGGCGTGTAGGTAAACAAAGACAGCAGCATATAGAGCGCAATGGCGACCAATATCCACAGCGCACCCTCGCGCAAACCTCGGGCGACATGCACCCGGTTTGGATTGGGTTGAGGTTTTTTCTTACGCCGGGCCTGTGCCAAGAGAAACTTAATCCAGTTTATTAACTAAATATATTAACTAATTGCATTTTAGGAGATATTACAGCCATCTTGCAAGGCGGGATGGACACATTCACCCGCTCTGATATTAATGCCACGGCTAAGTGCAGGATAGTCCTGCAAAAGTTCTGTCCCTTGGCGGGCCAAATCCAGCAGATAAGGCAGCACCGCCATGGATAACGCCTGAGAAGCGCTGCGGGGAACTGCACCGGGCATATTGGTGACCGCCATATGCACTATATCATCAACACGGTAGGTTGGCTGAGTGTAATCCGTTGGCCGGGTGGTTTCTACACAGCCACCCTGATCGACAGAAATATCCACAATGACACTGCCCGGCTGCATTTGCCTGACCTGCTCTGCACTGATCACATGCGGCGCCTTCGCGCCAGGGATCAGCACCGCGCCAATCACTAAGTCCGCATCTGGCAACACGTCATTGATCGAATCGGCATAGCCATATAAAGCCGTCACATTTGGGCCTAACTGGCGCATGGCTTCCAGCCGATCCCGCTTGCGATCGAACACAGTCACGCGCGCCCCACTGGCCGCCGCCAGTAGCGCCGCATTGCCACCCGCAACACCTGCACCTATGATCACAACATGGCCACGTTCGGCGCCCGGCAACCCGCCCAGTAACACCCCTTTACCCCCTTGAGGCCGGTGCAATAATTGGGTGCCCAACTGAACAGAAAGCCGCCCCGCAATGTCACTCATGGGCGCGAGCAACGGCAATGAGCCATCGGCCTCCTGCACCGTTTCGAAAGCCACCGCGGTCAAACCATTTGCACGCAGAAATTCCGTGAGCGGCTTATTCGCTGCCAGGTGTAAATAGCTGAACAGGATATGCTGCTCGTTCAGTAATCCATATTCCGCTTCAATAGGCTCCTTGACCTTGACCACAAGCTGCGCAGCGCTGTATAGCGATTCTGCCGATGGACAAATGTTCACACCAATCTGCCGGTAGTCTTCATCCTGATAGCCCGACGCCACCCCGGCTCCGGTTTCGAGAAAAACCTCATGACCCGCTGCCGCAATTTCCGCACAGGCTGCCGGAATAAGCCCTACCCGTCCTTCCAGTGGTTTTATCTCACGAGGCACTCCGATTCGCATTTTCGATTCCTTTACCCTTTAAACTACATTACGTACCATAAGGCCTGGCATAAAAATCTGAATTAATTTCATCGCCAACCCTAAACACAATATTTCCGGCCGGCACTAGGAGTGGTTTTTAGTGTCGAAACCGGTTGCATACCGCAAACGATTTTAGTGGAGTTAGTATACATGAGCGAAACCCGTCACTGCCGCCTCTTGATCCTGGGTTCAGGCCCTGCCGGCTATACGGCTGCCGTTTACGCAGCCCGGGCTAATCTAGATCCTGTGCTGATCACCGGATTGGAGCAAGGCGGTCAATTAATGACTACAACCGAAGTTGAAAACTGGCCGGGCGGCATTGCCGAACTCCAAGGACCCGCCTTAATGGAGGATATGCGTAAGCACACGGAACGTTTCAATACGGAACTGATTTTTGATCATATTCATACGGCAAAGTTGCAGGAAAAACCCATGGTGCTGGAAGGTGACTCGGGTGTTTACACCTGCGATGCTTTGGTTATCGCTACCGGTGCATCAGCCATGTATCTGGGGCTGCCTTCTGAAGAGGCTTTCAAAGGCAAAGGTGTTTCGGCCTGCGCTACCTGCGATGGTTTTTTCTTCCGTGAAAAGCCAGTGGCCGTCATTGGAGGCGGAAACACCGCAGTCGAGGAAGCATTATATCTCTCCAATATCGCATCACACGTTACAGTGGTACACCGCCGCGATAAATTACGCGCCGAAAAGATTCTGCAGGATCGGCTGTTTTCCCGTGAAAAAGAAGGCAAGGTGACGATTGCCTGGGATCATGTGCTTGATGAAGTGCTGGGTGACGACACAGGGGTAACGGGTATGCGCATAAAAAACGTCAAAGATGAAACCACCAACGACGTTTCGCTGGATGGCGTTTTTATTGCAATCGGCCATAAACCCAATACCTCCCTTTTTGAGGGGCAGCTGGACATGCAGCACGGCTACCTTACTGTCAACAGCGGCTGCACCGGTGACGCCACCACCACAACGATTCCGTCTGTATTTGCAGCCGGCGACGTCGCTGACCATATCTACCGGCAGGCGGTAACTTCCGCAGGCTCCGGTTGTATGGCAGCGTTGGATGCTGAACGTTATCTGGATAATCTTGCCGAGCAATAAAGCCGGGTGCAACAGCCTTGCGGCGCCAGACTAAATGTTTACAAGCAATTCAATCTGCCGCGCCGTCATCCATCCG
>CAYPEL010000081.1:0-7508 GCA_964409635.1 uncultured Gammaproteobacteria bacterium | reverse complement strand
GGCGCCAGACTAAATGTTTACAAGCAATTCAATCTGCCGCGCCGTCATCCATCCGATATAAAACCGTAGGGTCGAATTCATTCGACCAGCCGGGGCGGGATTGGCCGAATGAATTCGGCCCTACAGCTTGTTAGGGATAGAATATAAGAGGATCACAGTGACGAAGCATTTCCAGGTGACGCGCAGTATGACTGAATTCACCCGGGATGAGTGGAATTCTATAGCAGGAACTGACTACCCGTTTCTTCGCTACGAGTTTTTAAGCGCCCTCGAAACTCACGGCTGCATCGGAGATAAACACGGCTGGTTACCCCGCTTTTTAGCCGTCCGCAGTGACGGGAAAAAGCTCTTAGGCGCAATCCCGCTTTATATTAAAACCAATTCCTACGGTGAATTTGTCTTTGACTGGGCATGGGCGGACGCCTACCAACGGCAAGGGCTGGCCTACTATCCCAAAGCCGTAGTCGCTGTTCCCTATACGCCAGTTACCGGCCCAAGAATTCTTATTGCCCCGCACCGCGATCAGGGCAATACTGCCAATCAGCTAATCGATTTTGCCCAACAGTTCTCGAAATCTGAAGGCTTTTCATCACTGCACTGGTTGTTTACCGATAAGCTGCAGACGGCCTGGATAGAGGCAAAAAAACTACCGCTGCGGTTGGGCTGCCAATTTCACTGGCACAATCATGACTACCAGGATTTCGATGCCTTTCTCTTAAACCTGACTAGCCGTAAACGTAAAAAGATTAAACGCGAACGGCGCCATGTAGTTGAAGCAGATATCCAGCACCAGATCATTCACGGCAATAAGGCCGATGCAGATCTTTTGAAGACTATGCATGATTTTTACCAAACCACTTTTGAGAAGAAATGGGGACACCCCACGCTGACGCTGGAATTTTTCAAAGAAATCGCCCAGACAATGGGTGAACAGTTGGTGTTTATGCTTGCCTCAAAAGCTTCACGGCCGGTAGCAGGCGCCATCTGTTTTCGCAGCAGCCATACCCTCTACGGTCGCCATTGGGGTTGTTATGAGGACTATCACAGCTTACATTTTGAGACCTGTTATTATCAGGGTATTCAATACTGTATTGCACACCAGCTCAAGTGCTTTGAGCCAGGCGCCCAGGGCGAGCATAAAATCAGCCGTGGGTTTTTACCGGTAGAAACCTGGTCAGCGCACTGGATCGCAGATAGCAGATTCAGCAATGCCATTGAGCACTTTTTAGTAAACGAGCAGTCTGTAATGAAAGACTATATTGAAGAACTACGGGGGCATTCCCCCTACAAAGAAGAAGTGTTGTAAATTACTACGGTGGGTGGTTGCCCACCCGACACCCTCAACAGGAAGGCAGCAAGCAGTATATTATGCGCGAACTACACTGGATCGATCCTCTCGATCCTGATTACAGCTTCCCCGACGTAAACCACGCCCTGCAGGAGCCGGATGGTTTATTGGCCGCAGGCGGTGATCTAAGTCCTGCGCGTTTACTGAGAGCCTACCGGATGGGTATTTTCCCCTGGTTCAGTGATGGTCAACCGATACTCTGGTGGAGTCCAGATCCACGCATGGTGCTTTTTCCTGAAGAACTCAAGGTTTCCCGCAGCCTGGCTAAAATCCTGCGCCAACAGCGCTTTAAAATCACTCTGGATACAAACCTGGACGCGGTAATCAGGCAGTGCGCAGCACCGAGACGGGATGCAAAGGGTACCTGGATTACAGGCGACATGATTTCAGCCTACAATCAGCTGAATCAACTTGGCTATGCTCATTCAGTAGAAGCCTGGCAAGATGATCAGCTGGTTGGCGGGCTTTACGGTGTCGCGTTAGGTAAAGTGTTTTTTGGTGAATCCATGTTCAGCCATGTCAGCAATGCTTCCAAAGTTGCTTTCGTCCACCTGGTTAAAGTATTAATAGAAAAATCATTCCAACTAGTTGACTGCCAGGTGGAAACAGCTCACTTGGGTAGCCTGGGCGCGCGTAATATCTCCCGTCAGCAATTCATCGGCATACTCGATAACTACTGTGAGGCAGGCGTTGCCGGGCAACCCGATGTGCTGCATATTCCTCAACTACCTTCCTGGCGGGATCCGGCATGAGCAGGCGGGAATCCCTTGGCTCTTCAAATAAGTTACGCTTCTATGTTACTTCGCCACGTAGTTGTTCGTATTTAGAATCTGAACAAGCTGTTTCCATTTTTGCTGACCCTTTCGCAATGTTGAACCAGTCAATTTATAACCAACTTGCAGTTGCCGGTTTCCGCCGCAGCGGAAATGACCTTTACCTGCCTGGCTGCACGGATTGTTCAGCCTGCATACCGTTACGGGTTCCAGTTAGTCATTTTTCACCTGGCCGCAGCCAGCAGCGTACCTGGAAACGTAATCAGAATCTTGACAGTAAAATTCTACCGGCAGAATTCAAAGCAGATCACTTCGCACTCTACAAGGATTACCTGCAATCCCGCCACCCCGATGGCGGCATGGCCGAATCAGACGAAAGCCAATATGTGAAATTTCTTTGCAGTTATTGGTGTAAAACACGCTTTATCGAATTCCGGGATAACGGCAAGCTGCTTGCGGTCGCGGTAACAGATTATCTGGATACGGCACTGTCGGCTGTGTATACTTTTTTTGACCCTGACGAACGCCAGCGCAGCCTTGGCACCTATGCCATTCTTTATCAGATAGACTTGGCCAAACGGCTGGGTCTACGTTGGCTGTATCTGGGTTACTGGATAAAAACCTGCCAAAGCATGAACTATAAAGCTGACTATCGCCCTTGTGAAATGTTCAAGGACGGCCACTGGCAGCCTCTGAACCCGGGTTAGTCACAGCTCCAGGCGCACCTGATTCTCTACCGTGCTTCTACCTACAATGGGGTAATTAGGCCATTTTGCCAAGGATAGGTTATAATGTCCGGCTTGATTAATTGCTAATACATTTTGGAGAAGTATGGCTAAAGAAGAACATATTGAAATGGAGGGCACGGTGGTTGATACCCTGCCTAACACAATGTTTCGCGTTGAACTGGAAAACGGTCATGTCGTGACCGCCCACATTTCCGGCAAAATGCGTAAACACTATATCCGTATACTGACAGGTGACAAAGTCACCGTTCAGCTCACACCTTACGACCTGAGCAAGGGACGTATTACCTACCGTGCCCGCTAGGTTATGGCCGGCAATACTGGCCCGGCCCGCCTAGAGAATTTCCTCTTCTTCCTTGATTTCGTGAACCAGCTCACCATTTTCGGCGCGTATAACGATGTGGCCGCCATCAGAAAGCCGGCCGAACAGTAATTCTTCCGCGAGTGGTTTCTTGATGTGGTTTTGAATAACCCGCGCCATGGGCCGTGCGCCCATTTTGGGATCGAAACCATGTTCTGCAAGCCATTCTTTGGCCGAGTCCTCGACCTCAACAGTAACCTGTTTTTCCTGCAGCTGAGCTTCAAGCTCATAAATAAATTTGTCGACAACCTGGGTCATGACCGCTGGATCCAGTGACTTGAACGGGATAATGCCATCCAGCCGATTACGGAACTCCGGGCTAAATAGCTTTTTAATCGCTTCCATACCGTCACTGCTGTGATCCTGCGGTGTGAAACCGATGGATGCCCGGCTCATTTGTTCTGCACCGGCATTCGTCGTCATCACGATAACCACATTGCGGAAATCGGCTTTGCGACCGTTATTGTCCGTCAATGTACCGTGATCCATTACCTGTAATAACAGGTTGAAAACATCCGGGTGTGCTTTCTCGATTTCATCGAGCAGCAAGACAGAATGCGGATTTTTGGTCACAGCTTCCGTCATGAGTCCACCCTGATCAAAACCAACATAGCCCGGCGGCGCACCGATCAAGCGCGACACCGTGTGGCGTTCCATATATTCAGACATATCAAAACGAATCAACTCTATGCCCATGATCATCGCCAACTGCCGGGTAACTTCGGTCTTACCCACGCCGGTTGGGCCAGAAAACAGAAAACTGCCGATTGGTTTTTGCTCGCTGCCCAAACCAGAGCGTGACATTTTGATTGCACTTGCGAGCGTTTCAATCGCTTCATCCTGACCGTAGACAACCATTTTAAGATCACGCTCAAGCGTGCGCAGCGAATCAACATCTGACGCAGACACTGTCTTCGGTGGTATGCGCGCCATCTGCGAAACAATCGACTCGATATCACTAACCGCAATGGTTTTCTTCCGCTTGGAAGGCGGCTGAATACGTTGATTTGCCCCCGCCTCGTCAATCACATCGATTGCCTTATCAGGCAGGAAGCGGTCGTTTATGTAACGGGATGATAGTTCAACGGCAGCGCGTAACGCCTTGTTGGAATATTTGACCTCATGGTGCTCTTCAAAACGTGATTTCAGGCCTTTAAGGATATTAAAGGTTTCATCGACGGTGGGTTCGACCACATCTATTTTCTGGAAACGGCGCGCTAAGGCACGGTCTTTTTCAAAGATGCCACGGTATTCCTGATAGGTAGTCGAGCCGACACACTTTAATTCACCAGAGGCCAGCATGGGCTTGATCAAATTTGATGCGTCCATAACACCACCAGACGCCGCGCCTGCACCGATGATGGTATGTATTTCGTCAATGAACAATATCGCGCCAGGCTCATTACGCAAATCATTCAGCACGCTTTTCAGGCGTTTTTCAAAATCGCCTCTATACTTTGTGCCCGCAACTAGCGCGCCCAAGTCAAGGGAATATATTGTGCTGCTGAGTAGTACTTCTGGGACATCACCGTCAACGATCAGCTTGGCGAGCCCCTCTGCAATAGCGGTTTTCCCCACCCCGGCTTCACCGACATAGAGGGGATTGTTTTTACGCCGGCGGCAAAGAATCTGGATGGTGCGATCGACTTCGTCACGCCGCCCGATCAAAGGGTCAATCTTACCCTTCATGGCTTCTTCATTCAGATTGCTGGCAAAATTTTCCAGTGGTTTACTATTCGCCTGCCCATTTCCTTCAGCGGCCTCTTCATTGCCATCCCCGGTTACCGGGTCACTGGTTTCGTTCTGATCTCCCGATACTTTGGAAACGCCGTGGGAAATGTAATTGACAACATCGAGCCGGGTGACATCCTGTTTATTTAGAAAATAGGTCGCCTGGGATTCCTGTTCACTGAAAATAGCGACCAGCACATTGGCGCCGGTGACTTCTTTTTTACCGGATGATTGAACGTGGAAAACCGCACGCTGCAGTACCCGCTGAAAACCAAGGGTGGGTTGAGTCTCGCGGGTATCATTGGGAGACAGGAGTGGCGTGGTATCTTCAAGAAAACTGGCCAACTCTTTTTTGAGGTGCTCCATGTCGGCACCACAGGATCTAAGTACTTCTGCCGCTGTTGGATTATCTAGCAACGCCAACAGCAGGTGCTCGACGGTCATGAACTCGTGCCGCTTCTCCCGCGCTTCCTTGAAAGCCAGGTTCAGGGTAAATTCAAGTTCTTTGCTTAACATGCTGATCACCTCATAATAATTATTATAGTTTTAAGCTTCCTCCATGGCGCATAATAACGGGTGCTTGTTCTGTCGAGAGTAGTCATTTACCTGGACTACCTTGGTTTCCGCAATTTCCCTTGTAAACACCCCACACACACCTTTACCTTCGGCGTGTACATGTAACATAACCTGCGTTGCCTTTTCCCGGTTCATGGAAAAAAACTTTTCCAGCAGGATAACAACAAACTCCATGGGTGTGTAATCATCATTCAACAACACCACTTTATACATCGCCGGGCGCTTAAGCTTAGGCTTGGCCTCAAGCACGGATAACCCATGGTCGTCCCCCGGCTCGGTTCCCTTGGTCATGTTCGGATTATACCTCAAAAAACTCTGTTTCGATCCTGATTATAACGACTGGTACTACTACTGTAACCCTAAAACCAAGCAAACAATATGCCTAAGTCACGGGTTTGCAAGCAATTTTATCACAAAGACCCCTTGACAGCGGTATTTTGCCTGCAGACAATACGGTCTGCCACATGGCAGAGGAGGCTGCGCTAGTGTATACGCAGCACGTCAAAATAGAGCAGGCTGTACTTTTGGCCTAAAAAGAAGCGAGGGTTTGCAGATGCCTACTGGAACCGTTAAATGGTTTAGTAACTCCAAGGGTTACGGTTTTATCTCTCCGGAAGAGGGTGGCGAAGATGTGTTCGCCCACTTTTCCGTCATTGAAATGGAAGGTTACAAATGCCTGCGGGAAGGTCAAAAGGTGATGTTTGATGTCGCCGAAGGGCCAAAGGGTCTTCAGGCTGCGAAAATAACACCCGGCGAATCACAACACTAACAGGACAGCTTAAAGGCCTGCACTGTACACGTTGTAGGGTGCAGGCCTGTGCTGTTTGCTACATATGCTTGACGATTGCACGGCCGAATTCTGAGCAGCTCAGCTGAGTTGCACCATCGACCAATTCAGCCAGATCAAATGTCACTGTTTTAGCAGCGATGGCGCCTGACACGCCCTTTACCACCAGTTCAGCCGCTTCATTCCAGCCAATATGGCGCAGCATCATCTCGGCGGAAAGAATCAATGAACTCGGATTGACCTTATCTTTGCCTGCAAATTTTGGTGCGGTACCGTGGGTTGCTTCAAACAAACCAACGCGGTCTGACAAATTTGCGCCCGGCGATATGCCAATACCACCAACCTGTGCTGCCAGCGCGTCTGAAATATAATCGCCGTTCAGATTTAAGGTCGCTACCACACTATACTCAGCGGGCCTGAGTAATATTTCCTGAAGAAAGGCATCTGCAATAACATCCTTTATAATAATTTCACGCCCGGTTTGCGGATTCTTAAAGCTATACCAAGGACCACCATCAAGTTCCTTTGCATCAAATTCTTCCCTCGCCAGCTCGAAACCCCAGTTTTTAAACGCTCCTTCCGTGAATTTCATAATATTCCCTTTGTGTACCAGCGTCAGAGAGTCTCGATCCTGATCCACTGTATATTGCAGGGCTCGCCTTATCAGACGTTTAGTGCCCTCCTCTGACACGGGTTTAATCCCAATCCCAGAGCTATCGGGGAATCGGATTTTCGTGGCGCCCATTTCATTTTGTAAAAAATCGATCACTTTTTTAACTTCGGGCGTGCCGGACGCCCATTCTATTCCGGCGTAAATATCCTCGGAATTTTCCCGGAAAATCACCATATCAACGCGTTCAGGATGTTTTACAGGACTGGGGGTTCCCGTGTAATACCGTACCGGGCGCTGACAGACGTAGAGATCTAGATCCTGGCGCAGGGCAACATTCAGAGAGCGGATGCCACCACCGACCGGCGTCGTCAGCGGTCCTTTAATAGCTACTGCAAATTCTTTGACAGCCTGCATGGTTTCATCCGGTAACCAGGTATTTTCACCATAAATTGAATTTGCTTTTTCACCGGCAAATATTTCCATCCAGGCAATTTTACGCTTACCCCCAAATGCTTTATTAACGGCCGTATCAATTACCTGCTGCATAACCGGTGTAATATCCACACCGATTCC
>CAYPEL010000080.1:0-12542 GCA_964409635.1 uncultured Gammaproteobacteria bacterium | reverse complement strand
GCAAAGGTCACAGCTTCTTCGCGGCCTTGCTCTTCAGTCACTACTTTAACACCCTGTTGCTTTAAATAAGCCAGGGTAGTATCCACTAAAACTTCCGGGGCTGATGCCCCGGCCGTTAATCCGATAGACTGGCAATCTTTTAGCCAAACAGGATTAATTGCCTCAGCACTATCGATCAAGTAGGCCGGAACTCCCTGTTGTTCTGCCAGCTCGCGCAGGCGATTAGAATTTGAACTGTTCGCAGAGCCAACAACCAGCATGACATCAACGCGCTTCGCCAGTTTTTTTACCGCATCCTGGCGATTTTGTGTGGCATAACAAATATCACTTTTTCTAGGACCGCCTATATCAGGAAACCTGGCGCGCAATGCTTCTATGATTTGAAAGGTATCGTCCATCGATAGCGTTGTTTGTGAGACGTAACATAAATTTTCAGGGTTTTTCACTTTGAGCCGTTTCACGTCTTCCGGCGATTCGACTAAATAGATGCCACCCCCATGTAAGCAATCGTATTGCCCCAAGGTGCCTTCAACTTCCGGGTGGCCGGCGTGACCGATTAGGATACATTCCTTGCCTGCGCGGCTGTAGCGTGCAACTTCCATGTGTACTTTAGTAACCAGCGGGCAGGTTGCATCGAAGATTTTTAGATGCCTGTCTTCTGCTTCCTTTCTGACTGCCTGGGATACACCGTGGGCGCTGAAAATCAGTGTCGATCCCTCCGGCACATCATCTAGTGCTTCTACAAATATTGCGCCACGGGAACGCAGGTCGTCAACAACATAGCGGTTGTGGACGACTTCGTGTTTTACATAAATGGGTTTGCCAAATAATTCCAGCGCGCGCTCGACGATTTCGATGGCGCGGTCGACGCCGGCGCAAAAGCCGCGGGGGTTGGCGAGTAGGACTTGCATATTTTAGAGTTTATTTCTCCGGTTTACATGTTGACCGATTGCTGGTCGGGCTTAGTATAAGGGGTAGTAATTACCTGTCACCACTTAGTTTATCCTCGCTCCCTGGAGAGGGTGTGTGAAACCCACCGGATGCCGCAGAAAATGGTGGGTTTCACACACCCTACGGGGAATGATTTTGTTATTACCTCAGCGTCCGAATTTCTCGTTCGGGAATTGTCTGAAACCTGCGCATACTTATTCATTTGCAAACTGATCGCTTTAATACTCGAAATCCAGGAGCAGTGGCGGATATTAAGCAGGCCGTGATTATACGCCCATCGCTAACTCAATTCCCCAGGGGATTCTATTGATAATATTTTAGCTGTAAAAATAATCTGCTTACCCGCTAATGGATGATTAAAATCCACTTCAGCCTGTTGATCACCGACAGAAACTACCGTACCGGCTATTTCTTCTCCCTCGGGCGAGGTAAAGCCGACAATGACACCTGCTTCTATGGCCAGGCCACTGGGAAAGTCTGACAAAGGTACTTGGCGCACGGCCGCCGGGTCTGGCATTCCAAATGCCTGGCCAGGCATCAAGGTGAGGGTTTGCTGTTCACCGGCTATCAGACCGGTTAGCGCCAGTTCCAGACCTTCGTCCAGTGTGCCGTCACCTATAATAATAGTGAGCGGTTGATCGTTAAATGTGCTCTCCGCTACGGTGCCATCAGCTAATGTAATAGACAGGTGCAACCTTACCCGGCTTCCAGGTGCAACCCGCACAACGTCATGCCTCGTCTGTTTTCTGGAATAGTCCGTTCCAGAGTAACAATACTGCACCCACTGAAATTGCCGAGTCTGCGATATTGAACGTCGGCCAGTAAAAATCCTTGTAGTAGATCTGGATAAAATCGATGACGTGGCCGTACCATACACGGTCAATCAGGTTACCGATTGCACCACCCAGCACCAGGGCTAATGCCAAGGCCAATACTGTTTGTCCGGGTTGCAATTTACGTAACCATAATAAAATAAAAACGACTGCAGCCAGGGCGATGGCTATAAAAAACCAGCGTTGCCAGCCTGCTGCGTCACTTAGAAAACTAAAGGCAGCGCCACGGTTATATAATAACGTGAGATTAAAAGAAGGCATGACTGCAACTGGCTCAGCAAACACCAGATTGTGGTTGGCAATGTATTTTGAGATCTGGTCGAAAACGATCACCAGGGTGGAAAGTGATAGCCATTTAGTCATGTGAATAGTATTTAATTCCTTTCATAATCCGAAACTTCTCCCTTGTAGGGAGTGTAAACAAATTTTATAGCCTGTGATAACCGCGTCACCTTAGGCAAACTGCCGCGTTTCACCACTGCCTGAAACATTTTCTACACAACGGCCACAAAGCTCCGGGTGTTCTTGATAAGATCCGACATCTTCCCGGTGATGCCAGCAACGAACACATTTAGTATGCGCTGACTGTTGTACAGTAATCGCTAATTTTTGCCCATTGACTTCAGCCACGACGGCCACCTCTGGCATCTCTGAAAGAGTATGCACACGGGCATAGGAAACGATCAATACAAAGCGTAATTCATCGTCGAGTTGGTGCAGCTTGTTGAACAACTCAGTTTCACAATATAAATCCACCTCGGCATTTAACGATGAACCGATTTCGCCTGCCACACGGAGTTTTTCCAATTCCTTGCTAACCAGTTCCCGGGTGGAAAGCACTTCATCCCAGTAATCGATCCCAAAATTTCTACCCATCGTAGTATCACCCGCATAGACATCAGGCAGCTCATACCAGCTTTCCAGCAGTACAGATTCACCCCGCTTGCCCGGTAAATTACGCCAGATTTCTTCCGCGGTAAAACTCAGGATTGGCGCCAGCCAGCGCACCAGTGCTTCAGCGATAAAATACAAGGCCGATTGCGCCGAGCGTCTTGCAACACTGTTTTCCTGGGTTGTGTACTGCCTGTCTTTTATGACGTCTATATAAAAACTGCCCAGATCAACAGCGCAAAAATTATGTATCCGTTGATAGATAATATGAAACTCGTAGTTGTTGTAGCATTGAACAAGGTCTGCCTGTAGCAGGCGCGCGCGTTCGACTATCCAGCGATCCAGCACGAGCATTTTATCAATTTCGACGACATCCACTGCCGGGTCAAATCCAGACAGGTTAGATAATAGATAACGCGACGTATTACGTATCCGCCGGTAGGCATCAGCGGTGCGTTTAAGAATTTCATCGGACACCGTTATTTCGCCCCGGTAATCCGTGGCGGCCACCCATAAACGCAGAATATCCGCACCCAGACTGTTAACCACTTTTTGCGGCGCCACGACATTACCTTTTGATTTTGACATCTTCTGGCCTTGCGCATCAACCGTAAAGCCATGCGTCAGAACCTGCCGGTAAGGCGGCACACCGCGCATGGCAATTGAGGTCAACAAGGATGACTGGAACCAGCCACGGTGTTGATCAGAACCTTCCAGGTATAAATCAGCCGGAAAACCAAGCGACTCGCGCTGCTCCAGCACACAGGCGTGAGTCACACCTGAATCCAGCCACACATCAAGCGTATCGCTGGCTTTTACATACTGACCGGCCGCATCGCCAAGCAGGGATTCTGCCTCCAGTTCAAACCAGGCATCGATACCCTGCTGCTCAACGCGCAAGGCAACTGCTTCAATTAATTGTGCTGTATCGGGGTGCAAGTCACCGCTTTGTTTATCCACAAACAGAGTAATCGGCACACCCCAGGTGCGCTGACGTGAAATACACCAGTCCGGGCGTCCGTCTACCATGCCTTCGATACGCGCCTGCCCCCAATCCGGAAGCCACTGCACTTCTGGAATGGCTTTTAATGCCTGCTCACGCAGCCCTTGTTTATCCATACTGATAAACCACTGCGGCGTTGCACGGAAAATAATCGGGGTTTTATGCCGCCAGCAGTGCGGGTAGCTATGCTGCAGCGCATGTTCGTGGACTAGCGCGCCCTTAGCTTTCAAGGCTGTAATTACGTGCTCGTTCGCTGCAAACACATGTTGGCCTGCGAACATCGGCGTGCCCTCGACAAAGACACCGTTAGGCCCAACCGGGTTATCGACTTTTAATCCATAGCGCCGGCCAACAATATAATCATCCTGACCGTGACCGGGTGCGGTATGCACGGCGCCCGTACCAGCTTCTGTCGTCACATGGTCACCGAGAATAATCGGCACTTCACGGCTATAGAACGGATGATCGAGCAGCATGTTTTCCAGCTTGGCGCCCTGGCAATAAGCGATAACACGATAGGTGTCACAGTCATACCGCAGCATGACATCTTTGAGTAAAGCTTCTGCTACGATCACTCGCTCCGGTCCCTGCCCGAGGTTAGCCTGCACGACGGCATATTCGAGTTCCGGGTTGACAGATACTGCCCGGTTTGCCGGCAGCGTCCAGGGGGTGGTTGTCCAGATGATGACCGACAACGGCCCATCACCTTTGTCATCGGTGTGGTGGCAACTTGCCAGTACAGCTTCTTCATCTTTTACTTCAAACCGGACATCAATGGCAGGCGAAGTCCGGTCTTCGTATTCAACTTCGGCTTCGGCCAATGCTGAGCCGCAATCGGTACACCAGTGAACCGGTTTAAAACCTTTGGTTAAATGACCATTGGCCACAATTTTTCCCAGCGCCCGGATAATATTGGCCTCGAACTGGTACTGCATTGTTAAATAGGGCTTGTCCCATTCAGCGATTACGCCGAGGCGGATAAAATCTTTGCGCTGACCATCAACCTGTTTTTGCGCATACTCACGGCATTTGCTGCGAAACGTGGGGGCATCAACCTTCTTGCCGACCTTGCCAACTTTCTTTTCGACATTCAGTTCGATGGGCAAACCGTGACAATCCCAGCCCGGCACATAGGGCGCATCAAAACCGCTCAGGGTTTTACTTTTGACAATAATATCTTTAAGTATTTTATTGACGGCGTGACCAATATGGATATCACCGTTTGCATAGGGTGGACCATCGTGCAGGATAAAACGGGGTTTGCCTTTTCCCTGTTCACGCAGTTTCTTATATAGGTCAATCTCGTCCCAGTGTTTTAATATTTCCGGCTCGCGATTGGCGAGGTTGGCTTTCATTGGGAAAGCCGTTTTGGGAAGATTCAATGTGTCTTTGTAATCGGTCACGCAATGTTCACCCGTAAATAATTATTCGCCACCCAAAACACGAAAATTTACTATCAGTAAAAAATTTCCCGTGCATTCCGTGGCCCTATATAAAAACTCTAAACTCTACGGCTCCGCAACTGACTGCTGAACCAGTCACGCGCTGCCATTGCATCCAGTTGAATCTGTTTTTTTAGTACTTCAATAGATTCAAATTTCTTTTCTTCGCGCAGCTTGCTAACGAAGCTGACTTCAACATGCGCACCATAAATGTCGCGGTTAAAATCAAACAGATGCACTTCTAAAACAGCTTCGGTACCACCCACCGTCGGCCGGGTACCCAGGTTCGCCACCGCTGGCAAACTGTGATCTTCGATGCCAGCAACTGACACTGCGAACACACCCGACAATGGCGTTTTTTGTCTGTGCAATCGAATATTTGCGGTTGGAAATCCGATTGTTCTGCCCCGTTGATCACCCAGCGCCACCCGGCCATGTATCGAATAAGGACGCCCGAGTAACCGCTCCGCCGTATCAAGTTCACCCTGCTCCAACGCTTCGCGAATCCGCGTACTGCTCACCCGCTCGCCCTCATCAATAAAGGTCAAGGTGGCTTCTACCGGAAAGCCTTGCCGGTTTCCCGCCGCCTCCAGCATGGAAAAATCACCGCGCCGCAGTTTCCCGAACTGGAAATCATCACCGACCACCAGATACCTGATCCCCAATGCCTCGACTAATACCTGCTGAATAAACAGCTCCGGCTCCTGCTCGGCCAGCTGCTTACCAAACTTCAGGCACAAAACCTGTTTAACGCCAAGCCGCTTGAAGGCTACCAGTTTTTCACGTAACCGGCATAAACGCGCCGGGGCACGCTCAGGCGCAAAAAATTCCTGCGGTGTCGGCTCAAAAGTGATCACTGTGGCGGGTAACTGTAAACGCTCCGCATGCGCTTCCAGTTGCTCCAACACAGCGCGATGGCCGCGATGGACACCGTCAAAATTGCCGATGGTCGCGACACAGCCCCGATGGCCAGCGCGCAGATTGTGAAGCCCCCTTATCAGCTGCATGTAAAGACTAACTGATCAACCAGAACGTTGATTTCCTGGCTGCGTGTTGCCACCGGCTGCAGGGATGCTGCCGGTGAGCATACCGGGATGTATTTACAGCGCGTCGGTAAAACACGCGGCCAGGAAATCAACGTATTCATCAGTCGCCACGAAAATTAGCGATTATAACGGACATTGAACATATTTCATGTATCCCCTGAGGATCTGGTGGGTGACCACAACATCGACAGTCGCAAACCCGAAATTCTAAGCACCAGAAGATAAGCCGCCGCACCAGCCATTACCCATAAGCACAGCTGCAAAACCCGCTGCCTCCCCTGCATAGCCAGCCAATCCGCAGAAACAGGTATGCCCCATATCAACACCAATGCCATCAGCAGGTTTGCAATCAACAGGCGCAACATGAGCAGCTTCCAGCCTGGTAACGGAGTGAACACACCACTGCGGCATAGCTGGGCGTATAGCAAACCTGCATTCAAATAACTGGCAAACGACGTCGCCAGCGCCAGTCCGGCGTGCGCACCATCGACCTTGAATAACAGCAGGGGCACGACAAACAGAACATTCATCAGCATATTCGACAGCATGGAAATGATCGCGATGCGCACGGGTGTACGGGTATCCTGGCGGGCATAAAAAGCCGGCGCGAGAATTTTCACTAGCATAAAAGCTGGCAATCCGGCAGCATAAGCAACGAGCGCCAGGCCAGTCATGGAAACATCCCGGCTGGAAAACCCGTCATATTGAAACAGCGTGATAATCGCAGGCTCAGCCAGCAGGACTAATCCAACGGTCGCCGGCAAGCCAATGAGAAGCACCCAACGCAAACCGGTATCCAGCGTTTGTGAAAATACTTTTGTCTCGCCACCGGCGTGATTTTTAGCCAGTAAGGGCAGGATAACGGTACCCAGCGCTATACCAAAAATCCCTAGCGGAAACTCCACCAGCCGGTCAGCAAAATATAGCCAGCTGACGCTGCCAGTGATCAAGAAAGATGCGATCAGGGTGTCAAACAATAAATTGATTTGTGCCACTGAACTGCCGACGATGCCAGGCACCATCAGGCGCATAATTTTACGCACACCTGGATCACGCCAGCCCCAGCGAGGCCTGGGCAATAGCCGTATCGAGCGTAATGCCGGTAATAAAAACGCCAACTGCACAAAACCGGCGAGCAATACCGCCCAGGCCAGCGCTAACATCGGCTCATCAAGCCCGGGCGCGATCCACAGAGCCGCAGCGATCAATACCACATTCAACCAAACCGGCGTAAACGCCGCAGCACCAAATTTGCCGTAGCTGTTTAGGATCCCGGCTGCAAAAGCCACCAGCGCCATGAACATGAGATAGGGGAAGGTGAAACGCAGCATCTGCGCCGTCAGGTCAAATTTTTCAGCCTCATCGATAAAGCCCGGCGCAAACAGCATGACCAACAACGGGCTGGCGAGCACCCCGACCAGCGTCAGCAAACCCAGGACACCGGCAAATGTCCCCGCCACCCTGTCCACCAAGGCTTTAACCTCCGCTTCACTGGCGGTGGTTTTATATTCGGTTAATACCGGTACAAATGCTTGGGAAAATGCCCCTTCCGCGAACAGCCGCCGCATGAAATTGGGGATTTTGAAGGCCACCAGGAAGGCGTCCATGCCAACGCCTATCCCAAAACGCGCAAATACCATATCCCGGACCAGCCCAAGCACCCGGGAAATCAGGGTCATACTGCTGACAACCACGGTATTACGGACTATTTGGCGGCTCATAGCGTGGCAATTGGCGCTCTGTGATTGACAAATGCCCCTGAAAAACGCATAGTACCCGGCTCTTTTAGACCGGGTTCGGGAGTTAGATTTTGGCTAATACGGCACAAGCACGAAAGCGCGCACGTCAGGCGGACAATCGCCGTATGCGCAAAGCAGGCCAGCGTTCCAAGCTGCGCACTTATATTAAAAATATTTTGAAGGCAGTGGCTGCCGGTGATAAGGATCAAGCGAGCGATGCCTACAAAAAAGCCGTGCCCGTTATAGACAGCATGACCGGAAAAGGCCTGCTGCATAAAAACAAGGCCGCCCGTCATAAGAGCCGGCTTAATATGCATGTTCGCAATATGTGAATTTGCCTGAATCATTAAGATTTATTTTAAGAAGCCGGTCTCTGACCGGCTTTTTTTGTAATTGCTACTGGCCTGCAGTAATCAACCGTGGGGTGAGGTACGAACCCCACCCTATCTCCGCAAGGGCCGGTGGGGTTCGTGCCTCACCCTACCCTACGGGGAAGTTATTTAACAGATTCACAGCAACACCAGGTTATCCCGGTGAATAAGCTCTGACTCATCCACGTATCCAAGCAGGGCCTCGATCTGTTCACTGGGTTTGCCGATAATTTTCCGGGCTTCATCCGCGCTGTAGTTCACCAGGCCACGGGCAATATTTTCACCCTCAGCATTACGGCAATTGACCACATCACCGCGTTTGAACTCTCCGCTGACTGTAACCACACCGACCGGCAATAAGCTGCGGCCCGATTGCTGCAGCACTTGTACTGCACCTGTATCCAATGTCAGCTCGCCTTTTACCTGTAAATGCCCCGCCAGCCATTGCTTACGCGCAAGCAGCGGTTCACTGGCAGGATGAAAACGGGTGCCGAGCGTCTCTCCCGCCGCCAGACGCTGTAAAACAGCGTGCTCATTGCCATTGGCAATCCATGTAGTCGTGCCGGATCGTGCGGCCAGCTCGGCCGCCTGCACTTTGGTGCTCATGCCACCCCGGCCCAAGCCACTGCTGCTATGGCTTGATGCCATGGCGTGCAACGCTGGATCTCCGGCCTTAACATCTTCCAGCAATTTAGCCTCTTTATATTTACGGGGGTCCTTATCAAACAAGCCCGGCTGATCGGTTAATATCACTAACACATCTGCTTCAACAAGATTGGCAACCAGAGCCGCCAGGGTATCATTATCGCCAAAACGCAGCTCGTCACAGGCCACTGTGTCATTTTCATTGACGACAGGGATCACACCCAGTGACACTAGCTCGCGCAAGGTACTGCGCGCATTAAGATAACGGGTACGGTTGGTCAGATCATCATGGGTTAATAATACTTGTGCCGTGTGCAAGCCGTGCTGTTGAAATGCAGATTCATACGCCTGCACCAGCCCCATCTGACCTACGGCAGCTGCCGCCTGCAGGGAAAATAATGCCCTCGGGCGCGAACGCCAACCGAGCCGGTTCATACCTTCCGCGACTGATCCGGACGACACAAGAATTATTTCTTTGCCGGATTCACGTAGTGCAGAAATCTGCTTCGCCCACCCGGAAATGGCAGCATGATTCAGCCCTTGTCCGTTATTGGTCAACAAGGCGCTGCCAATTTTTATTATCCAGCGTTTATCAGCCGAGATGGATTGAAGCGGTTTCATATCGCCTGTTGTTCATGTTTAAGCGTCAGATGATTCATGATCGCATGTACCAGTGCCTGGGTGCCAGACTTTGCCAGCGCTGAAATCCGGAAGACCGGATCCTGCCATGCAAGGGCTTGTTCGATTGCCAGACAACGCTGCTCACATTCTTCATCATCGACCAGATCAGTTTTGTTTAACACCAGCCAACGTTCCCTTTGCCCAAGTTCGTCACTGAATTTTTCCAGTTCGCGCGCTATCGCCCGCACATCCCCGGCCGGATCACTACCATCAAATGGAGCGATATCGACAATATGCAATAACAGGCCGGTGCGTGACAAATGTCTCAGGAACTGAATGCCCAGGCCTGCACCTTCTGCCGCGCCTTCTATCAGACCCGGAATATCTGCGACCACAAAGCTCTGGTGCGCTGCCACCCGCACAACACCAAGATTGGGATACAAAGTAGTAAAAGGGTAATCGGCCACTTTAGGACGTGCCGCGGAAACCGCTCGAATAAAGGTCGATTTTCCCGCATTGGGTTTGCCGAGCAAACCAACATCTGCGAGTAAACTTAGCTCCAGCGCCAAACGCCGGTGCTCACCTGGCGTGCCCGGCTTTGACTGCCGTGGTGAGCGGTTTGTTGAACTTTTGTAACGCGCATTACCTATACCGTGAAAGCCACCGCGCGCAACTAACAGACGCTGTCCGGTTTTGACCAGGTCACCCATCAGCTCTCCGGTCTCCTCATCGTGCACCAAGGTGCCGACAGGCACCTTAACGACGAGATCCTCACCGCTCTTACCCGTACAGTTTCTACCCCGACCGTTCTCCCCACGCTCTGCCTGGAAACGGCGCGTGTAACGAAAGTCAGCGAGCGTATTCAGATTTTCATCTGCCTCGAACAACACCGCCCCGCCATCACCACCGTCTCCACCATCCGGCCCGCCCAGAGGGATATATTTTTCACGCCGGAAGCTGACGCAGCCATTGCCGCCATCGCCGGCTTTTACTTCTATCGTGGCTTCGTCGACGAATTTCATATTGTCTATATTTAAGAATCTCTAAGTTATTCGCAGTTATAAGGAGCGGTATTTGTAGCATCCACTCTCTTTTTAAGATACACGGATATTCCTGAACTGCACAACGACCCATAAAAAAGCCCCGTAGTGACGGGGCTTTGTTTAAGCTTGTTTGGTTTTATTAACCCGTTACTATATCCACAAATTTACGGCTATGCCGTCCACGGGTAACAAACTTCACAACCCCATCAGACTTGGCAAACAGTGTGTGATCCTTGCCACAACCGACATTCACACCTGGGTGAAAATGTGTACCACGCTGACGGACAATGATATTGCCTGCAAGTACATTCTCACCGCCATAACGTTTGACGCCGAGGCGTTTGGATTGGGAATCGCGGCCATTTCTGGTACTACCGCCTGCTTTTTTATGTGCCATTTTGTGTTACCTCTTTAAAGATCTACTCAGGCGGAAATACCGGTGATTTCCAGTTCAGTAAATGCCTGGCGGTGGCCCTGACGTTTCATATGTTGCTTACGGCGTTTAAACTTGATGATTTCGACCTTGTCGCCCCGGCCGTGTGCGTTTACTTTGGCGGTCACTTTGCCACCCGACACATAGGGTGCACCGATCTTGATATCGTCACCGTCTGCGATCATCAGAATCTTATCCAGCTCTACCGAATCACCTTCCGCAGCAGCCAGCTTTTCGACACGGACTTTTTCGCCCTGAACAACCCGATACTGCTTTCCGCCGGTTACAATTACCGCATACATGGCTGGATCTCCAAAAAATTATTTTCTGAGCCGTAAAAGCGGAAATTCTACAGGCCGCACTATCTTCGGTCAAATTGTCCAACTGCTGGCACCAGGACGCCCACCCCGTTAGACTACCGCCATTTATGAACATGCAAAAATCCAAGTCCATCCTTAAAGAAGTTCTTTCAGAACAAGGCGTTAAAGTTAATCTGGACGATATCCGGCAGTTAGTCGAGAGCGAATCTCAAACCGTTAACCGCTTTATTCTGGATCGCCTGCAGTCAGATGTCGCGCTGATTAACGAGTTGGGGCAATATATTATCAACAGTGGCGGCAAACGCATCAGACCCCTGCTGGTGTTACTGGCGGCCCGCGCCTGTCAGTATGAGGGTGAGCAGCATATCGAGCTGGCGGCCGTCATCGAATTTATTCACACCGCCACGCTATTACACGATGACGTTGTCGATACCTCGGATTTACGCCGCGGCAAAAAAACCGCCAATGCAATCTGGGGCAATGAAACCGCGGTCCTGGTCGGTGATTTTCTGTACTCACGCTCGTTTGAAATGATGGTCAATGTCGGCAGTCTCCGCGTTATGGATATTCTGGCCAAAACCACCAACACCATTGCTGAAGGGGAGGTCATGCAGTTACTGAATTGCCATGACCCGGAAACTACGGAACAACTTTATTTTGCAGTCATCCGGCACAAAACGGCAAAATTATTTGAGGCGTCGGCACAGCTTGGCGCTATTTTAGGCGAACAATCTGAAGACATTGAGCAGGCTTTGGCACGTTATGGAATGCACTTAGGGACTGCCTTTCAGTTGATCGATGACGCGCTGGACTACAATGCGTCTGCCCGCGAAATCGGCAAAAACATTGGTGATGACCTGGCCGAAGGCAAGCCTACCTTACCGCTCATTCACGCCATGCGCCACGGCACGCCTGGGCAGATCGCAATCATCAGAGAATCGATAGAACACGGCGGCCTGGAGCATATTGACGCGGTATTAGAGGCGATTGAAACCACCCAGGCCATCACCTACACTGTTCAGTATGCTCAAAAAGAAGCTGACAGGGCGATAAAAGCCCTGACTGTTCTACCCGCCAGCCGCTATAAAGATGCCCTCTATGGACTGGCTAAGTTTTCTGTTGATCGCAGTTATTAATCGGGGCGTAGCGCAGCCTGGTAGCGCACTTCGTTCGGGACGAAGGGGTCGGAGGTTCAAATCCTCTC
>CAYPEL010000079.1:0-12720 GCA_964409635.1 uncultured Gammaproteobacteria bacterium | reverse complement strand
ATCAGGAGCAGGTACGGCAGTCTAAGCGCACCGAAGGCAAACAGGCGCTCATGGACGCCGCGGCGCGCGAGGAACGCTTTTATTCGGATAATAACCAGTATGCGACCTTAGCGACTGCGAACATTGCTACAACTTCGGAAAGCGGCAAGTATACGCTCTCAATTACTGGCCTGGGCGGCACGAATCAGGTATACGTTCTTGAGGCTACACCAACTTTCACGGATGCAAAATGCGAAAAGCTTACCTTGAGTAATATCGGTGTAAAGGGAGAAAATGGAACAGGGGATGTATCCGATTGCTGGAACAGGTAAGCGTAATATGCAGGCAAGCAAGCGACAAATATCATTCATGCGCTGTAAAGCAGTGGTATTGACTGTTGCATTTTCATTCAGCCTAACGGTTACTGCAAACGCTGATCAAAGCCGTACTGACCCGTCGAACGAAAATACCCTGGTTGGTAACCAGGCTGCCGCCACAGGCAATTCAGATGCTTCAATTGCACCTCCGGATTACCGGGAATTCTACGCCAGAATCATTGCCGGCAAGGTAAAATTAAGCGCAATAAAACGCTCACTGTCTGACCCGGATCCGGCCGCCTTATCGAATACACTGCATGCCTTATACGCCATGCGCTGGCATCGTGGTGTACTCCATCTGCTGGAGGGCATCTGGCGTGAAGATCGTAAAAAATACCCGGGCCTTGCCTGGGAGCATCTGTCCCGGGCGCCGGCGCGCATCGCACTGGCCTGTACCCTCAATCGTATCCGCATCGTCAATACCGGTGATTTCCAGGATTATATACGCGCCCACAAGCACGACGCCCACGAATTTGTAATCGCCCAGGTGGTGATTGCACTGGGTCTGAACGGTGACCCCCGGGACTTGCCGTATCTGCAGGAAAAAGCCGATGGCGATAACCACTATGTGGCTCAGAGTGCGATCACGGCGATCGCCATGGCGGGTGGCCCACAGTCACAGACCGTACTGGAAGTGCTCGCTAAAAAGCACGCTGATACACCGCGTGGTGACATGATTCGTGAACTGCTTCGTAGCGCTTATAAACCTCGTTCACCTGTTGACTCTGCAAGCTGACTGGCCTGTCAGGTATTTCCTGCCTGTCTGTTTCCCGGTGAGGCCTGCGGGTAAGTCTATGCAAAAAAACGGCCGGTAAAAACCGGCCGCTGTTAGCTGAAGTTCAGATCCGGATTATTTGACAGTGCTCAATCCCAGGATTGCCCAGTCCTGCATACCGCCCCGGTACCATTTCATTTTATCTGCCGGGTAACCGAATTTCAGCAGAGTTTTGATGCTGGCCGGTGACTGGCCGCACCACATTCCGTTACAGAACAGCACCAGGGTCTTGGCTTTAGAGTAGTTAAATTGCTGGCTGGTATCCCCCGCTGCAATCGCTTCATCGACGCTGAAACTGTCAGCGCCTTTGGCGAGGCCGACATTAAACTCTTCCGCCATGACTTTCATGATGCCTTCTGTTGTAGCGCCTTTTTTGGGGGTCAGTTCAACCCAGGAAATATTTTTAGCACCCGGAATGGTGCCCTTGGCTACCCAGTCAGGGGTGCGTGAATCGATGACCAGAATACTGGAATCGCCGCCGTCCATTTTTTTCAGGTAGTTGATCATTTCGACTTCGCCGATGGTTTCGATGTCCGGTCCAAGTGAAATCGGCTGGATGCAGAAGGGCGGGCAGGGGCGGGATGTTTTGGCAAATGCGGGGATAACGGTGGCGCTGTTATTTTGGTCGCGCTGGATTTTTACCGGGTTTCCATTGTGGTTGACGGTAATGCTCATCAAGTCGCCGGTGATGCCTACGGGTTTGTTCATGGTTTTTACAGCCGCTTTTTTTACTGCTGAACCCGTTGAACTGGCTGAAGCTTTGTCTGTTGTGCCCGTTGAGGCGCAGGCGGTGGCCAGTATGGAAGTGGTTAATGCCAGTGCAAGCGTTTTAATATTCATGTGTGTATCCTTATTTAGTTGGCGTATTTTAGTGTAGCCGGTGTCAACTCAGCTTTCGGTAAAGTGTTAAAATCAATGTTTGCAAATGCGTTGCTTATTCGCAGTCAGGCTCATCGTCTTCGTCTTCGGATGGCTCGCTGCTTTCATCCTTGTCAGTATCGTCTGCATCGGCACAGACAACGCCGGATGCTAATGAACCTTGGTCTGTAAAGCTGGCGCTTGTGTTCCCTGTAAAGACAAGGAGGAGGAAAAATAGTGTTAAGTAGTGTTTCATAAGGCTACCCATAGGGAGATACAATAAATAGTGTTGTAACGAATACTGTTTGGCATCCGTAACAGGCTAAGTTTAACAAAAATCAGACCAGTATCCACGTAGCAGTAATGATGATTGACCTAAATCAACTATCCAAAAAGTTAAATTTTCTTGATCTCAGATGCATAGTCAATCATCGCCTGATGGATGGAATCGATAGCCTGCTGTAAAGGATCGTTTGACGATGCGCTTGATTGACTCGCCTGTTGGCTTGCCTCGTTATTGGGTGTGGCTGTAACCGTATCCGCGATCCAGCGCAATGCGACCAGGCTGATATTGTCGCTGTGCGGGTAACTGGCGCTTTCGGCATCTTCTGCCAGTTTATGTGCAGAACCTTCCAGGTCATCAGCGCTGCTTAAGTTTAATAATTGTTGTTTGGCGACAGCCGCCCAGAGGCCATCTGAACACAGCAGGACGGTATCATTCTTCTCCAGGCTGGCGCTGGACAGGCTGACTTTTGGCAGCGTAATGCCACCCCCGAGGCAGCGGCTAACATTGTGCCGCAGTGGATGCTGGCGGGCATCTTCGGCGCTGATTTCGCCACGTTTTAGCATCTCCTGTAAGGGCGTATGATCCTGGGTTTGTTGAATTATCCGGCCATCACGCAGCAGGTACAGGCGGCAGTCGCCTACGTGTGCCCACCATATTTTATTGCCCTGGATCAAGCCCGCGACGCAGACAGTGCGAGGACTGACCGGCGGCTTTAGTGCGTCGCCCGCTTTAAGAATATCCAGGTGCGCACTATGAATGGCGTTGCGTAAGAAACCGGCGGGATCCTCGATTTCCGCACGCTGGGTATCGAAATGCTCTCCCATGGTATCAACCGCAATTTGTGCGGCAAGTTCTCCACGCGGGTGCCCGCCCATGCCGTCTGCAACCATCAGCAGACTGTTGTGCTGTTGCTTGATAAGCAGGCAGCGATCCTGGTTGTTTTTCCGATTGCCCAGACGATTAACAGTGGCGGTGTTTGCAAACACGTCTTAACCTCAGGCAAACAGGTCTTTGGTCAGCCAATCCAGTGCCGAGTTGGCTTCGACCTCTTTCTGTGCTGGATCTTTTTGCAAGACTTTCCGGAACTCATCGACAGACTGCGGGCGGTGTTCCGGGTTGAGCTCCATGGCCCAGTCGATGGCTTCGAGTAAATTTGCCGAGTAGCGTTTTTTATAAAGTGACTTTATTGAACGCATACGATCCTTGGCCTGCCGGTCGGATGCTGGCGGGGGTGGGGTACCTTCGATGCAGGTGCGCATCGTCGCCCCGATGGCATAGATATCTGTCCAGGGGCCAACATAGCCCCGGCTATCGTACTGTTCTATTGGTGAGAAGCCTGCGCTGATGACTTGGCCAGGTTGCTCGCGGCGGCTTTGAGGAAAACCATGCACTGCACCAAAATCGAGCAATAAAGGGCGTCCGCCACGGCGAATATGGATATTGCCGGGTTTGATATCCAGGTGCAGTAAATCGCTCTCATGGATCAGTTTCAGCCCTTTTAACAGGCGGGGAAAGACAACGCGAAGAAATTTTTCTGTCAGGCCGCCCTTATGCTTCTTCAGGTAGTCCTGCAGGTTGGCGCCTTCTGTGAACTCCATCACCATGTAAACAGTGCCGTTAGCACGGAAAAAATTCACCACATTGACGATATTCGGGTGTTTCAGCGTGGCCAGCGCAGTGGCTTCCTGTAAAAACAGCTTGCGGCCTTGATTGAGCCTGGATTCTGTATCGCTCGAACGTGCCGTAACTTCCCCGCTGGACTGGCGTTGTGCCAGCTTTTTAGGCATATATTCCTTTATGACATAGGCTTTACCTGAGCGCCGGTGGCGCGCCATATAAACGATACTAAAGCCGCCGCCACCCAATACCTCCAGCAGCCGGTAGTCATCGATCAGGGTTCCCAGTTTGAGACTATTCTGTTTTTTCCGCATTATCTTATTTTTAAGTAGCTGGTCTTATTGCTGTCTAGCGCGAGGCCGAGACGCAGGCCGACAGTCCCTCTATAATCGGCAAAACACAGGGGTAACTTTAAGCATGATTAGAAGCATGACGGCGTTCGCCAGAATGGCCGGTGAGCAGGCGGAAACCTGCCTGGTGTGGGAGCTGCGGTCGGTAAATCACCGCTATCTGGACGTTACCGTCCGCCTGCCGGAGGAGTTGCGCGCGCTGGAACCCCAGGTGAGGGAAAAAGTCACCCGGAAACTGGGCCGTGGCAAGCTCGAATGCCAGTTGAGGTGTGACCGCGCCGCTACCGAGGCCGGAACCCTGGATGTGGATCAGGCTCGCCTGACGGCGGTATTGCATGCTTGCCGGGAGGTCGAAAAACGCTCTGCCGAGGCCAGCTCGCCCGCCGTCATGGAGTTGTTACGCTGGCCGGGCGTGGTGCTCGAAAAAGTACTGGATGTGGATTCGGTCAAGGAGCTTGCCATGCACTTGCTGGAACAGGCGCTGGACGAGTTAATCACGACTCGGCAGCGCGAAGGAGAAAAAATTGCCAGCTTGCTCAGTCAGCGTTGTTCCGGAATCGAAGCAGAGGTGACCCGGGTGCGGCAGCGATTGCCCGAGGTGCAGGCACGGATACGTGATAAATTGATCACCCGGCTGGCCGAACTCGAAACCCCGGCAGACAGTAACAGGCTCGAACAGGAACTGGTTTTCCAGGTACAGAAAATTGATGTTGATGAAGAGCTGGATCGCCTGCAAACCCATGTTGACGAGGTGCGCAGTGTTTTACAGCGGAAAGAGCCGGTTGGCCGGCGGCTGGACTTCCTGATGCAGGAGTTGAACCGTGAAGCCAATACACTGGGCTCGAAATCCGCAGACAGTGCAACCACCGCGGCGGCTGTCGAGCTAAAAGTATTGATAGAGCAAATGCGCGAACAGGTGCAAAACGCGGAGTAGAGATTGAATACTATGAACCCGGTAGCCGGTACGCTCTATATTATTTCAGCACCCTCGGGCGCCGGCAAGACCAGTTTGGTCAAAGCCTTACTGGAGCGCCTGCCCGGTGTCTGTCTTTCTATCTCACACACTACCCGCGCGCCCAGACCCGGCGAACGCAATGGCGTGGAATATCACTTCGTCAGTCTGGAAAAATTTGAAGGGATGGTGGGTGCTGGCGATTTTATGGAGCACGCCCGGGTCTTCGATAACTATTACGGCACCAGCAGCGCTTCGGTACGCGCACAACTAGAACAGGGTGAAGACGTAATCCTGGAAATCGACTGGCAGGGCGCGCGCCAGGTGCGCGAATCGATTCCGGACGCCACAGGAGTATTTATTCTCCCGCCCAGTCAGGCGGTTTTACGGGAGCGGCTGACGGCGCGGGGACAGGACGACGCAAAGATTATTACCCGGCGCATGCAGGATGCGGTGAGCGAGATATCGCATTATACTGAATACCAATACCTCATCATAAATGATGACTTCAATGCAGCGCTGGACGATCTGGTCTCTATTGTCAGATCGAAACGACTTGCGCTGGATCATCAGCAACAGCGTAGCCTCAAACTGATCGAGGGATTGCTGCGGGCATGAATATGATCGGCAAAGATTTTGTATTTTCCTGGGTACGCGATGGGTCAAGCGCTCAGCACCTTCGGCGTCCCTATCTGAGTCAGGAACTTTTCAGGGATGCTTTTCCCTGCCAGTGAAATTTCCCTATCGGTTCGGCAGATCGTTTCTGGTCTGCTCAGCCTGTTGATGCTGGCCAGCGCAATCGCAACCTTTTCTGCCCATGCGCATATCGGTGTTGCCGAGGAAATTGAGAGAATCACAGCACAGCTCAAGGATAATCCGGATGCTCTGGAATTGTTCCTGCTGCGCGGCGAGCTGCACCGCGTTCATGGTCATTGGACTGAGGCTATTGATGATTTTCAAAAGGTACAGCACCTTGATCCTGGCAATACAACCGCCGCCCTTGGCCTGGGCAGAACCTGTCTTGACCGGGGCCTGTACCAGCAAGCGATAAAACACCTCAACCACACACTTAGCAGACAACCTGGAAATGTACGTGCTCTGGTTGCGCGGGCCAAAGCCTTGCGCGGATTCGGAAAGCCATTGGCCGCCGCCGCAGATTACCAACGCGCCATGGAAACTTTCAAAGAACCCGCAAAGCCACTTCCGGAATACTACCTGGAGCGTGCCCGCGCCTTTGATGAAGCGGGCACCAGTTATAGTGGTGCAGCAATACGGTCGCTGGATGAGGGAATCAGCAGGCTGGGTGACATCCGGGTGTTGGAAGACTATGCTGTTGAACTCGAGCGTAAACGGCATCATTTTTCTAGCGCGTTGCAGCGCCTTGACCGTATGCTGGACCGGCCGGGACGAAAAGAAACCTTGTTGATGCGGCGCGGCGAAATTCTGCTGGAATACGGCAGACCCACACAGGCGGGAGCCGACTTTACCGCCGCAGGCGATGCGATTGATAAGCTTCCACCACAACGCCGCCACAGCCGTTTAATGAAACAATTACGCAAAGACATTGATCGTCGGCTGTACTCCCTGAAAAACTCTGGTGGAGAGGAATAATGCCATGTGCTATCTACTCTCTGTTATGAAGCAGACATCGCCGTTGGGGCTGGCGGGTATCCTTATGTCCTGTGGGTTGTTGCTATGGCCTTTCTCGCCGGCAAGTGCTGTTGAGGTTTTGGTCGAGTTTGGTGCGGTAAATAAATACCTGGTTAACACCAGTAATCCGGGTATCGGCGAGAACTGGACCGCTGAAATCTATCCCGCTGAATCGAGCTGGAGTAACGGTACTTACGGTATTGGCTATGATACCGGCTCAGGCGCTGTCAATTTACTGGATACAACCGTGCCCAGCGGTTCGTCCGGCAACCGGCCGCTCACCATTTACACCCGCGCCAGTTTCAATATCACTGACATCAATACCGTCAACAACGTTGTTCTGGGTGCCGATTATGATGACGGCTATGCGGCCTGGATTAATGGGGTTGAGGTGTATCGTTCTCCGGAAATGCCCTCCACGGGTGCGCTGGACTGGAATACAACACCCGCCGCCCTGCACGAGTCCAGTAATGGGCTCGTACCAAATTACAATCCCTTGATAGACATCACGGCTGCTGCACTACCGGTATTGCATACTGGCGCCAACGTACTCGCAATCGGTGTCTGGAACAGGTCAAACACTTCCAGTGACCAGGTACTGGTACCGCGCCTGTCTATAAATGAATCCCTGCAGATTTCCCGTGGCCCTTATCTGCAAAGCGGTTCACCCACGGGTATCACCATCAAGTGGCGCACGCTGACACCGGCAGACAGCAGCGTACAATATGGCAGTGCACCCGGCAGTTTGACAAGTTCGGTCAGCAGTGCAGCAATAACCACGGAGCATGCAATTCAGCTGACCGGCTTAACGCCGGACAGCACCTATTATTATTCAGTAGGCAGTAGTACAGAGGTGTTTGGCGGCAATGATCCAGACCACTTCTTTGTGACTTCGCCGGTTACGGGTAGCAGCAAACCAACCCGTATCTGGGTGCTGGGTGATTCCGGTACGGCCAATGCCAATGCACAGGCAGTGGCCGGTGCCTACACTGCCTTTACCGGCAGTACACACACTGACCTGTGGTTAATGCTGGGTGATAATGCCTATAACAGCGGTACTGACAGTGAATACCAGGCGGCGGTTTTCGACACTTACCCGGCTATGTTGCGCAAGTCCGTGCTCTGGGCAACGCTGGGAAATCACGATGGCATTGCAGCTGATTCCTCTACCCAGACGGGACCCTACTACGACATATTTACTTTTCCTACAGCCGCTGAAGCGGGCGGACTGGCATCCGGCACCGAGGCTTACTATTCCTTTGATTACGGTAATATTCATTTTATCTGCCTGGATTCCCAGGAATCAGACCGCTCGCCAACAGGCGCTATGCTGACCTGGGCGCAAGCGGATATTGCGGCGACAACGCAGCAGTGGATTATCGCCTTCTGGCACCACCCGCCCTACAGCAAAGGCAGTCACAACTCCGATTCGGAGTCACGATTGGTTGAGATGCGCGAGCATGCACTCCCGGTACTGGAAGCGGCCGGTGTCGATCTGGTGTTGTCTGGCCACAGTCATTCCTATGAGCGATCCTTCCTGCTCGAAGGACACTATGGCACCTCCGGTACCCTCACGAGTGCGATGCAGATTGACGCCGGCGATGGCCAGGAAGGCGGGGATGGAGCCTACAAAGCGGTTTATGATGAAGCCAATCCTTATCAGGGTGCCGTCTACATCACCGCTGGCAGTTCCGGAAGAATTAGCGGCGGTGCATTGAATCACCCGGTAATGATCCACGCTTCCCTGAATTTTCTCGGCTCCCTGGTGCTGGATATCGACGCCAATCGTCTGGATGCAACCTTTGTCCGGGATGATGGCGCCACAGTGGATTCTTTTACCATCCTCAAGAGTCCCGATAACTGTCCGTTAATCGCCAATCCGGATCAGGCGGACGGTGACGGCGATACGGTCGGGGATGCTTGTGATAACTGTATTGCGATGGCCAACCCGGATCAGCTGGACACCGACAGTGATAGCGCCGGAGATGTTTGCGACCTCGATGACGATAACGATGGCCTCAGCGATACAGTTGAGGCCAGTATCGGTACCAATCCATTACTCAGCGATACGGATGGGGATAACCTGAGTGACTTTGATGAAGTGAATTACGATGGCGACCCTTCGTCTTACAACCCCATTGCCGATCTCAATCCACTGTCTACCGATACCGATGGCGACGGTCTCCAGGATGATATTGATCTTTCACCGCTCGGTGATGGTGATGTTGCGCCGGTGGGCGCGCCGGATGGTGTCGTCAATGCGGGCGATTATGTGGTGATGATGGGTATTGTGCTTGGGTTGCGAACAGCGACTTCGCTTGAATTGGCGCACGGTGATCTTTACCCAACGGGTACGCCGGATGGACAGATTGATTTATCAGACTTAATGCTGCTGTTTCAGTTACTGGGTTTTTAGCTTCCTGGGGACAGTATACCTATTCCCTAACCTGTTTTTCGGTCGTCGATACCTCGCTGCGTGACATGTTGTGGAAAAGTGTCGAATTACCCTGCGTGCCATCCTGGCCATAATTTACAGCCTTGTACAATAGCTTGATGATAGTCTGGTTGTTATCTGCTAATGGGTATACTGTCCCTGGAATTGGCAGCCGAGATCAAGGATGACGGTTGCTGGCACCTGCTGGTTGAATCGGTTAAACTTACCGCCTCTTAACTTCAGGTATGGCGTAGGAATATGGCAAGAGTAACCGTCGAAGACTGTCTCGGTAAGGTCGATAACCGCTTTCAGTTGGTATTGATAGCCACCAAGCGCGCCCGGCAGTTAGCCAAGGGTGTCGAACCTTTCATTCCCTGGGAAAACGATAAGCCGACTGTGGTCGCTTTGCGCGAAATTGCTGAAGATTACATCACCGCCAGTATTCTTGACGAAAAGCCGCCGGTTGAGGACGATCTCGTTGCCGAAGCGGAAGCGGCGGATATCCGTACTGTATTGACGGAAACTCCCACACCAATCTTACCGGATCCTACATCCAATAGCAGATAGCCTGCTTTTAGCTTCTATAATCGTATTTATATCAGGTTAGCCTGAGCCTTTCGGCTGTTTTGGTGATAGTTTTTCGCCTATGATTAGAGCCTGCAAGTGGTCATGCCGCCCTGTACGCACGCACACTTAGCAGGATCTGGTTATTCCAATCATTAGGCCCGACTGTTACATATGGCAACACCTGCACCGGAGATTTCGGAATCACGTTTTCTGATCAGTGACTTGTGTAAGTTGCTGGAGAGCTATTTACCGTCCGAACAAGTGCAGGAAGTGTACCGGGCCTACCTGTTTAGCGCCGAAGCACACGAAGGCCAGCACCGTAAAACCGGCGAACCTTATATATACCACCCGGTAGCGGTAGCGCGCATCCTGGCCGGGATGCACATGGATTATCAAAGTATCGCAGCGGCGATTTTGCATGATGTCATTGAAGATACCGGTATACCCAAAGAACAAGTAGAAGTCGAATTCGGCGAGGAAATCACCGCGCTGGTCGATGGCGTCAGCAAGCTTACCCAGATCAAATTTGAGAGTCAGGCTGAGGCCCAGGCCGAAAATTTTCGTAAGATGCTATTGGCAATGGTGCGCGATATCCGTGTCATTATTGTCAAACTCGCGGATCGTTTACACAATATGCGCACCTTGGGTGTGATGCGCCCCGACAAGCGCCGGCGTATAGCCAGGGAAACGCTGGATATTTATGCACCGATTGCCAACCGTCTGGGAATGAACCAGGTGCGCATCGAACTCGAAGAACTCGGGTTTGCTGCACATTACCCCATGCGGCATAGAGTGCTGTCCAACGCCGTTCGGGGCGCGCGCGGAAATCGTAAGGAAATTCTGAATAAAATTGAGACCGCCATTGGTCAGCGCTTATTGCAGGAAGATTTAAACTGCCGTTTATTAAGCCGTGAGAAACATCTTTATAGTATTTACAAAAAAATCCGCGATCGCGTCGGCTCTTTCCGTGAAGTGTTTGATGTGTACGCATTCCGGCTGGTGGTCGATAACGTGGATACCTGTTACCGGGTACTTGGGATAGTGCACAATCTGTATAAACCGGTGCCCGGCAAATTCAAAGACTATATTGCGATCCCGAAATCTAACGGCTACCAATCACTGCACACGGTATTGTTTGGTCCTTACGGTGTGCCTATCGAAGTGCAAATTCGTACAGAGGATATGAACCGTGTGGCCGATGCGGGTATCGCGGCACACTGGTTATACAAAGCGGGCGACAAACCGGGTAACAATGCCCAGACACGGGCCCGTGAATGGCTGCGTGAACTGTTGGAAATGCAGCAACATGCAGGCGATTCACTGGAGTTTCTGGAAAATGTAAAGATCGATTTGTTTCCTGATGAGGTGTATGTATTCACGCCCGCCGGTGAGATTATGGAATTGCCGCGAGGTGCAACAGCGGTGGATTTTGCTTATGCCGTGCACAGTGAAATTGGCAACACCTGTATAGCCGCAAAAATTGACCGCCGCCTGGCGCCCTTGCGAACCCAATTATTGAATGGTCAAAGTGTGGAAATCGTAACTGCCAGCGGTGCTCACCCTAATCCCGCCTGGTTGAATTTTGTTACTACCGCTAAGGCGCGTTCCAATATCCGCCACTATCTGAAAAATCTCCAGCTGGATGAAGCCGTTATATTAGGCGAACGCATGCTGGATCGTGCCTTGCAAAATTTATCCAGCGCACTGGAATCTATTGATGTAGAACCACTGCAGGCATTACTCGAAGAATGCGGTTTTGAGTCGCCCTACCAACTTTATGCCGATATCGGCCTGGGAAATCGTATGGCCATGCTGGTTGCACGCCGTCTGGTACCAATGGATGACGATGCAGAAACAGAAAATGCAGAAACACGGCCACTGGCGATTCGTGGTACCGAGGGGATGGTGGTGCATTTCGCGCGCTGCTGCTGGCCGATTCCAGATGATAAAATTGTTGGCTTTGTCAGCATGGGTCGGGGCCTGGTGATACACCGTGAAAATTGTAAGAATCTCGGTGAAATTCAAAATAAGCCAGACAAGTGGATCGATGTTGAGTGGCAGGGAGATGTGGAAGGTGAGTTTCCAGCTGAAATCCGCATAGATGTCTCCAACCAGCGGGGCGTGTTGGCGACAGTGGCAGCAGGTATTTCCGAGTCCGGCTCCAATATAGAAAACATTTCTATCGAAGAGCGGGATGGTCTTGATACCTCGATGAGTTTCACTGTTACCGTGAAAGACAGGAAACATCTGGCGCATATCATGCGCTGTATTCGTAATATACCTGACGTAATGCGCGTTAGCCGCAGTAAAATTTAAACCCGTCCCTAATTGATTATTACGCTTCGAGGAGCTTCGCATGACCAGAGTCGTCATTCATACAGACCAGGCGCCACAGGCAATCGGACCCTATTCGCAAGCGATTAAATCCGGGCAAACCGTTTATCTCTCCGGGCAGATCCCCCTGGTGCCGGAGACCATGGAGCTTGTCGAAGGTAATATGGAAGTACAGATACGCCGTGTATTTGATAATCTCAGCGCAGTCACTGCAGCAGCAGGTGGTTCGCTGGCGGATATTGCCAAGCTGAATATTTTCCTGACAGACCTTTCCCATTTCCCTTTAGTCAATCAAGTGATGGCGGAATATTTTAGTGAACCCTATCCGGCGCGTGCAGCGATTGGTGTAGCGGCTTTACCCAAGGCTGCACAAGTAGAAATGGATGCTATTATGGAGCTGTAAAGCCGCAGGATAGGGTGAGGTGATAATACGTACGTTGATTATGCGACACGCTGTTTACAGACCTGCTGTGAACATCCCTATGTGCTCAACGGCAGCATCCCTGCTGCCGATGGTCTGTAAACAGCGTGTCGCATAATC
>CAYPEL010000078.1:4964-12880 GCA_964409635.1 uncultured Gammaproteobacteria bacterium | reverse complement strand
CACCACATAGCATCGAAGCCATTGTACCGAGCTATTTAGGCTTGCAAGACCCTAACGCCCGCCACCAAAATTTTCGCCGGCAGTCGCGCCGCGAGGGATAAGATAAGGTGGAAACCTATCTGGTCGGCGGCGCTGTACGGGACAAATTACTCGGCCTGCCCATCAAAGAACGTGACTGGGTTGTGGTCGGCGCTAGCGTAGATGACATGCTGGCAAAGGGCTTCAAACAAGTTGGCAAGGACTTCCCGGTTTTCCTGCACCCCCAAACCGCGGAAGAATACGCGCTGGCCCGCACCGAACGTAAAAGCGGTCATGGATACAAGGGATTTCAGGTTCACGCCGATCCTGCTGTCACCCTGGAGGAAGACCTAAAAAGACGCGATCTGACCATCAACGCCATTGCCGAAAGCAAGACCGGCGATCTTATCGATCCTTTTAACGGACAGGACGACTTAAAACAAGGCCTGCTACGCCACGTCAGTCCGGCTTTTGCTGAAGACCCTGTGCGTATACTGCGCATCGCCCGCTTCGCAGCCCGCTTCGAAAATCGCGGCTTTCATGTCGCACCAGGCACAAATTCTCTGCTGCGAAAAATGGTCGAAGCAGGTGAAATCGACTACCTGGTTCCTGAACGCGTCTGGGCAGAACTTGAAAAAGCCTTGCAGACCGGCAGCCCGCATACCTTTTTCAAAGTCTTGCATGGTTGCGGCGCACTGGAAAAACTGTTCCCGGAAATCGATACCACATACCCAGCCGATAGTGACACTCATGGCAACCAAGAAGAAAACCCTGCCCTGGTAGCACTCGCTCAAACTGCCAGGACTTTTACAGACTCACGGGTCCGCTTTGCCGCCTTATTGTTGTCGCTTGCCGCTGGCGGCACGAACCCAACACGCCAACAATTGGCTGCTTCAGTTTGTTCACGTTTTAAAGCACCCAATGAATACCGTGACCTCGTAAAGCTGGCAATTCAATACGCACAGCTTGCCCACAGTCATGCGCCTGAAGATATTGCCAACTTGCTTGATTCCAGCGGCGCTTACCGAAACCCTGACCGCTGGCAACGTTTACTCGACGTGCTTTACGCCACTGCACATATAGACAAACAACAACGCAACTTACTGACAGCGTTATACACAAGTACAGAAGGGATCAGCGCCGCTGATATATCAACCCATGGAATGACAGGACCGGAAATCGGGCAGGCTATTCGTAACAAACGGCTTGAACTTATCCGTAACCATCAATATCCAGAGCAAGAGTAATATCATTTTTTCACTCGTTTCCTGGAAAATAAGTAGCTTCCGTCTCATCTTGTGGCGTCAATATCAGCTTACGCTGACGGCACTGATCTAACGCCTCTAAAAATAAATTTACCCCGATTTCTGCGACCCACTCGTTTAATATATCAGCATCTACCTGGGCAGGTAGTGCTTTAGAGATTTGCGTAATGATACTACCTGCATCAAGCTCTCCAGTAACCTGGTGCAGTGTCACACCTGTATCGGTTTCATGTCTGCGCAGTTGCCAGAACAATGGATCGGGGCCGCGGTACTTCGGTAACAGGGATGGGTGTAGATTCCAGCAATGCCATCGCCTCGACCGCCATAGTGTGGCGGGTAACTTGTAAGGATAACAGGCGACCAATAGATAAGCCGGATTGATTTCTTCAAGCTTTGCTACAAGATTTTTTTCTATGTGAAGCGGGCAACGCAATACAGTCAGATTATTCGAAGCCGCCAACCCTGCCAGGCTCTCTGCTGGCCAGGTTTGGTCTATAGCTACTGGAAATGCACTGCCTTGACTGGATTTATCTGGCATCACAAGTGCTATCACCTGTAAGCGCAGATCCAACAATCGTTTTAAAACCGGGCGGGAGAATCCGCCTTCAGTCCCGAACAATACCACCCGTTCAGTTGGCACTTAGATTACTCAGGAGAAGAGTCACAGGGCATACCGGATAGCCGTCCACTGCTAACCAATGCTTCGGTAAAACCGAGAGTTTTCATGTCCACCATGCGTTGTGGGTATAATATACCGTCGAGATGATCACATTCATGTTGCACCACTCGGGCGTGAAAACCATCAGCTTCTCGTTCTAACCTGCCGCCTTTATGGTCGAAACCGGAATAACGAATGCGGGTAAAACGGGGTACGATCCCCCGCAGGCCCGGCACACTCAGGCAACCTTCCCAGTCTTCCTCCTTATGTTCAGATAATATTTCTATAGCAGGATTGACCAAAATAGTTTTAGGGATGGACTCTGCCTGCGGGTAGCGTGGATTTTCATCAAAACCAAAAACCACAATTCGCAGTCCTATACCGATTTGTGGCGCCGCCAATCCAGCACCCTCTTCTGCATGCATCGTATCCATTAGATCCTGTACCAGCCTATCCAGATCGGGTGTATCGAACCTGTCGACCGGACTAGCCATTTCAAGCAGGCGCGGATCACCCATTTTTAAAACTGGTTTTATAGCCATAGTTACCTCAATTCCAAACGGATATCTTTTACTATTTACAGACCAAATACATTTACCCTGGCGAGTATGAAGTAGTATTATTTCATGAGCAACGCCGCCCACGGCCTGGCCATGTGAAAGTTCCTCTCATGATTAAATTGCCCAAATCTAATAAAGCCTGGTCAACAGCAGAATTTGAAACCGTCCTGAAAAAAGAAATCGAGTCACTGGATGAAAATACCCTGCCGTTACAGCAGGGCTTATCGCAGACCAGCCGCGTGAGTGAGGATAATTTCAGTGTGATTGTTCTACATACCGCAACGGATAACGGAGTAATACAGGTCAAAGCGGGTATTTTTTATTCGGGAATTATTGCCGGTTGCAGTTGCGCAGACGATCCAACACCAACCTATTCAATCACTGAATATTGTGAAATACAGTTTGATATCGATAGGGCAACGTCAGAGACTGCAATAACACTCTTAGCAGCAGATTAAAATACCATGCATTTCTTCTCCGCCACGCCACATATAACTATTACTTGTAAAAGCCACAACGTTCTAATTTACTTGGCTTTGACCCGGCGCATTCTCTAACATGCTCAACGCTTCCTGCTCAACCGCCTTACTCGCCACTGCCGTTTGCGTAGCTGTCCGTGCAGCAGGCAAGTGCGCCATGATCTGACGGTCATTACTGTATAAATCTTTCCTGAAATTTATTTCACCCGCAGCATTCACCCAGACTGTCTGATAGACGATATGCACTGGTATGGATTCGGGTAATTTAATATATTTATTTTTACCACGCGCTATAACTTGCTGGATAGCATCAGCCTGCCAGTCATCTCCTAGCACGTAGTCGGCCAGCGCCAATGGATCCTGGACGCGTACGCAGCCATGGCTATAGGTGCGTTGGAGTTTTTCAAAGAATGACTTACTCGGCGTATCGTGCAGATAGATACTGTATTTATTTGGCAACATAAACTTGATCTTACCCAATGCATTCTTGCTACCAGGATCCTGGCGCAGTTTAATGGGTAGATTGCGCATACCTTTGTAAGCAGACCAGTCTATCTCATCAGGATTTAAAATCTGAGTGCCCTTAGAATTACCCGACAACACCCGAATATTCTTACCCGCCAGATAACCTGGTCTGGCTTGTTCCTTCTTGATTAATTCATCCCGGGCAATCGAATTGGGCACATTCCAGTAAGGGTTTAACACCAGATACTGCATGTCTTCACTGAATGAGGGCGTTTGATTTTTCGTTTTACCCACAACCACACGCATTGATAACACAGACTGGTCATATTCGATGGCCTGCAATTCAAAGGCCGCTGTATTGACGCGAATGTGTCTATCACCCATGTCACGAGGCAACCAGCGCCAGCGTTCCAGGTTTGCGGTGATTTGTTGAATACGTTTCTCTACAGGCGCGTGCAGTGCAAAGCGGGTTTTTTGCCCCACAACACCGTCAGCATCAATCCCATGCCGTTTCTGAAAATGCTGCACAGCAGCTTCTAATTCGTAGTCAAAGAGAGCGTGCTGGGAAGCATTCGGCGCCAGGTCACCCGTAATGGTTAAACGTTCACGGAGTAATACAACTTCCTCCGTTTGCATATCTTTACTTAGCGGCGAACTATAAATCGAAATTTGAGGCCAACCACCCTGCTGCTTAATTCCTGTGTAAAAATCCAGCGACTCAACAAGGCGGCGATAACCGGCTTGCTGCGGTGACAACCCGCGCAGCACACCGGCCACATCCTCAGAGGCTAGCGCTGTCCGTAACAACTGCAGCGCATCAACAATGGGTAATTTATATTTCCAGTTCTCCTGCAATGAGTACGGATCGAGCTGACCACGGCCAGCTTGTATGGCGTAACTTATAAAGGCATCAGTCAAAACAACATCCAGCCAGGCACGATCTTTCTCTTTTGGCGAGTAACGGAGCGATTCAATCGTGCTGATGTAGTAACCCGGAAAAACCAAGCCTTCACGGTAAGCTGAATGAATAACCTCTATTAATTCATCTGCCCCTGCGGTTGTGTAATCTGCCTCAACCCAGATACTTTGATAAGCCCGCTCATGATAAAACTGGCGAACCAGATCTGTATTTTTTAAGGAATCCGCAGCATGAAACAGCTTTATATAATGCTGCATAACTACCGACTCAGACGGTTGAAAGAACGCCTGGGGAGAAGCCATAGCGGCAACCTGAAATAAAATCCCCAGCAATGCAAAAAACGGTAGCAACTTAATTGGGTGAGGGGCATGACGGCGCATGGCTTCACCTCCTATTTGTTATGCGGGCACAAACTGATTTGCCCAAGTTATAATTTTTGTAAGTGGCCAGCTAATGCTGACTCTATTAGAGATGCAGTTTATCTATACTGTCAGGGACTTTAAATTGGACTGGCAAGGGAAGTTACATAGCCTTTAAATCTGCGGAAATACCAGCACTTAGTGTACTGGCACCAGATTTACAAAGCTTTTTAAGGAGAAAAGGTACTATACGAACAGTCTTTCAACCCAAGCTTACAAGAACATCCACAACAGAAAGATGCCAAGTAATAAGCGGTAGATAACAAACGGAAGCATCCCAATCCTGTCGAGAAGCTTCAAGAAAACATGGATGCATAAATAGGCACTGATGCCAGACACTGCCGCACCGACTGCGAGCACTTGCCAGTCTACCGATACGTCTGAGCCAAGCAGTTTATTTCCTTCATAACCTGCAGCCATCAGAATAGAGGGTATCGATAATAAAAATGAAAAACGTGCTGCGGCCTTGGGTTCTAACCCCACCATTAATCCAGCAGTAATCGTAATGCCCGAACGCGAAGTTCCAGGGATGATAGCGATGGCCTGGGCTAATGCAATGAAGACAACATCACGCACACGCATACTGTATTCACAACGCACCGGCCTGGCGGTCGCATCGGCCCACCATAACAACAAACCGAAGCCTATTGTGGTACTTGCAATCACCAGAGGTGAACGTAAATCAGTACTGACATAACCATGCAACAGTAGTCCCGCCATGCCCAGCGGAATAGTGCCAAGGATAACGAACCAGGCGAGCTTGGCTTCGTCATTAAGGCAACGGGTTTTCAGAGACTCAACCCAGGCCTTATACATATCCGCCAACTCATGACGAAAATAGGCCACAACGGCACTAAGCGTTCCTAAATGCACCGTCACATCAAAAGCCAGCCCCTGATCCTGCCAGCCAGTCAACAAGGGCACTAGTATCAAATGGGCAGAACTGGAAACCGGTAAAAATTCTGTTAGGCCTTGCACTAAGGCAAGAATGACAGCCTGGAAAATTTCCATATTAATTATTTTTGAACACCTAAATTACTTTTTTAGTTTATAACCGGCTGCGTAAATCCTGCATTGCAAAACCACCCGGAATTGCCTCGCTATTTTTAACAAAACCAATCGCTTTGAAACGTTCGCCCATCTCACCGGGCAGCGTTAATGTTTTAATTTCACTGACCCGCTTGAAGAAGTCAGCCTGATCGGCCTGATCCAACTCGGCTAACATGTCCTCTAATCCATTATCCAAAAGATAATGTGCCTGTGTGCAGTAGCCTGCCAGCTGCATACCTGCCGCATCAGCGCTATCGGCCAATGTGGAAAAATCCACATAAGCCGTAATATCCTGCAATCCGGGAAATAGTAATGGATCCGGGTGCGCACGGTGCTGGTAATGGCACATCAATGTACCGCTATCACGCTGTGCGTGATAATACTCAGCGCGGCCGCAGCCATAATCAATGAATAACAATGCGCCCTTATCAATACAATCTGCCAGACTCTGAATCCAGGCGGGCAATAGCGGGCTGTATTCTGATTCAAAACCAGCGCGCCAACCACATAACTGGGCGGTGCTGGATACCAGACCGGACATGCACTGATCAGCCGCTGTGAGCGTGGTAATGACTAACGCATCATTTTCTATCCCCACACCGAGTTCGGTAACCTCCCCAGCTGTCCAGCGAAAGCGTTTTACAGGTAACGCATCGGCAACTTCATTACCCAGTATTACCCCATTAATCGGCGTGCCGGGCAATTGATCCAGCCAGACTATCCGCGGCAGTAATTCCGGAATATCTTTTTCGAAGCGCCGCTGTTGGCGTTCTCTTAAGTCAGCACTGCGGTCAAGAATATAATAATGTGCGGGCAACTGATCGAGCGTCCGTAGCTCGCGCAATATATCCACCGCCATGATACCCGTTCCGGCGCCAAGCTCTAACAGATCCGCATCGGCTATATTTGCGAGTATAGTTTTGACCGAACGCGCAATACATCGGCCAAATAGAGGACTGATTTCAGGCGCGGTGACAAAATCGCCCGCGCCGCCAAATTTTCGCGAACCATTACTGTAATAACCCAGCCCTGGCGCATACAGCACCAGCTCCATGTAACGATCAAAGGGGATAGCGTCACCCGCCGAGTGTATTTCCTGCTTGATAACCGCCTGTAACTTCTGACTTAGCGCCGCCGCAGGTTCATCGGGCTGCGGAAATTCGCCGGCAGCTAAGAACTGCGCTCTGTTCAAAATTCTGTGGGCGACATTGGCTGCCCACTGTCATCAAAGCTACCCCATAAATCATAGTAACTCTGATGTTCGACCGGGTGTATTTTGTGACCGGCAATTTCTGCCAGTGGCCCTAACACAAAAGCATATTTAAGTATTTCGTCGCGCGGCAATTTCAACTTGCCCTGCTCAATAATATCATCGTCATATAACAGCAAATCAAGATCCAGGGTTCGGTCACTGAAGCGTTTTTCTTTACGTTCGCGGCCGTGATCGTTTTCAATTGCGCGCAGTGTTTCAACCAGTATTAACGGTTCCTGCGTGGTTTCGAATCCAACCACCAGATTGTAGAACGGCTGGCCTTCGAAACCCACGGCTTGAGTTTCGTAAACGGCCGATCGTTCCAGCGAGGAAAATGCCTGCTCAAGGGCATCCAGCGCTGAGCGAATGTTATATTCGCGGTCTACATTGCTGCCTATACTGATGTATACGTATGCCATAGCTCAGACCCGTTCGCCACGTTCAATGACGACACCCACGCCAGCGGCGCCAGCGACAGCACCCGCCTTATCCAGCTTCAGTTTCACCCAGGGCACCTTAAAATCCTGCATAACAGTTTCTGCCATGCGTTCTGCCAGCGTCTCCACCAGTTTCACTTCATTCTCTGCAGCCAGCTTTTTAAGACAATCAGATACTGCCTTGTAGTCCAGCGCATCTTCGATAGCTTCTGTTTTTGCAGCCCGTGATGTATCACAAGCCATTTCCAGATCAATGCGCAAAATTTGTTTGATTTTACGTTCCCAGTCATAGAGACCAATAACAGTCTCTACCCGCAGGTCTTTTATGAAAACAATATCCACTTTTTAAATTTCCATATTACTATTTTGTGAACCCATGATTTATTCAAGAGGA
>CAYPEL010000078.1:2249-4864 GCA_964409635.1 uncultured Gammaproteobacteria bacterium | reverse complement strand
GACCGCTCCTACCGTGCTTGTACTGTCGTACGATGACAAAGTACACGAATAAAACAAAGATTCCTTAGATACATTGCCGAAAAACACCAAACGTGTATTTTACACCAAGAAGTTATCTCACTGCGATCAAAGCGACTTAGCCCGCTTGACCTGTTACGCGCAAAGCCTTCCAATAGACTGATGATTACAAATATTCTGCTCGTCGCAGCCGGTTACCTATTTGGCAGCCTGTCTTCGGCCATCATTATTTGCCGGATCTTAGGCCTGCCTGACCCACGCGGCGAAGGCTCGGGTAATCCAGGCGCAACCAATGTCATGCGGATCGGCGGCAAAAAAGCAGCCGCTGCCACGCTGGCGGGTGACATGCTCAAAGGCCTGATCCCGGTATTGATTGCACGCACACTAAACGCCGATATCCTGATCCAGTCGCTGGTTGCCGTCGCCGCATTCCTAGGCCATCTTTACCCAGTGTTTTTCGGTTTTCGTGGCGGCAAAGGCGTTGCCACGGCACTGGGCGTACTGCTGGGTCTACACTGGCCGGTCGGCTTACTGACCATCGCCACCTGGCTGGTGGTCGCCTACGCAACCAAAATTTCATCCCTGGCGGCACTGCTGGCAATCCTCATCACCCCACTCTATATATGGCTGCTAAAACCGGAACAACCACTGCTGATCGCCATGCTGTTTATGGCCAGTCTGCTATTCTGGCGGCACCGTTCTAATATTAAAAATCTGCTCGACGGCACTGAAGGCCGGATCAAGCCCTAAGCGGCGCCAATGTTTCCAGTGACCAGCGCGGCTGCACCTTGATAGCCAGATCATCGGCCATCCCGGCCTGCAGACGGCAGGCGCCCGCGTAGGCAATCATCGCACCATTATCAGTACAAAATTCCAGTCGTGGATAAAATACCTGCCAGCTAGATTCCTGAGCCATAGCGTCCAACCAGCTACGCAAGCGCTGATTCGCACCGACACCCCCGGCAATGACCAGGCGTTGATAGCCGGTCTGCTGCAATGCGCGGCGGCACTTGATTACCAAGGTATCGGCCACCGCCTCTTCAAATGCGCGCGCAATATCAGCTTTGGTCTGGGGGTCAGAACCCTGTGCATTGGCGGTGGTCAGGGTAAAGGTTTTCAGGCCACTGAAACTGAAATCCAGCCCCGGCCGATCCGTCATCGGGCGCGGGAACCGGAACCGGCCCGGATCCCCGGCGCGCGCCAGCTTGGCCACCGCGGGTCCGCCGGGATAATCCAGACCCAGTAACTTGGCGGTTTTATCAAACGCCTCACCCGCCGCATCATCCAGCGTGTCGCCAAGAATCCGGTATTCACCCACCGCTTTTACCTCCACCAGCAAGGTGTGACCACCCGACACCAGCAAGGCCACAAAGGGGAATTCCGGTGTCGGGTTATCCAACATCGGCGCTAATAAATGGCCTTCCATATGGTGCACACCGATGGCGGGCACGCCCAGCCCCCAGGCCAGGCTACGGCCGACACAGGCGCCAACAAATAATGCCCCGATTAATCCTGGACCCGCCGTGTAGGCCACCGCATCGATATCAGATCGGGAAATATCAGCTTCTTCAAGCAGTTGACGTGTAAGCGGCAGGATTTTGCGGATATGGTCACGCGATGCCAGCTCGGGTACCACACCCCCGTATTCGGCGTGTAAATCAATCTGGCTGTGCAGCACATGCGCCTCCAGCCCGCGTTCGGTATCGAACAGGGCAACACCGGTTTCGTCGCAGGAAGACTCAATACCCAGAACACGCATGCCGCTATGGTACGGCCCCGGCACTTGCTTGCAAGACTAATGTGGGCAAATATTTTACCTTTAAACCAGTCGCTGCTACACTTTGCGGCCCTTTTTGGAATCATTTTGAGGTTTGGCTGTATGCCTAATGTACGAGTTCGAGAGAACGAACCCTTTGAAGTCGCCATGCGCCGTTTCAAGCGCTCTTGTGAAAAAGCCGGCATTTTGTCAGAAGTCCGCCGCCGCGAATTTTACGAAAAGCCCACCCAGGAACGTAAGCGCAAGCAAGCCGCTGCCGTCAAGCGCACCATGAAAAAGACTTTTCGCGACAACGCCCGCCGTACCCGCCTGTACTAACATCAGCTAACGGTTCACCGCATGTCACTCAAGAACCGTATTCAACAGGATATGAAAGACACCCTGCGCAGTGGCGACAAGCCACGGCTGGGTCTAATCCGCCTAATCCTGGCCGCGATAAAACAGCGCGAAGTGGATGAGCGTATTGAGCTTGACGATGACCAGATACTCACCGTGCTCGACAAAATGGCCAAGCAGCGCCGTGAATCCATCGAACAATTCACCAAGGCTGGCCGCACCGATTTGTCCAACCAAGAGAACTTCGAGCTGGAACTGATCAAATCCTATTTGCCCGAACAACTCGATGATGCCGCAATTGATGCCCTGATTGATGAGGCTTTACAGGCAACTGGAGCCAGGTCAATTAAGGATATGGGAAAAGTGATGGGCCTCCTCAAGCCCAAAATGCAGGGCCGCGCCGATATGGGCGCAGTCAGCGGACGCATAAAAAGCCGCCTCGGCTGAATTTAAAGGAAATTAAAAGGGGTCAGATCCCTTTTTT
>CAYPEL010000078.1:0-2149 GCA_964409635.1 uncultured Gammaproteobacteria bacterium | reverse complement strand
TTTTAATTTCCTTTAAAATGGCCACATGGCTGGCCACATTCCACAGAGTTTTATCGACGACCTTATCAACCGCGCCGATATTGTTGAAATCATCGACGCCCGGGTACCCCTGAAAAAGGCCGGACGCGACTTTAGCGCCTGCTGCCCGTTCCATAACGAGAAAACCCCCTCTTTTACTGTCAGCCAGACGAAACAGTTCTATCACTGCTTTGGCTGCGGCGCACATGGCAGCGCTATTGGCTTCCTGATGGAATACGACCACCTCGAGTTTCCTGACGCTGTAGAAGAACTGGCCCGCCAGGTAGGAGTATCCGTACCGCGCGAGGCGGGCACGCAGCGACAGCCTGCCAGGCAGGGGCCGGATTATTTTGAAATCCTGCAACAGGCAGACCAATTTTATCAACAGCAGTTACGCAAACACCCGCAAGCCAGCCAGGCCGTGGACTATCTCAAGCAGCGGGGTTTGAGCGGTGAAATCGCCGCGCGCTTTGGTATGGGTTACGCACCCCCAGGCTGGGATAACCTGACTTCTTCACTGGGATCTACAAATCAACAAGCCGCCCACGAACTGGGATTGCTGGTAGAACGCGAAAATGGCGGCTTTTACGACCGCTTCCGTGAACGCATCATGTTCCCGATCCGCGACCGGCGCGGGCGGATTATCGGCTTTGGCGGACGCGTACTGGGCGACGAAAAACCCAAGTACATGAATAGCCCGGAAAGCGCCGTCTTTCACAAAGGCCAGGAGCTATACGGACTCTACGAAGCCCGAAAGCAGGTGCGTGACCTGGACAGGTTACTGGTTGTTGAAGGCTATATGGATGTAGTGGCACTGGCCCAGCATGGTATCCATAACGCCGTCGCGACCTTAGGTACAGCTACCACGGCGGAACACCTGGAACGGCTGTTTCGGGTTGTCCCGCAAGTCATCTTTTGCTTCGATGGCGATACTGCCGGGCGCAAGGCCGCCTGGCGCGCACTGGAGAACGCATTGCCGGTCATGCGCCAAGGACGCGAGGCACATTTCCTGTTTATCCCAGACGGCGAAGATCCAGACTCACTGGTACGCAAGGAAGGCCAGCAACCGTTCCTCGAACGGGTTGAGCAGTCTGCCCCACTTTCTGATTTTTTCTACGAAGGCCTGAAACAGCGCGTCGATACCCGCTCTAGTGATGGCCGGATCCGCTTGGCAGATACAGCAAAACCGTTGCTGCTCAAACTACCAGACGACCTGTTCCGCGACATGATGATCAACCGTCTAGCCAGTATCACCCGCCTGGACAACCAGATAATTCGGCAGCGCATACTGGATAAGGCTTCGCTCCGGAACAAACAACGCAGACCAGTATCTAAACCGGAGCATGGCCCCTCCGTGGTAAGATCCGCCATACACCTGCTGATGCACCAGCCTTCCCTGGCTAGCCGGGTTACGATGCCACCGCGTTGGCAACCACTGGATCTGGCGGGTATCGAACTACTCATTGAGCTGACTGAGCTGTTGCAAACAAGCCCAGGCAGCCAAACCGGGACAATACTCGAACACTGGCGTGGGCGCAGTGAAGAAAAGCACCTCGCCAGCCTGGCAGCCCTGGAAATAACGGCAAAGGATTGGGAAAAGGAATTTATCGGTTGTCTGGAACGTCTCGATGTTAAATGGGCTGAACAGCGCATGGAAGAACTCCAGGAAATCCCCCTGAATGTCATTTCTGCGGAACAGAAAAAAGAGCTGCAACTGCTACATAAAGGGCGTCAAAAAAATCCGCAGGGATCGGCGTAAACCAACTTAACGGATTATTATTCGCTAATATTAGCAGCACTGCTATTATTAGGGTATAATGGTTGTTTGACTTTTTTTCAGCCAGTTAGGCTACTAACGGAGCATTTAACCTTGATGAACCAAGACCAGCAGTCACAACTCAAGCTGTTGATCGCCAAAGGCAAGGAGCAGGGCTTCCTGACCTATGCCGAGGTAAATGATCACCTGCCCAATGAAATCGTCGATCCAGAACAGATCGAGGGCATCATCAGTATGATCAATGACATGGGTATTGCGGTACATGAAACTGCACCCGATGCCGATACCTTGTTGCTCAATAATGCTGTCACGCCTGATGAGGACGCCGCTGAAGAAGCAGCGGCAGCCCTGGCT
>CAYPEL010000077.1:556-12996 GCA_964409635.1 uncultured Gammaproteobacteria bacterium | reverse complement strand
ATTTTGGTGACAGGGATGTCCCAAAATCTTTCACGAGGTAGCGACACCCTTGAGTTAAAACTATGCACTTTAGTGCAAGGCTTTAGTTGCTACACAGGTATGAAGTGGTCTAATAGATTTGTACACCCCAGTTAAGGATAATGAACTTAACTGGGGTGTACAAATCTATTAGACCACTTCAGGAATATTTAGAACATCATAGAGATCCATCAAATACAGAGACAAGAAATATTATCCTTGAGTAGGGTATTAGGACTTTCAGTCCATAGTGGTTGAGTTGTTAGTTAACCGGCCAGTTTTGTTGCCGTTTCGGCCAGCCGTTTGCCCAGCGCCCGGCATAACGCTTGTTCGTGATCACTGAGTGGCTTTTTACTGTCGGTCCCGGCCAGGTGGCTGGCGCCATACGGTGTTCCACCTGTCTCAGTATGCAGTAATGCTGTTTCGCTGTAGGGAATCCCAGTCAACAACATGCCGTGGTGAAACAGTGGCAACATCATTGAAATCAGCGTCGTTTCCTGGCCACCGTGCAGACTTGATGTGGAAGTAAACACGGCGGCGGGTTTACCGATTAATTCACCCCCTAGCCACAAGCTGCTGGTGGTATCGATAAAATATTTTAGAGGCGCTGCCATATTGCCAAAGCGGGTTGGGCTGCCAAGCGCCAGTCCGTTACAAGTCTGCAAATCAGCGAGTGTTGCATAGGGAGCGCCTGCATCCGGTATGCTGTCTTCGCTGGCTTCACAAACCGTTGACACTGCCGGTACTGTGCGCAATTTAGCCTGACTATCGGGAACTTCTTCTATACCACGCGCTATCAGCCGCGCCATTTCTGCTGTTGCACCATAGCGGCTGTAATAGAGCACCAGGATTTCGGTCACTTAAATAGCTCCAGAACCTGTTCCGGTGGCCGGCCGAGAGCAACCTTGCCATTGGCCAAAACGATGGGCCGCTGAATTAGCATTGGGTGTTCGAGCATGGCGTTTATGAGGTCGTCCCGGCTGAGACTATCATCTGCAAGATTGGCGTCTTTGTATTCAGCTTCGAATGTGCGCATCAACTCACGTGGCTCCAGCCCTAACTTATCCAGTATCTCGTTGAGTTGTTTTTTATCTGGGGGGGTGTTCAGATATTCAATGATTTCTGGTTCGATACCCTGTTCCTGAAGTAAGGCCAGCGTTTGGCGCGACTTGGTGCAACGAGGGTTGTGGTAAAGGGTGGTCTTGGGCTTTTCTGACATGGTTTATTTATCTCCAGATTAGGTTGATTATCTGTATTCTCACAAATTCAATGCATCAGCGTCTAGCCCATTCTGTTTCACCCGCAACGGCGTTATAGTGTTTGATAAGGGAAGGGCGCCTAACATTGACAGACCATAGGACACTGAACTCGTCGTTATCATGTTGATGGACTGCGAATTAAGCAGATCAAACTTAATTTACGGAATAAAATATACCCCGGAGCGTCTCTATAAACCGCATGCCTCGTCAAAATGCCGTACGCTTGACAGCCTCTAGTCTGGGTGGTAGCGTTGCGGTATGTATTAAGTGAATAATATCTAAATATTTCAACCAACTAGCGGAGCGATTTTTAAATGAAGACAACTGATTTCCTGAAGCGGATGGCAGTGGTTATTTTCTGTGCGGCACTGTCAGTTGGCTGTTCGAGTTCGGGGGGTAGTAAAGCTGCAGCTAAAACGGCTGCCGCTGTAAAAACCTCAGCTGCCAGTCCTGAGGCAACCCAAGCCATTACTGCCGCCAAGTCAGCTATTGGTAAAGCAAAAGCAAATGACTGGATCTGGCGTGACACCGAGAAGTTCCTCAAAGAAGCCGAAGCCGCAGCAGGTAAGGGCGACAATCCTGGCGCGATTAAAATGGCCAACAAAGCAAAACTCCAGGCAGATGCTGCTGTACAACAGTATGAACAACAGATGGCTAAGTTCGGTATGAAGTAGCAGTCTTATATTTAACTATAAAAAAGGCCCTCTAAGGGCCTTTTTTTTATGATCTAAAAATGTGTGCGTAGCTGCGAATAAATTTGCAGCTACATATAGTTTGGAGCTTTAATCAGTTTCTTCGACCTGGTAGGTGAAACGCTCATAACCTGTACAGGCTTCGAGTAGTTTGCCGCAACGAACCGATGACATGCGCCCCTGCTTATCATAGATTTCCATCCGCCCATCCTCACGGAAAATACCGGGCTGGGTGACGAGTATAGACCGGTTGCTTTGGTTTGCCGCAAAGGCAGGTATGACGCCTGCATTAGTCATTTCACCAAGGCGGTTGCGGATAGCAATGGGTTTAGCATCTTTTGTCAGGTACTGCAGGCCAATATCGACATTACTGCCATTGCGTTCTATCAGCCAGCGGCAGACTGCTAGAATCCAGGCATCGCTATCCGTCTCTGACCGGTGCAGTGCGACTAACTGGCCAACGTGTACGACCATGCCTTCCAGTATATCGGCGCGTAGTGCAACTCCGCCTGCACTGCGGTTGATTGTCGAACAGGAAGCAATATTATGTTGGCGCACCTGCCTTTGCGGGGTGGTGCCTTGATTAAGGCTCAAATCAATTTCATCGCTGTGTTTCTGATCAAACATTTGCGGATCGAATGGCCGCAGATTATTGAGTGCGTACCAAATGCCGCTGACGCTGGCGACTAGTTCTAATTTTTGATGGATGGCTGTCCGGTCGGATTTCCGGTTGCTGCGATCATCCATGGCTGATAACAGGCTGGTTTTGCGTTCGAGCATGCGCTCCCAGGTGGCGATGACACGCCGCAGTGGGTGGCTGATTTCATGGCGGCTCATTTCTACCGGGAAGCCGGCAATCACAGGTTTTTTAGGCTGTGCGAGTAAATCAAGATCTTGGTGAATTTGTTGCATCAGCTTTGAGACACTGACCAGCAGGACGTGAGATTTAACATCATCGCTGTTATCTACGACCAGCCGCGCCTGCCTGTCGGACTCCATGGATGACGAGTCAAACAAGTGGGCTTTTTCACTATGGTGATCGAGATAGCGGCGCAGTTTCCAGACCGCGCCAGGTTGAAACTGGTAAGGGTCGGCCAGGCGTAGTAATGCCATACTGGTAAATATATGCTGCAGTGAAGCTGACTCGTTATCGATGGTTTTGATCTTATTCTGGTCGATGCCTTTTTCCTGGGCAAAGCGGAACAATAAAACCGCTTCTGACCAGAGCGCGCGTGGCGTCAGCTGATAGGCTTCAAAGAAATAAGTGACATGATGGCTGAGACAATCGATGGCCCCGCCAATGGCTTGCCCAAGCGGTTTTTTCTGGCCCAGGGAAAATTTTTTAGCAAGCAAATCCTGGATGGCGATTTTGTAACCAAATGCCAAGTCCTGGCACTGTCTTTTGCACAAGGATTCCAGGTTAAAGTTCAACGCCTGATGGGCGCCAGGTTTCGAATTTCTCAGGCGTGCATAAGCCGTCCGGAAGGCATCCAGAATTTGAATACGCTGTGCAGGCGGCATGGCCATGCGGTTAAAAAGCCGCAGTTGCTGGTGGATCGCAGGCGCCGTGCGCTGCAAATCCAGAAAAGGTAAATTCTCCAGCCACTTTGCGACTTCGCGGGGCTTAACCCGGCTAGCGCCTGACGCATCATCCAGTTGCGTGGGTATTGTTAGCTGTAACGTACTCATTACTAATGAGAATTCTTCTTGGGGTGGTTTACCCCTGTAGTTAATTATTGGTCAACTCAGTTTAGCGACAAAAAGTGCTGAAACTAGAGAGGGTGAGATTCAGGCCAGCGTGTTGGTCTTTTCCGCAATCCGGTTACGCCATTATTCGGATCCTGGGTTGTGCATGGACGGCCACCGCTGTCGGTATTACGCTGGTGGGCAGTATCGCGTCCGCTGAACAGCCAAACGGTTTTTTCCAGTTATTGATAGAATACCGATATGAATAAATCGGGAACAATATCTGCATCAAATGAGTCCCAAGAAGGAATAACTGCAGGCTGAATGCCAGGAAGTGGAGTTTAATTTATGCGATTCATAATTGTATGTGTGTTTTCTATCCTAGCTTTTACGGCACAGGCCGAAGTGATTGACTACAGCCTGCCGGATTTGAAGGGAAAAACAGTGTCGCTCGCTGACTTCAAAGGCAAGTGGGTGATTGTAAATTACTGGGCCACCTGGTGCCCGCCCTGCCTGGAAGAGATTCCGGATCTGGTGGATTTCCACGAGCGGCACCATAAAGACACTGCGGTTGTAATCGGCATCAATAGTGAAGACATCGGCCTTGAACAGCTCACCGCTTTTGCAGAATCCTTTCTCATAAATTACCCCGTACTAAGATCAGAACCGGTGATGCATACTCCCCTGGGTCCGATTCCAGGGCTTCCAACGACCTATATTATTGCCCCTGACGGCACCCCGGTCGCGCGTCAGGTGGGCCCGGTTACCCGCGAGCAGCTGGAAAAATATATTCAACAAAAACAGGCTGAGTTGGACAAATCTTGAAATTCCCACGCGTGCGGTTAATAGGCATAACTTAATCTCTGCCACGGCCTTTGGCGGAATAAACTCGGCTCTTGCGGGTTAACGTTTTTTTACAAAATCAGGTCTGAGTGCAGTTTTGGCTTTGAGCGTGAATGATTTGCCGTCACGTAATCCGCGAATGACGACTTCTGCATTCGGCCCGCTCTGGGCAATGGTGTTCATTGCGCTACGGCTGCTGATGACAGCGCGTCCATTGATCGTCTGGATGACGTCACCAGGTTCAATCCCGGCCCGATCCGCCGGTCCGCCCCGCAACACGCCCGCAATCAGTATGCCACTGGTATCGTCCATGCCAAAGCTATCGGCCAGTTCCGGCGTCAGATCTTGGGCTTCAATTCCGATCCAGCCACGCTCAACATGGCCTTGCTCGATCAGTTGCTTCATGACGTCAGCGGCGAGATAAGCCGGGATGGCAAATCCTATCCCTTGAGACCCACCTGAGCGGCTGTAGATCGCGGTATTGATTCCGATCAATTCACCGTGGGCGTTAATCAGTGCGCCGCCGGAGTTGCCCGGATTAATGGCGGCATCGGTCTGGATGAAATCCTCGAAGCGGTTAATGCCGAGTTGGTTGCGGCCAGTCGCGCTGATGATGCCGAGCGTCACCGTTTGTCCTACACCATAGGGATTACCAATCGCCAGTGACACATCGCCGACGCGCAAGCTCGTCGAGTTACCCATCGGAATGACGGGTAGATCCTTGAGATCGATATGCAACACCGCGAGGTCAGTATCCTCGTCCATACCCACCACTGAAGCCTTTGCATTACGGCCATCATTGAGCAGTATCTGTATTTCATCCGCACCGGCGATTACATGGTTATTGGTGAGAATATAGCCCTGCTCTGAAATAATCACACCTGAACCCAGGCTGGTTTGGACCTGTTTGCGGGGCGCTTGTAACTGGTCACCAAAAAAATGCCGAAAGACTGGGTCGTCGAGCAGGGGATGACGCTTGCGGGTAATGGTTTTAGCCGTATAAATATTCACCACAGCGCGCGCCGCCGGTTCTACGGCATCTGCATAGGAGGTGGGGGCCGGTGCCTGTAAGGAATTTCGATCACGGGTTTCGTACCCTGGCGCCTGTTTTATTTCAACCACGCGGGAGTGCGCAATCAGCCACTCGGGTTGTATAAACCAGATCATTACCGCCGCAAAAAGACCGATCACAGCGGCTTTGAAGAAAAAGGATAAGGCGTCGAATATTTTCATGTCTGTTACCGGCACGGCTGATTGGATACTATTACCTGGATCCTGCAAGCGTGCGCAGGCTTGCAGGATCCAGGTATTATCCTACTAATAGCTGGACTACGGAATACTTAAATAGTGTATTTCCCTTTACAATTCTGCTGTTTCATCGAGACTATTAATGAAGATTCCAACCCTATCGAAGGCAGGCTATGGTTAATTTAACAACCCTGGTTAAATATTGTGACGAGCTGTTGTTGGCAGATCAATTCCAGGATTATTGCCCGAACGGGTTACAGGTTGAGGGCCGTACCTCGGTGACAAAAATTGTCAGTGGCGTTACCGCTTCTCAGGCGCTGGTAGACGCGGCAGTTCAGGCCCGGGCGGATCTGCTGCTAGTGCATCATGGTTATTTTTGGAAGGGCGAAAATCCGTGTATTACAGGAATAAAGCAACGCCGGCTGAAAACACTACTCGCAGCAGAGCTGAATCTTCTGGCCTATCATTTACCACTCGATGCGCATTCTGAACTTGGCAATAACGCGCAATTAGCGCGCCGCCTTGGCATTGAAGTGAGGGGGGCTTTTGGAACAGGTTCTGGGCCGAAACTGGGATGTTTGGGTGCGTTCAACAAACCCCGTTCGGTCGCGGAGCTGATTGAAAAAATTACCACTGAATTGGGCCAGCCGCCGTTGCATATTGCCGGTACATCAGACGCCATACAGAAGATCGGCTGGTGTACCGGTGCGGCTCAATCCTACTTCGAGCCAGCTATCGCACAGGGCGTGGATGCTTTTATCAGCGGTGAAATATCAGAACCGACCGTGCATCTGGCGCGTGAATATGGGGTACACTATTTTGCTGCCGGACATCACGCCACGGAGCGCTATGGAGTTCAGGCCCTGGGAGCCCATCTTGCCGGGAAGTTTGATTTAGAGCATCTATTCATCGACATTGATAATCCGGTATGAAGGCCGTCAAGATCAGCAATTTCCAACGATAATCCAGATAGATACTTGACCTATTAGAACCGATCCGACATGCTATGCGGCTGTCCTGTTCTATGCAGGTATTTCTGAATATTCTAATATTCATCTGTTAGCCCTGAGAAGGGGGCTAAATACACAACAGATGGGCTTTATGTGTTGGAGAACATTGCATGAGTGGCGAAGGTATAGATACCAGTAAGCGCCGTTTTCTGACTGCCGCGACGACCGTCGTCGGTGGGGTCGGTGCTGTATTTGTAGCAGTTCCTTTTTTATCTTCCATGTTACCGAGCGAGCGGGCCAAAGCGGCGGGCGCTCCGGTCGAGGCAGACATTAGTAAGCTTGAGCCTGGGCAGATGGTACGTCTCGAATGGCGTGGCAAGCCAGTATGGATTGTCAACCGGACTGAAGAAATGTTGAATGATCTTGCAGGACTGGACAGTCAACTGCGGGATCCCGATTCCGTTGAGGATCAGCAGCCGGAATATGCACGCAATGCCTACCGCTCCCTCAAACCTGAAAATCTGATTCTGGTCGGTATCTGTACACACCTGGGCTGCTCACCAAAATTTGTTCCGGAGACCGTCCCACAACCCTACGCAGATAACTGGAAGGGTGGCTTCTTTTGCCCCTGTCACGGCTCTACATTTGATCTGGCTGGCCGGGTCTTTGCCGGCTTTCCTGCACCTCTGAATCTCGAAGTGCCGCCCTACAAATACATCAGTGATTCGCTGGTGCTGATCGGTGACGACGGAGGAGTGGCCTGATGGGTATGCTGACAAACTTGCGTGACTGGATTGACGCCCGTTTCCCGATGACCAAGATGTGGAACGAGCATCTTGCCCATTACTACGCGCCGAAGAATTTCAACTTCTGGTATTTTTTTGGATCCTTAGCGCTGGTGGTGCTCGTCATTCAGATTGTGACGGGTATTTTCCTGACCATGAACTACAAACCCTCAGCGAACGAGGCTTTTGCCTCGGTTGAATACATCATGCGCGATGTTCAATGGGGCTGGTTAATTCGTTACATACATTCTACCGGGGCTTCGGCCTTTTTCCTGGTCGTCTACCTGCATATGTTTCGAGGCCTGTTATACGGTTCCTATAGAAGGCCGCGGGAATTGATATGGATTTTCGGCTGCCTGATTTTTCTGTGTCTGATGGCGGAAGCCTTCTTTGGTTACCTGTTGCCCTGGGGCCAGATGTCATTCTGGGGTGCACAGGTCATCGTTTCACTGTTTGGCGCCATCCCGGTTATTGGGGATGATTTGTCCTTGTGGATTCGTGGCGATTACGTCATTTCGGATGCGACGCTGAATCGCTTTTTTGCATTCCATGTGGCGGCTGTACCCTTGGTGCTAATCGGTTTAGTTGTTATGCATATTCTTGCCTTGCACGAAGTGGGTTCCAATAACCCTGACGGTATTGAAATCAAGAATAACAAGGATGAAAACGGCATTCCTAAAGACGGTATCCCGTTCCATCCCTACTACAGCGTGAAAGATATTGTCGGTGTAGCCGTGTTTCTGATTTTTTTCTCTATCGTCGTATTCTTCGTGCCGGCTGGTGGTGGATATTTGCTGGAGAGCGCTAATTTCGAACCGGCCGACCCGCTGAAAACGCCTGAGCATATTGCGCCGGTTTGGTACTTCACGCCGTTCTACGCCATGTTGCGGGCGGTGACTATAGATATTGGGCCGTTCAGCGCCAAGTTCCTCGGCGTGGTGGTCATGGGTGCTGCGGTCGTGATCCTGTTCTTCCTGCCCTGGCTGGATCGCAGCCCGGTTAAATCGATCCGTTACCGCGGCCCGATTTTTAAAATCATGCTGGGATTGCTGGTGATTTCTTTCATAGTGCTCGGCTGGCTCGGCACCCAGGCGCCGACGGCCGCAAAAACGGTGATGGCGCAAGTCGGTACGGCGGCTTATTTTGCATTCTTTTTGTTGATGCCGATTTACTCAAAACTCGATTCGACCAAGCCGGTACCGGAAAGGGTGACGTTCAAATGAAAAAACAACGGTTAGCCTTATTGTTGTTCGTCTTGCCGGGATTGGTATTTGCCGCTGGAGGTGGTGATGTACACCTTGATAGCGCCAACATTGATCCGGGTAATAAAAACTCGTTGCAGCGCGGTGCACGTACTTTTGTAAATTATTGCCTGAGCTGTCACTCAGCCGCTTACCAGCGCTATAGTCGTCTCGGTACAGACCTGGGAATCAGTGAACAAGACATCATTGAAAATCTCATGTTCACCGGTGAAAGAATTGGTGATCATATGAAAGTGGCCGTGACCAAAGTGGATGCCAAAAACTGGTTCGGTGCGGCGCCCCCTGACTTGACGCTGGTGGCCCGGGTGCGTGGTGTGGACTGGTTATATACTTACATGCGGACATTCTACCTGGATGATTCAAGGCCGTTTGGTGTTAACAATAGGGTATTCGATAAGGTCGGCATGCCTCATGTGTTGTGGGAACTGCAGGGTTGGCAGAAACCGGTCTATAAGACGGAGATCGATCACGATGGCAGCGAACACCAAAAAATTGAATCTCTGGAAATTGTAGAGCCCGGCTCGCAGTCAGCCGTAGAGTATGACCGGACGGTGCGTGATCTTGTTAACTTCCTCGATTATATGGGCGAACCGATCAAACAGCAGCGCCAGGCGCTGGGTATTAAAGTAATATTGTTCCTGCTGTTATTCTTAGTCCTAGCTTACTTGCTGAAGAAAGAGTACTGGAAAGACGTCCACTAAAATTTTAATTAGACCTATGGCGGGATGCCCTTGAGGCCTTCCGGCTGTTGCTAAATAATTGGAGAATATAAATGGCTTTGATAGCCAATCGACGTTCTGTGATGACCTTGTTTTCCGATGCGGTTAGCTCACAAAGTCACCGTGTCAGGATAGTTTTGGCAGAAAAGGGAATTACGGTAGAAATTGCTAATATCGATCTGGCTAATAAGCCGGAAGACCTTATTGACTTAAATCCATATCAAACAGTACCTACATTGGTCGACCGTGAACTCGTGCTCTATGATCCGCGTGTCATTATGGAATATCTTGATGAACGTTTCCCTCATCCGCCGCTGATGCCGGTTGATCCGGTGTCGCGTGCGCGGAGCCGTCTTGCGCTCTACAGAATCGAGCAGGACTGGTACAGCCTGTTGCATGAAATAGAATCAAAAGGTGAAAAAACAGCCGCCAAGGCCAGAAAAATATTGCGTGACAGTATTGCCTCCAGCGCTGATGTTTTTGGCGCCAAGCCGTTTTTTCTAAGCGATGAATTCACCCTGGTTGATGCCAGTATCGCACCCATCCTATGGCGCCTGAAGCAGTACAAGATCGAATTACCTGCGCAGGCAAAACCGGTGCTGAAGTATGCCGAGCGTTTATTTGCGCGCGAATCATTTGCTACCAGCCTGACCGAAGCTGAGCAGGAAATGATGGCCTGAAATCAACCGGCAACAAGGCCGGCACACTGCGTGTACTGGTTTCTTTTCCTACGGGCTCTTAGAACGCCTTCATGAATATGACTTCAAACCGGCCTTATCTGATTCGTGCAATACACGAATGGATACTGGATAATAATTACACGCCTTACTTGCTCGTGGATGCCAAAGCAGACGGGGTTGAAGTACCCGCAGAGTTTATTCAGGACGGTAAAATTGTGCTTAATATAAGCCCGCAGGCCGTCGAGGGTTTAAGGCTCGGTAATGAGGAAGTGGGATTTCTGGCGCGCTTTCGTGGCGCTTCTCAGCTTGTCTCCGTCCCCATTAGTGCAGTGCAGGCAATTTATGGCAAGGAAAACGGCCGTGGTATGATGTTCACTGAAAGTGAATCCGGTGGCGATAGCCCGGATCCTGCTCCGGAGCCGCCCAAACCTACGTTAAAAGTTGTTAAGTAATTGCTGATCCCGTACGTTGACAGTCCAGCATACGGTTACAGACCCGCTGTAAATACATCCTTGTACGCTCAGCGGCAGCATCCCTGCTGCCGATGGTCTGTAACCCGTAAGCAGGACTATCAACGTACTATTTAATAAATCTGGAGAGGTGGCCGAGTGGTTGAAGGCGCACGCCTGGAAAGTGTGTATACGTTAACCCGTATCGAGGGTTCGAATCCCTCCTTCTCCGCCAAATATATCCATCGGGCATAGCCTGTTCGCGATGCGCTTAATAACAATGCCATGCCTGTCATCAGGTGGGTTATAAGCCTATTCAGTCTAGTATTTGGTGGCCGTACCCAGACGATGAAACCCTCTATCTTTCGAGTATCGACGCCGCCTCGATCGCCGCGCTCAGGCATTTAGGGCTGGATTCTGATGACGATCAATAGCGAAGCGATTGAGGAATGCCAGCAAACACTGGACTACGCCTAAATCCTAAATATCAGGCAGGACAAACAAAGCTGCTAGTTGTACCAGGAAATCTTTCTTCCCACAGTTATCCCGAACCTGATAAAATCCATCTACGGCGGCTACAGGCCGCCGTTTCAATGGTGACCTGTATTGGTCCCCCCGCGACAATAAGCCGTGAACCCGGTCAGGCCTGGAAGGGAGCAGCCGCAGCAGTGGATTTGGGCGCCGGGGTGTGGCTGGTATGGGTCACCACCTTTACAAGGCTGATTGAGTCAAAAGACCGTGCAATCTTTATGAGTTATCAGGTTTTAGCCCGCAAATGGCGGCCGCGTAATTTCGCTGAACTGGTTGGCCAGGAGCATGTCCTGCAGGCGCTCACCAATGCGCTGGATAATGACCGTTTGCACCACGCCTATTTGTTTACCGGTACCCGTGGCGTGGGGAAAACCACCATTGCCCGTATCTTTGCTAAATCCCTGAATTGTGAAACAGGCGTCAGCTCGAAACCTTGCGGTGAATGCAGCGCCTGCCAGGAGATTAACGAAGGCCGCTTTGTTGACCTGATTGAAGTTGATGCCGCATCACGTACCAAGGTCGAGGATACGCGCGAACTACTGGACAATGTGCAATATGCGCCGTCGCGTGGGCGTTATAAGGTCTATCTCATCGACGAAGTGCACATGCTGTCAACACACAGCTTTAACGCCTTGCTGAAGACACTCGAAGAGCCGCCACCGCATGTAAAATTCCTACTGGCAACAACGGATCCCCAGAAACTGCCAGCAACGGTACTGTCGCGTTGTTTGCAATTTAATCTAAAACGTTTACAACTGCCTTTAATCAGAGATTATCTGGCTGAACTCCTGGTGCAGGAAAAGATCGAATTTGAGATACCCGCGCTACACTTGCTGGCGCGTGCGGCTGACGGCAGTATGCGGGATGCGCTGAGTTTGCTGGATCAGGCGATAGCGTATGGCAGCGGCGCAGTGAAAGAAACTGATGTGCGTGCGATGTTGGGCACTATTGAGCACAAATATATTGTGCAAATTCTCGAATCGTTATCGACGGCTGATGCCGGGCAATTATTGGCGGCCGTTCAGGCTGCCGCTGAACGTGCATCAGACTTTGGCAGCGTATTGAATGAACTACTAAGTATGTTACAGCAAATTGCCATTGCCCAAAGTGTCCCGGAAGCGGTTGATGAGGATCTTGAGGCGCGTGATGCCGTGCTTGAGCTGGCGCAGAAAATGCCAGCAGAAGACGTACAGCTGTTTTATCAGATTGGATTGATTGGGCGCCGCGACCTTTATCTCTCCCCTGAACCACGGGGTGGTTTGGAGATGGTGTTGTTGCGGATGCGGTAAAAGAAACTGAGGGCGGAGGTGGGGCTTTC
>CAYPEL010000077.1:0-546 GCA_964409635.1 uncultured Gammaproteobacteria bacterium | reverse complement strand
ACGAGGAGTGAATCAGCTGCTGGACAGCCAGCCGCAAAAAGCCGGAAAAGTGACAAGTCGGCGGCCACAGTGAGTCAGCAAACTGTGAATCCCAAGCAAGTCTCAGCTGACTCTGCGGCTGACTGGCGGTCGCTTGTTGAAACCTTGCCGCTTAAGGGGATGCTAAGGGAATTGGCAATGAATTGTGACTGCCAGTCTAAAACTGAAAAACGCTGGACGCTGGCGCTGGACGAATCGCACCGGCAACTATTAAGTGAAGACCGCCGGGCGCGGCTGCAGAAATCATTGTGTGAGGCCCTGGGCCAATCCATGCAATTACTGATTGAAGTCACCGGTGCCGCAGTGGAAACACCGGCTGTGCAGCAGCAACGCGAAATAGACAAACGTCAGGCAAGCGCTGTTGCCGAGATAGCAGCAGATCCTAATATCAAGGCCATACAAGATACATTTGGCGCAACCGTCCACGCCGAATCAATTCGGCCGCGGGACTTGTAGTCCTTCAACATGATAATGACGGGTTCAGTCAGTTTGTCAGCGTTCACGGCA
>CAYPEL010000076.1:0-13098 GCA_964409635.1 uncultured Gammaproteobacteria bacterium | reverse complement strand
CTCAACCGCTTGTACTTGATCCGGTGCGGTTGATTGGCAGCTTCACCCAGACGTTGTTTTCGATCCGCTTCATAATCGGCATAGTTGCCTTCAAACCAGATAACTTTGCTGTCACCTTCAAACGCCAGTATATGCGTGGCTATGCGGTCAAGGAACCAGCGGTCATGAGAGATCACGACCACGCAGCCCGGAAAATCAAGTATCGCCTGTTCCAGTGCGCGCAGGGTTTCCACGTCCAGGTCATTGGTCGGTTCGTCGAGCAGTAACAGATTGCCACCACTGCGCAGCAGTTTAGCCAGATGTACCCGGTTGCGTTCACCACCGGATAAATCACCAACGCGTTTTTGTTGATCGGTGCCGTTAAAATTAAACCGTGATACATAGGCGCGTGAGTTGGTTTCATAAGTGCCCACGGTGATAACGTCCTGACCATCGGAAATTTCTTCCCAGACGGTCTTGCTGCCATCCAGCGCGTCACGGCTTTGGTCGACATAGGCGATTTTGACAGTTTCACCGATACGCAACTCGCCATCATCGATGGGTTCTTTGCCAGTCAACATGCGGAACAAGGTGGTTTTACCCGCACCATTCGGGCCGATAATACCGACAATTCCACCGCGTGGGAGATTAAAATTCAGGTCGTCTACTAACAAGCGATCTCCAAAACCTTTGCGGATATGGTTGGCTTCCACGACCAAATCACCCAGCCGGGGACCCGGGGGGATATAGAGTTCATTAGTCTCGTTACGTTTCTGGAAGTCTTGTGATTGCAGTTCCTCGAAACGTGCCAGGCGTGCCTTGCTTTTGGCGTGGCGGCCTTTGGGTGCTGTGCGAACCCATTCCAATTCAGCTTTCATGGCTTTTCTTCGCGAGCTTTCAGTTTTCTCTTCCTGTTCCAGGCGATTCTCTTTTTGTTCCAGCCAGGAAGAATAATTGCCTTCCCAGGGAATGCCGTGGCCACGATCCAGTTCCAGAATCCAGCCGGCAACGTTATCGAGAAAATAGCGGTCGTGGGTAACCGCCACGACGGTACCCGGATATTCATCCAGAAAACGTTCGAGCCAGGCAACACTTTCTGTATCCAGATGGTTGGTCGGTTCGTCGAGCAATAGCATGTCTGGTTTGGACAATAATAATTTACACAAGGCTACGCGGCGCTTTTCTCCGCCGGACAATTTGGTGACATCGGCATCCCAGGGTGGCAGGCGTAATGCATCGGCGGCAATATCCAGCGTACGGTCTGTATTGTGGCCATCACTGGCCTGCAGCAGGTTTTCCAGTTTGGCCTGTTCAGCAGCCAGGGCGTCAAAGTCGGCGTCTGGTTCGGCATAGGCGGCATAGACTTCATCAAGGCGTTTTTGTGCATCGCTGATGTCCGATAGCGCTTCCTCAACGTTACCCCTGACATCCTTGCTTTCATCCAGTTGCGGTTCCTGTGAAAGGTAACCGACTTTTATGCCAGCCTGCGGCCGTGCTTCACCATTTATCTCGGTATCGATGCCGGCCATAATGCGCAGCAGAGTAGATTTTCCGGAACCGTTTAGCCCCAACACGCCGATCTTGGCGCCGGGGAAAAAGGACAGGGAAATATCACGCAGTATTTCGCGTTTCGGCGGGACAACCTTGCCCACCTGATTCATGGTGTAGACGTATTGGGCCATAGCATTTTTTAGTGTAAATAAGATTGAAGGTAGTATACCTGTTGTAGACAGGAATGCCCGTCCAAGGGTGAGGCTTATGTTTTTCGTGTCGGCGGGCTCTCCGGAAAGAATTGCCAGGCAATATGGGTCAACAGAGACTACAGGTTAAAATCTAAAAGTCAGTCCAAGCATTGCTTCGAACTGGTTTAAATATTCGTCTTCCTCATGTGCATAGCAAAAGGAATTGTTATTGTTGCAGTGGTCTCTATCCTGGCTGTCAATATAAGTGGAAAAGAAACGTCCGCCTAAATAGATACCGATATTTTTTTGTACAAACAATTTAACACCGCCGCCAAGGCTGTAAGAAAAGCGGATATCATCGTCCAACAGAGGCTCATCCGGATCGAACTTGGTTGCGCCAATGCTCATGGCAAAGAAAGGCCGGACTTTTGGTAATACCCATTCCCATGAGGCGCCGACATGATAATAATCGATATCAATATCTGTAAACTTGCTGTTTTGTGATAGAAAGCCTGAATCTGATTCGAGCTCGGTTTCCTGGTGACTGTAAAGTAATTCAATCCGCAGTTCCTGAAATACAGGTACCGCAAAAATAACGCCGTAACTCAGGTCGCCGTCCTCAACTTCCAGATCGACAGACTGATTGTTTGATTCGATATCGTCAAGCTCACCGCCAACGCGTGTACCCACAAAGGGTGTGATATCAAATGCGTCTGCCCATGCAGGGTGGCTGGTCAGACACGCCAGGGCAAGGATGGCATAGCCGATATGTTTAATTCGCTGGGTATTAATACGCATAAGTTTTCTCCTCGAACGACAACGTTTACCAGCTTGGCGCCAGTGTTTGCTTATCTGTATTGTAGCGAAATAAAGCCGTGGTTGTGAACTCTCTTTATGCTTGTTTCTACACGCTTTAATTGTTTTTCGACTTTCTATCCATCTATTCAGTGCCTATACTAATTCGCATGGCTGTCAGTGTTTATGTCGGTGAGGCTTTAGCGCGCTATGGTTTTGGCGAAGGTCATCCATTCGGTCCTGATCGTATGGGTGTCTTTTGGCAGCGTATGATCGACCGGGGATTAGATCAGCAGGTGCAGGTATGCGAACCGTCCGTAGCAAACTACGATGACTTGATACGCTTTCAGACCAGCAAATACGTCGATCAAGTGATTCAGCAATCAAAGACCGGCGCAGGTTTTCTTGATCAGGGAGACACACCAGCTTTCCTCGGTGTTTATGAAGCCGCTTGTACCGTGGTAGGGACAGTTCTGGCCGCAATTGACAAGATAATGCAGGCTGGAAATACCACGGCTTTTATTCCCATCGCGGGTTTGCACCATGCGGCGCGGGACACAGCAGCAGGATTTTGTGTGTTCAATGATTGCGGTATTGCGATTGAAACCTTGCGCAGTCAATATGGTTTGAAACGGATTGCCTACGTAGATATAGACGCACATCACGGTGATGGTGTTTTTTATGCCTTCGAATCTGATCCGGATTTAATCTTCGCGGATTTACACGAAGACGGTCGCTACTTGTATCCCGGCACAGGTGCCGCAACTGAAACCGGGCGAGGTGCGGCTGCAGGCAGGAAACTGAATATCCCTATGCAGCCGGATTCGGACGATGAAGACTTTCTGGCCGTCTGGCCGGAGGTTGAAAAGCATCTGGAAACATTCCCACCCGAATTCATTCTCTTTCAATGTGGTGCTGACAGTCTGAGTGGTGACCCCATCACGCATTTACGCTACAGCGAGGCAGCTCACCGCCACGCCGCCAAGCGTTTAAAGTTATTAGCGGAAAAATATTGCCAGGGCCGTTTGCTGGCTATGGGTGGGGGTGGCTATAACCGTGAGAACCTGGCGCGCGCCTGGACAGCTGTTGTTGAGTCACTACTAGCGTAAATCCCAGCCTTTTATCAAGCATTAAGCGGGCTATTCACTGTCGTTCATGGCCTGATTTCAGTATCATGACTTCTTTTTAGCCAGCTTAAGGAAACCGGATGTTCAGCAAAGACATGACCATCGCCGAGTTCGACGACGAACTCGCGTCTGCCATTAACAATGAAATCAAACGCCAGGAAGAACATATTGAACTGATCGCTTCGGAAAACTATGCCAGTCCCCGGGTGATGGAGGCGCAGGGCACCGTGTTAACGAATAAATATGCAGAAGGTTACCCCGGCAAACGTTATTACGGCGGTTGTGAAAATGTGGATGTCGCCGAACAGCTAGCGATTGATCGCGCTAAAAAACTGTTTGACGCCGACTATGCCAATGTCCAGCCGCATTCCGGTTCGCAAGCGAATGCGGCCGTCTATATGGCATTGTGCGAGCCTGGCGACACAATTCTGGGTATGAGTCTGGCCGATGGGGGTCATCTGACGCACGGTTCCAAGGTGAGCTTTTCCGGTAAGCTTTATAACGCGGTTCAGTATGGTCTGGATAATAATACCGGCGAGATTGACTATGAGCAGATGCAGCAGCTGGCAACTGAACATAAACCGAAAATGCTGGTGGCCGGTTTTTCCGCTTATTCACGTGTCGTGGACTGGCAGCGCTGCCGTGAGATTGCAGACTCGGTAGGCGCATTCCTGTTTGTCGATATGGCGCATGTTGCGGGTCTTATCGCGACGGGCCATTACCCAAGCCCCCTTCAGATCGCTGATGTTGTCACGACGACGACGCATAAAACATTACGCGGCCCACGGGGTGGGTTAATTCTCTGCAAGTCAAATCCGGACATCGAAAAGAAATTCAACTCACTGGTATTTCCTGGTACTCAGGGTGGGCCGTTAATGCATGTGATCGCCGCCAAGGCGGTTGCTTTAAAGGAAGCGTTAGAACCAGAATTCAAGACATACCAGGGCCAGGTACTGGCCAATGCACGGGCGATGGCAGGCGTGTTTCTGGAACGAGGCTATAAGGTCGTTTCAGGTGGTACAGATGATCACTTGTTTCTAGTCGATTTGATCGATAAGGGTATTACAGGGAAACAGGCAGATGCTGCATTAGGCGCAGCAAATATTACGGTGAATAAAAACGCCGTGCCCAATGACCCGCAATCACCCTTCGTGACCAGTGGCATCAGGGTCGGCACACCGGCCGTGACGACGCGTGGTTTCGGTGAAAATGATGTTAAGGACCTGGCTGGCTGGATGTGTGACGTGATGGACGATGTCGAGGATCAGTCGACTATCGACCGGGTGCGAAACCAGGTGCTCGAAATCTGTAAGCGCCTGCCGGTTTATGAAGCGGATCTCTAATTACAAATGCATACGTTGATTGCCCGACAGATCATTTACAGACACGCTGTGAATACATCCCTGTATGCTCGACAGCAGCATCCTTGCTGCCGACGGTCTGAAATTATCTGTCGGGTAATCAGCGTAGTGTTAAATACGTACTGAATTATGCTCTGTCCATTTTGCAGTAATGATGATACTAAGGTGGTTGATTCCCGCCTGGCTGGTGAAGGCAGCCAGGTACGTCGGCGCCGTGAATGTATCGCCTGCGGCGAACGCTTTACCACCTATGAAACAGCGGAATTGGTGATGCCGCGCATCATCAAGACGGATGGCACACGCGAACCCTTTAACGATGAGAAATTACTCAACGGCATTTTACGCGCGCTGGAAAAAAGGCCTGTCAATAGCGAAAGTATTGACGCGTCCGTTAACCGTATCCAACATCGATTGCGGGCCTGTGGCGAACGTGAACTGCCATCGCGTCAGCTCGGTGAGTGGGTCATGGAAGAGTTGCGCGACCTGGATCAGGTGGCCTATGTAAGATTCGCGTCGGTATACCGTAGTTTTGAAGATGTCAGCGAATTCCGCGAAGAGATCGACCGGCTGGAAAAAAGCCCGACACCGGAACAGAAGCGGCAGCAAATACCTTTGTTGTCTGATGATGAAAGCTAACCAACAATTAATATGAGTATTTTGAAATAATGCACGCTAAAAATACTGTCGGGGCGGAATAAATTCCGCTCCTGCAACAGTTCAACATTCATGAACGATCACGCCTACATGTCCGCAGCCCTGCAGCTGGCGCGGCGCGGACTTTATACAACAGATCCGAACCCAAATGTCGGTTGTGTACTGGTCAACAAAGGTGAAGTGGTTGGGCGTGGCTGGCATGAGAGAGCCGGCGGGCCGCATGCCGAAGTGCATGCTTTGCGCGAGGCAGCAGGCAGGGCAGCTAACGCGACTGCCTATGTCACGCTGGAACCCTGCAGCCATCAGGGCCGTACACCACCCTGTGCCGATGCATTGATCGAAGCGGGTGTCTCACGTGTAGTGTTGGCTATGCAGGATCCTAATCCACAGGTTGCCGGTCAGGGGATGGCGCGTTTGCAAGCTGCTGGTATCGCTGTAGAGTCCGGCCTGTTGCAGCATGAAGCAGTGGCGCTAAATCCCGGTTTTGTTTCACGCATGCAGCGGAACCGGCCCTTCGTGCGCTGCAAACTTGCCATGAGCCTGGATGGGCGCACGGCGATGGCGTCAGGTGAAAGTAAATGGATTACAGGTGAAGCGTCACGCAAAGATGTGCAACGTTTACGCGCGCGTAGCTCGGCAATAATGACGGGTATTGGTACTGTGCTGGCTGATAACCCCTCCATGAACGTGCGGCTTGCGTCTAGTGAATTAGCCAGTATCGAGCCGGTACGACAGCCGCTGCGCGTGTTGCTCGATGCTGAGCTGCAATGCCCACCCGATGCCCGGATGCTTTCGTTGGAAGGGCAGACGCTGATTTTGACAGCGGCGGATAAGACAAATAAAAAGTGGCAACAACTGCTTGATACCGGTGCTGAACTGGAAACCGTTGCAGCAGAAAAAAGTCGTCTTGACCTGCGTTCAGTCTTGGAAAAACTGGCTGACCGCCAGGTCAATGAAGTGTTACTGGAAACCGGTATGACCTTGGCGGGTGCAATGTTGCAAGCAGATCTGATTGATGAGCTGATCATTTATATGGCGCCCCATTTAATGGGTGATGCCGGGCGTGGCTTGCTACATTTACCGGGACTGGATGCGATGCAAGACAAAATTGCATTGCAAATTACTGATATGAGACAGTTAGACTGTGATATCCGGATTACGGCTCAGATACAATCTAATAGCGCAAAGGTAAACCAACCATGAAACGATTTCTTTTTTCGCTGACTGCAATTTGTATATTTGCTGCAATTGTAATTTGTATCCTGGCTATTTGGGATTATATGGATACCGATGTTGCCTTTAAATCATTAGCGACTATTGCTGTGATTTTGATTGGCGCCATGGCGTACAGCGCCGCGCGTGAACAGTTACATGTAAAACCTGGTGCCGGTGACGCATCAGAATGGCGCAATAAGCCACACATCTAAAAAAACCATGTTTACCGGCATTATTCAAGCTGTTGGAAAAATCGCTGCAATGCAAAAGTCTGGCAGCGATATGCGCTTGTATATAGAGACAGAAAAACTGGATTTAACGGATGTCGCTTTAGGCGATAGCATCGCTACCAGCGGCGTATGCTTGACGGCCGTCAATTTACCCGGTAATGGTTTTTGGGCCGATGTTTCGGCGCAAACCCTGGCTCATACAACACTGGGTGAAATGAAAACTGGAGACTGTGTCAATCTCGAAAAAGCGCTGACTCCAACAACCCGGTTAGGCGGTCACCTGGTCAGTGGACATGTGGATGGCGTAGGTGAAGTCACCGAACGCTGGAAAGAGGGCCGCTCTGAAGGCTTTCGGCTGCGTTCACCCGATTCGCTGGCACGCTACATCGCAGCAAAAGGCTCAGTATGCATTGACGGCATCAGCCTTACGGTTAACAGGGTTAAGGCTAATGAGTTCGAGTTGAATATCGTCCCACATACGCTGGCGGAAACCACAATGGGTGACTTTAAACCGGGACAGCGTTTTAACCTGGAAGTCGATATAATTGCCCGCTATCTCGAACGCTTGTTGCTGGGTGACAAGGCAACATCAGGGCAGGGGACGGATATTGATGAAGCCATGCTTAAACGTTGCGGTTTTTTATCCACCTGAATCTAAATTGAAGATAAGAAACTTTTGAATACCACAGAAGAAATCATTGAAGACATCCGCGCCGGCCGTATGGTCATTATTATGGACGACGAGGATCGCGAAAATGAAGGCGATCTGCTTATGGCCGCTTCCATGGCCCGCCCGCAAGACGTTAACTTCATGGCGACCCACGGCCGCGGATTGATCTGCCTGACCGTCACCCGTGAGCGCTGTAAACAACTCGCTCTGCCGTTGATGGTGAATGATAACCAGACAGCGCATTCGACTAACTTCACTGTGTCGATCGAAGCGGCAGAAGGCGTCACAACGGGAATTTCTGCCTATGATCGCGCCCACACTATGCGTACCGCTGTGCAACCTAATGCAGTGCCTCACGATTTGGTGCAGCCCGGCCATATTTTTCCACTGATGGCGCAGCCCGGTGGTGTGTTGACCCGCGCCGGACATACCGAAGCCGGTTGTGATCTTGCGCGTCTTGCCGGGCTGGAGCCTGCGGCCGTTATTGTAGAGATTCTCAACGAAGACGGCACCATGGCGCGGCGTCCGGATCTGGAAAAATTTGCAGAACAGCACCAGCTAAAAGTCGGCACCATCGCTGATCTGATTCACTACCGGATTGCCAACGAAAAAACTATTGAACGTGTTGCGCAATGTGATTTGCCAACCGAATACGGTACCTTCCGGCTGGTTGCCTATCAGGATATGATCGATAAGTACCTGCATATGGCGCTCGTCATGGGTAAGCTTGATGCTGAAACACCGGCGCTGGTGCGTGTTCAGGTGCAGGATTCCCTGTCGGATTTATTTGCTGCGCAAATGGGTGATACAGGCTGGCCCTTACGCGATGTTATGCAACGTATCGCCGAGCAAGGCACGGGCGTTATTATTGTTCTTGGGCAGCCCGAAACGCCGAAGCAGCTAGTTGAACGCATCCGTAAATACGATGATCATGCCCGTACCGGTGATCCGGTCGAGCACGAAAGCAAGGAAGAGCTGCGTACTTATGGAATCGGTGCGCAAATGCTCACCGATCTGGGGGTGCGGCGTATGCGCGTCATGAGTGCGCCAAAAGTGGTACATGGCCTGTCAGGCTTCGGCCTGGAAGTGGTCGAATACGTGGAAGGCGATGATTAAAATAGTAGTGCTGACAGCGGGCTGATAGATTTAGATTATCGCAGTGTTATTTGTAAATAAAACATACCATTTAATGGAGCAATCCAGATGAAAGACATTCCAGTCATAGAAGGCCAGTTAACCATCAGCAATGCACGCATCGCTTTACTGGTTGCGCGGTTTAACAGTTTTATTGTCGAACGCCTGCTCGATGGCGCCATCGATACCCTGAAACGTCATGGTGCGGAAGACCGTGACCTTGAAATCATCCGCGTGCCCGGCGCCTTTGAAATGCCGATCACTGCACAACGACTGGCGGCAACTAAAAAATATGATGCCATCGTTGCGCTGGGTGCAGTGATCCGTGGCGGTACACCCCATTTTGAGTATGTCGCCGGTGAATGCACCAAAGGCCTGTCTAGCGTGTCGTTGAATCAGGATATTCCGATAGCCTTAGGGGTGCTGACGGTCGATAGTATTGAACAGGCTATAGAACGTGCCGGGACTAAGGCAGGTAACAAGGGTGGGGAAGCCGCCATGTCGGTTATCGAGATGGTCAACCTGCTCAAGGAAATCAAATAGTCTTGCCAGCCCCGAACCCAAAACAGGCGGCTACCGCGTTACGCATTCGCGCCAGGCACTATGCCATGCAAGCGCTCTATCAGTGGGATTTGTCAGGCAGTAACCTGAAAGAAATTGAAGCGCAATTCCACGAAAATGAAGATTTTACCAAGGCGGACAGCGACTATTTTCATGAACTATTACATAAAATTCCCGCCCGGCTGGATGAAATTGACGCCCATTTCATCCCCTATATAGATCGTCCGCTCAACGAACTCGATCCCGTAGAACGTGCTTTGTTAAGACTCGCCAGCTACGAGCTCGAACAGCGCATCGATATTCCTTATAAAGTAGTGATCAACGAATCGGTCAATCTCACCAAGAAATTCGGTGCCGACCAGGCATACAAATATATAAACGGCGTTCTCGACAAAGTAGCCCAAAAACTTCGCGCAATAGAGCATCCCAAAGGAAATAAATAGCGTAAATCTAATTTCCCCGTAGGGTGGGTGAAGCCCACCGGATGCCACAGCAAATTGTGGGGTTACCCACCCTGCAAACTGATTTTTCCGCTCCCTTCTCCAGGGCAGACGTAATTAAATCGCGAAGCACCCAGTCAAAACGGTACAAGCTCACCATCCCAGGCAACAAAATCCCCGGGGTTATATTGATCGATAGCATCAATCACGCGGCACATACCTTCCACCGACGTTTGCGTATCGATTTCCCCTGTCTGCCCCGTCATGTCCGTTTGCACCCAACCAGGATGCAAGGTAATGACCCGCACGCCTTTAGGTCCAAGATCTACCGCCATCGATTTTGAAACAATACACAAGGCGGCTTTGGCGGCGCGATAGGCGTAACAGCCGCCGCTGGTATTGTCGTCGGATGATCCCATTTTTGAACTGAGGTTAGCGATAATGCCTCTGGCCCGAAGGATGCGATCGAGTACTGACTGCACGACGCGTAATGTGCCAACACAATCAATATCAAACACCTGTAGCATACCTTCGGCTGTGATCGCCTCAAGCGACTGATTGCTGGATTTGTCTGGCCCGTAGATGCCGGCATTGTTGATCAGCAGGCCAATATCATCCGGTAGACTTTTTAAGCTTTGTTCTGTTGGGTAAACCGCGACATCCCAGTGCAACAAGGTAAGGTTGGAGGCTGAGATGGCCGCTAATTTACCAGGATCTGCCCGGTGACAGGCCCATACCTTATGCCCTGCTTGCAGATAATGCTCAGCAAAGGCCAGGCCAATGCCGCGGTTTGCGCCGGTAATCAGGACATTCATCGTTTTTCTCATAATGTTATTTAATAAAGGTAAATAGTGGTGTATTTTCTCTAATAGTTAAAGCGGTAATACACAAGGTTAAATAAGATTTAGTAATCAGGAGCCAGGCTTATGTCAGAATGCTGTGCTACACAAAAAGCAACCAGGCAATATCCCAGAAAGCACCGTTGCCCAGTCAATGGTGAAGAATACAGTGCAGTTAGGATCAAAACATTGCTACACCATATACAAGCGCCCTGGTCCATCCCGCTTAACAAGCAGGGGTACTATTTTTGTACCGACCCGGCGTGCAAGGTCGTGTACTTTGGGCAGGATGACACGGTTATTAACCTGTCAGCCTTGAAAACCCGGGTGGGTCAGAAAGAAACTCAGCAGGATCGGCCCATTTGCTATTGTTTTGATGTGACACAACAACAGGCGCAACTTGACAGTTCAATAAAGAAATTTGTAGTACAAAAAACCAAAGCTGCGCAGTGCGCCTGTGAAATCAGAAACCCCTCTGGTAAATGTTGCTTAAAAGATTTCCCGGATTAAACTAACTTAGCCGTTTTAATATCAGTTTATGCGGATACCCGTTTACGCATAAATTCCAGAATGAGTTGTACGACCTCTTCACCCGCATCTTTCAGGCCATATCCCCACCTGGAAAAATAACGGATACAGGAATACCCCACATTTCCAAAATCTTGCGTATTACCCCAAGGCAATAAATCTTTATACCATTGATTATCATGCTTTTTTATAATATAAAAGCAACAACGAATCGTTGTGGTATTGCTGCCCCCTTGAAAATAAGATGATCGTCTTATATTATTTAAGACGATCATCTTAAATAAGGAGTGTTCAGCATGAAAACAATTCTCGTGACAGGCGCCAATGGTTTTTTAGGTAGCCATACGCTAAATGACTTATCCTCTCGGTCAGGTATTCGATTAATTGCAGCCTGCCGGGATAAAAACCGCTTACCAGAAACCTTTGACGGAGAGGTACGCGAAGGTGATCTGCGCGACGCCGCCTATTTGTCTTCTTTGCTCGATGGTGTCGACGTGCTGGTCAATGCGATGTCCTGGAGTTCTTTGTGGGGCCATAAAAAACTATCGGCAGAATTATTTTACCAACCGACGCTGCGGCTATTGAATCAGTATTTAAAAAGTAATGCCCGGTGTTACGTGAATGGCAGCACGACTGCGGTTGCAGCCCCTGGTGATTCTTCAAACGCATTGTCTAAAGGCATTCCCAGAGCCTACTGGCCGCATTTATGTAATGCCATTAAAATTGAAAACTTTCTTCGTGAGCACGCATCAGCAGAAAAAACCATGATAAATATGCGTCTGGGTTTATTTGCTGGTGAGCATTATGGGTTGGGTTTACTCCCCATTTTGCTACCACGGCTTAAGACGCACTTAGTCCCCTGGGTGGCCGGTGGTAAAACGAAAATGCCACTCGCGGATGGTCGTGATTATGGACAGGCCATGGGATTAGCGGCGGTCAAAGAGGGTCTGCAGGGATTTCAGGCATTCAACGTGGTGGGAAAAGAAGTGCCAACCGTTCGTGAAGTGATTGAATTTATACATGCTACGTTTGGCTATCCTAAACCGCATTATTCTGTGCCCTTTGCGGGGGCATTTTCTTTCGCCTGGTTGATGGAAAAGATTGATCCGATCGTACCCTGGGAACCGCTCATTGTGCGTAGTATTGTGCATTTATTAAGGGATACGCAGGCAAATAATGATCAGGTAACAAAGATTCTGGGTTATCAACCGCACCACGATTGGCGTGATGCCATACGCCTACAGGTAGCAGAAATGTCACATCGTCAGGTCAGGCCGATGCGGATGGCAAAAGCGGTGAACTGAGCGTTGTCTGATGCGCTGCAGGAAGGTATTGTTCGGGTATGGCCGCGCGTGAAAAAACTGAACAAATCCGTCTGCAAATCATCAATGCAACGGACGATCTGCTGTACCACAGAGGTTTCAACCTGATGTCGTTCACTGACATCGCTGAGGCGGCCAATGTGCCGCGCGGTAATCTTTATTATTATTTTAAAACCAAAGACGAGGTGCTGGAGGCGGTGGTTGAACACCGCATCAGCCTGATGAAAATGATGTTGGCCGATTGGGATGCGACCTTAAATAGCCCGCTGGAGCGATTAAAACGCTACGCTTCGGTTCCCCTGCTTGAGCTAAAAAATGTTGTACGCTTTGGTTGCCCCATGGGTAGTTTGAATACTGAGCTGGGCAAGTCGCAACCAGCATCGCAACTGATCGCCAGGGCACAGTTTGATGTGTTTCGCCGCTGGATAAAAATTCAGTTCAAGGCCTTATGTTCAGACCAGGATATAGAGGCACTGACCCTGCACTTGCTGGTGCGTACCCAGGGGATTGCTGTGATGTCCTATGTGTATAAGGATAAAAAACTGGTGTCACGGGAAGTTG
>CAYPEL010000075.1:3136-13146 GCA_964409635.1 uncultured Gammaproteobacteria bacterium | reverse complement strand
GTTATTTACCAGCTTCAATTTCCCCAGCGTATCTCTTGCCAGAGTATCAAGATTGAAAATACCGAAATCAACAACTAATTATTGCATGGCATACTCATGCATAACCAGTATCATGTTATTTCTTCTGAGGCGGTCCGGGCATAAGCTTGCTGACTCGATGGCAGACAATGTTCCGCAATTAAAATACAGGATCTGATCACCTTGCCGACTGTCCTGCCTCATCATAGGGACGATCTGATCATCGTTGAAATCGCGCAACAAGTCCTTTTGCCCGCCCGCGCGCAGGCAACGCACAGGGTATCCAGAAGTGAACTTTGGGCCATCAAATAATGTACGGGTAGGACCAGGAAAATTTGTTATTGTAGCATTTGGCCAGCTTACTGGAATTCTCTTTGCACTGCCTGGAGAACTTCAATAGAATCGCCGACAGCTTTCCCAGCGTAGCGCGCGAGATCTTCAATACCATGGATTCCATATGCCTATGATATTGAACTCTGTGGCGCCGGATTCATGATTGAACAGCGCCAGCCGAGCTTCAGCCAGGGGTAACTTCCTGCTGCGTATTACCTATTTTGAAGCCTTACGGGTAATACCTGGCACGACGCAGTTAACGAGGTTGATAAAGGCGCCAAATTTCTTGTAGCTCGACGCACCAGTCTGAATCAACATAGCTCGTCGAAGCCAGCTATGACCACGGCTGCTCCGTGCCAGGCATAGCGTTTATTCTTCCTATCCACAAATTCTCATTAAATTTTATTAATCAAACAAAATTATAAGGTTCGACGGAAAAGAACAAACCTGACTCAAAATGCCTTTCCCTCGCTACGATTACCTAACTCCGACAGACTCCTAGCAATTAACAAACTCTTTCCTCGACAAAGGCTTCGATTCATTTTCTATCCAATTCTGAAAGACTACTAAGTTCCAGATAATATTCTTTTTATCTTCACCTTTTAGATGGCACTGCCATGTTTTTCTAACTACTTGAGAATCAAATATCCCTTGCTCCCTGAGTCGCTTTTCATCAAGCAACTCTTCAACCCAGGGACGTAAATCCCCTCGCATCCAATCACCTATGGGAACACCAAATCCCATTTTAGGGCGATCAATTAAAGACTTGGGAACATGCCGGCAGAGTACATTCCTTAATATGCGCTTACCTTCTCCTTGTTTATATTTATACTGCAAAGGCAAAGACCAGGCAAACTCAAAAAGACGATGATCAAGTAAAGGTACACGAACCTCCAGGCCAACCCCCATACTTGTCCGGTCAACCTTTGTCAAAATCTCGTCTGGTAAATAGGTAATCGAATCCATCAGCATCATCTGCTCCATAAAAGACGAGCTCACCCCCCAGTTGTCATCCAAATTGACTTCAGTATCAATATGAGAAGAACCTAAAACATAATCTGTCGGGTTAAGGATATCTGAATGGCGAAAATCATAAAGCTCCCTCAACCCTGAAGCTGAGCTCATTTTTGCTATCATGTGCAATTTATTTCCCAAGTGAACCTGCTTCAATGAACGCGGCAGTAGGGGAGACAAATATCTTGCACCCAGGTCCCACCTTTGCGGTGATATTTTTCTCAACATAAGAGCGAAAACTCTTCTCAAAGGGAGTGGTAAAAGAGCCAATTTTCGCCATAACTTTTCTATATAGTGATACCTCAAATAACCAGTAAAAAGCTCATCTCCTCCATCCCCCGATAAGGCGACGGTTACATGCTGACGAGTTAGATGGCTCACATACCACGTAGGTATTTGAGAGGAATCAGCCATTGGCTCATCGCAACAATTTAGAATTTGAGGAATCTTCCCCATAACTTCTTTCGGAGTTAAATAAAAATCCGTATGCTCAGTACCCAGATGCCTGGCAACTTCTTTAGCATATTGAGCTTCGTTATACCCGTTTTCTAATAAACCAATACTGAATGTGCGAATGGGTGAAGAACTCATCTTCTGCATTAATGCACATACAAGACTAGAATCGAGTCCACCCGAGAGAAAAGCTCCTAAAGGAACATCCGATATCATATGGGATTTAATTATGCTTTCTAACATTTTTTCTAGATCATCACTCGCCTCTTCAAAACTCCCCTCATATGCCTTTTCTAACCCCCGACTAGCCCGCTCATATGCAGACCAATATTTCTGAGGTTCCGGCAAAGACGGCGCCAGAGTTTGAGCATCTTCACCGATACTAAGAGAACAACCCGGGGGTAATTTAAAAATTCCTTTATAAACAGAAAAAGGCTGGGGAATTGCACAGTAACGCGTATATAAAGCGATATTATTTCGATCAAGCTCTGGATTAAAATCAGGCAAAGCTCTTAAGGCATGTAACTCAGAGGCAAAATATAAACGCCCCCCTTGCCAGCCATAATAAAGAGGTTTTATACCTATTCGATCTCGGCATAAAGTTATTCCACGGCTCCTACGATCCCATATAATAAATGAAAACATTCCTGCCAATCGGCCTAAGGTCTTATCTATTCCCCAACTTTCAATCGCGGCCAAGAGAACTTCAGAATCACTTTCTCCTCTAAAGCTAACTCCGGCACTCACCAAATCCTTCTTTATTTCACAATAGTTGTAAATTTCACCGTTGTAAGCCATAACCAGGTGACCCGAAGTTGACATCATAGGTTGGTGACCTTCAGCCGATGTATCAATGATGGAAAGACGCCTATGCACTATTCCCACTCCAGCCTCGGCATCGAACCAAATACCCTCATCATCAGGACCCCGATGGCGAATTGCCTCACCCATTCTGGTAAGATTTTCCCGCCAATCTTCGTGATTCATCTCAGCAAATAGAATGCCAGCTAATCCACACATATATAATTATTTATAATTTAATTGTTCTTTACCAGCGAGCGCTTACTCTTGACTACCCTAAAGGTAAAATATTATAAGTTTTCACTGCTATCTCGTTAACTCAGCATCGTCATACCGGACTTGACCGAAACGTCGAACCGCCGGTACCCAGTAAGTCCTTGAAACCACTGGATTCGGGCCTGCGCCGGAATGACGGGGGAAGGTTATTGATATTCATGCCCCCAAAACACCAATCACTCTATCTCCCCGGTATTTCGCCAGCTACACCAAAATATAACTCAGTTAACGGGACAGCAGTGATAAGTTATCATAATTTTCACTATTCCATTTGCATTTTTTCAGGTACCGCTGCTACAAAAACCATCGACTCTGGGAGGCCAGGAAAACCCTTTTCGCGTAGCGCGCTAAATCTCAATGTCCACCCGCACATGCTGTTCCTCGACGGCGTCTACCTGACGAAAGAATCCCCGCTCATGTTTCGCCGCCTTTGGGGTCGGTGCCTAGTCCACCAGAGCTGTTGACGGAGCCAGAGCCAGATTTTATCTGAAATCGGGTCTACCTTAACTTTTGCGCGGGTGGGTATTTCACCGGGAAGACATGCTTGTCTTTCAGTTGACCATATATCGTGCCATCATAATCGAAACAGATAGGAGGTAACGGGCGACGATCCCAGTAGTTAACCAGCAGGCTAAGGCGCATTTCGGAAGATTTAAAACCTTTCGCAAGAAATTTGTCGAGCTTTGATCTGCCCTTATTGGGTATGACTCCGTGGAGAAGGTTGCCTGGAAAAACCATATATCGATTCGAAACGGCTTCGATGGCCTGCGTGTATTTCGGTTTCTCCGGGATCTTCGATGATCCGTCCGCACTGGGTATCTGATCCAGAACTACTGTGGGGCTGGAAGGAAAAGAGTTTAAATATAGGATGCTTCCATGCAGAGGGTTTACAAACTGGCCGGTTTTGTTATATAGCGTCAAATCTCGATCAAAATGAAAGTCTAGTTGCTTGCCATGATCAAGCCGCCCTAACCACCATTCAATGCCTAAGCACTCCGGGGCCGGGTTCGCCAGTTTGACCAATTCTACAATCGCTTCTTCGGCAACGTTGGTCGGGCTTGCGCCCAAAGGAAACCAGAACGTGGTATTGTATGTGCGTCTTCTACGCTGTTTGCCGATAGAGCGGATCGCTCGGGTAAGCCTTTCGAAAAGCGATCCAGGTAACGCTTCTTCGAACAGGCTAATTTCAGGGGCTTGATGCGACTCTAAGTAGTCGTCTATTTGCTCACTATTCATAACATTGAATCGGAGAAATAATCTATAATATACAAATTGTAGAGTAATTAGTGGAGCGGCCGTCACAAAGATAAAAAGTTAAACCTTTCCGCTCCTGTAATCGGCGAAAGCCTGCGTTATCCCGCTGTCGGCGTTCATTGCAAACGCTCTACCGAGTGCTATCGGTAGTCCGTACCGTAAGGTCGGAAGCATAGCTTGAGGTCCCTGCCACCCCGGCACCTGCCACCATACAAGCATACTTGATTCCCACAAATTTCCCACATTGGATGCAGATAATTTACCGAGCAGGTAGACTGCAAAGCATTGTAAACTGTAATTTCTATCCCGCTGGGAAGCGGTTACCCTGAGTCAGCGATTTGGTAGCGAGCCAAATCTCAATGTCCACCTGCAAATGCTATTCCTCGACGACATATATCTAGAGTCGGTCTGCAAAAATCCGACACCGGTCAACATATTTATACGATCATCATGGCATAATTGTCCAACAAATGACCAAAGGATCACTAAGAACCTGGCGGTTAGGGTAGGTGGTACCTGTTAATCCCCCTTTTCTGAGAACTGAATGAAGGCCTATGAATTCGCGAAAACGCCTGTCTGTTGTATCGCACCCACCGGATTTAGCTTCCGAAGGCCCGCCGGTGAAAATGCGCCCGGTCAAGCGGCTGACGATGTGGTTAGGTTCGGGAACTATTATCCGCAGGCCGCTGTAGATTTTGACAAATACACAAATCGACCTTGAATATATGAACAATCAGGGGGTTCTTTCAGATATGAACCTACAACCAAAAACACTCAATCGAAAAAATGGTGGCGCCTATTAACTCGCTAACTTCAGTCGTGAAAGGCATTTCAGTAGTCCAGGCCAGAGATTTAAGCGAGCAACAACTGGCAAACTGGGCTGCCTTGCTGGACGACTATCCTGTTATGCAGACCCCTTTTTTGCACCCGGCGTACACACAATGCATTGCCGAAGTACACAGTAGTGTCCAGGTTGGTGTTATCAATGATGGCGCTCGCGACGTCGGCTTTTTTCCACACCAGCGCATTGCCGGTGGTGGTGCTATTGGTGTCGGGGCGAGGCTTTGCGAATTTCATGGAATAATTGCAAGCCCTGATCTGGAGATCGACATGGTGTCGCTGTTGCGAGGCTGCGGCTTGAAGTCCTGGAACTTCGACCATCTGCTAACCAGGACTCCATCGCTATCTGCTTACGAATGGCAAACTTCGACTTCGCCTTATATTGATATCAGCGAAGGATACGATGCCTATCAGGACCTTTTGCGCGAGCGCGGCTCACGACAGTTGAGCCAGACTCTACGTAAGGCCAGAAAATTTGAGCGAGAAGTAGGGGAGCTAAGGTTTGAATACCAGTGCCTGGACGATAGCGCATTCGACGCGCTGCTGGCGTGGAAAGCTCAACAGCATCAGCGTACAAACCGGATCGTCATGTTTAATTACCCATGGGTAGTGGCAGCAATGCAGCGAATCAGAAAGGCACGCTCCGATGGCTTCGAAGGCGTCTGCTCTGTTCTCTACGGCGCAGATAAAGTGCTTGCGGTCCACCTGGGCATGCGTTGTGGTCCGGTGATGCACTGGTGGTTCCCGACTTATGATCCGCAATTTGGTAGCTATTCGCCCGGTTCGATATTACTGGTGAAACTTCTTCAGCAAGCTGGCGAACATGGACTGCAGCGTCTGGATCTGGGCAAGGGTTCAGAGCGTTACAAACAGAGTTTTCTCACCGGCACCCTGACTATCGGTGAGGGTATGATCCATCAACAGGCATTGGCATTATTGGCCAGACGCAACTGGCACAAGACCAAGATGTGCTTACGCTCCTCGCTGCTCGGTTCACGAATCGAAGCGCCCTTACGCGTTGTGCGGCGCGCTCGCGAATACATGCTGTTGCAAGGAGGACGAAAACGAAGGCTATGACTGACGGTGAGCTGAAAGATTCTCAAAGAATGCTATCGCGCTGGACGGCACTGGCCACCGCCGGGCTGGTAATCTACAGCCTGGTGATGTTGGCAATCGAGGCCAATACATCGCAGGCCTATGTTCGGAATTACTTTGCTGATATCGAAGGGGAGGAGCCGTTCTACGGCATCAATACCAGCATCAGCGTTTTTTTTCTATGGGCCACAGCCCTGTTGTTTATCATCAGTCACTGTTATCTTGAAAAGAGCGAACAAAACCGTACCCGTGGCAGGTTTTATTTGAGCCAGATAGCGTTTTTTGCCTATCTGGGTCTGGATGATCGTTTCAAGATACATGAAGGGATTGGCTGGCGGCTGGATATTGCTGATCACTACATACTGATGGTCGCAGGCGTCGGCCAGTTGGTGGCGCTTGTCTTGTGGGGGCGCACTACACTGAAGGAAAGAAGTACTTTTCGCTATCTGTGCCTCGGTGGTGTATTGAGTGTAGCGATGTTGGCCATTGACGCGCTGGCTCCCGAGATGATGTTCATGCGCTTGTCTATCGAGGATTTGTGCAAGACCTGGGCTTCATTTTTCTTTTTCTGCTACAGTTGGACTACCATGCGCGCGAGACTCGATATTCGTGGCGGCTAGGGAAGAGCGTGCCAATTCGTCGCGAGAAAAAAAACCGGCCAGGTATCTGGTCATTGGAGAAAATTCGCGCATAGTTCTGCCGATCGTTCGTTCACTTGGTCGGGCGGGCGCCGAAGTACACGTTGCCTGGTGTTCAGGGAAGGCACCCGCAAAGCGATCCCGTTATCTCAAGCATTGGCACTCCATCCCGGTTCCCGCGGGTGACAATAGCTGGTTGTCGCCATTAACAGGCCTGCTAAGAAGCATTGAATTCGACCTGATGATACCGGCGAGCGACCCATCGGCAGTATTAATACACGCGAACAGGGCACTGCTGGAGCCATACGTCCGCATTGCGTTGCCTGCAATAGAGGCCTTTGACACGGTATTTGATAAACAAAAAACCATATCGCTGGCCCGGGAGCTGGCGATACCGGTTCCTGCAACGCAGGTCGCCAGGAACCAGTCCGAAGCACGTGCAGTTGCGGCTGAAATGAACTGGCCGGTCATGGTCAAACCCTTGTCATCCAGTACCACAAGTGATCCTTTTACCAAGCAGTTTGTACGTTGGGCGAAAACGCCTGAGCAACTTGGCGCCTGTTTTGATGATCTTCAGCAACAGCCGTTAGAGATGTTGATGTTACAGGAGCGCGTAAGCGGGCAGGGAGTCGGTGTAGAGATCCTCGCGCATCAGGGAGCCGTGTTGTATGCATTCCAGCACCAGCGCCTACATGAAACGAGCGGTCATGGTAGTACCTACCGAAAAAGCGTCGCACTGTGCCCCGAACTGCTGGCGGCAAGTGAAAAAATGGTTCGCGCTCTCGATTACAGCGGCGTCGCGATGTTTGAGTTCAGAGTGGATCAGGCCAGCGGTTCCTATTACCTGATTGAAATTAATGGCCGATTTTGGGGTTCGCTGGCATTGGCAATAGCCGCCGGCGCGAATTTCCCGGCCTGGCTGGCAGACATGATGCTCGCTGATCGACGCTCTTTTCCGAGTTCCTACCGGCAGGACATCTATGCGCGAAACCTGTTTGACGATGTCCGTGTCATGGTGCGCCGGGTCAGGCCGCGCGCTATCGGGTCGAAGGGATTTGATGGCTGGAATACTGCACTGGATGAGGAGTGTTCCAATGGTATGGATTTATGGCGCATTTTCTCGCGCAGCCACCGTTTCGACACCTTCAGTTTTGACGATCCGCTACCCTTTTTCCAAGACCTCCTGCAACTGCTGCATTTTTTCGTACGGCGCGCAGGCAGAAGCTGACTATGGCCGGGCAAAAGCCGCAGGTTCAGGACGAGCCCAATAGCATTATACAGAAGAGTGTTCGAGGCTCGGTCCTGCTATTGTCGGGGCGTTTTGTTGCCCTTGCGTTGAACCTGATCATTCAGTTGGTCACCATCCGCTATCTGAGCAAGCTCGACTTTGGAATTCTAGCCATCGGTCTAATACTTGCGGACTATGGCGCGACTATTGTCGCGGCGGGGCTGGATAAGTCGCTCTCCCGTTTTTTACCGCTGTATCACGAAAAGAGGGACCTCGCTCAACTGAGGGGTGCGCTGTTATTTGGCGTAATCGTCGTGTTTATTTTTGGCGCACTGGCCTTTGGAGTAGCGTTCATGTTACTCCAGGCCGGCATCGTAATTGACGCAGCGTCAGCTCCGCTGGTACTGCTGGTTATTCTGCTGGCACCGCTGAATGCATTCGAAAGAATGCTCGAGGCGTTTCTCGCCGCCATGGGTCATAGCAAAGCGATTGCAAGCTTGCGATACCTGCTGAGACCGCTGCTCAAATTGTCTTGCGTAGGTCTCGTTATTCTGGATTCGGGTACTGTCATGCAGGTCGCACAAGCGCATCTGGCTGCCGCCCTTATTGGCGCACTAATCTACCTCTGGATCGCAGGCAAGGCAATGGCGCGGGCAGGTGTCTTCGTTCGGCCGCTGGCTGTCAGGTTTCCCGTCGGTGACATACTCGCCTACGGAATACCGCAGTACGGGTCTGATCTGGCACTGTCCGCGCGTGGCTTGATGCTACCGCTGATACTCAGCGGTAGCGCTGGCCCGGTTGCTCTGGCTGCTTATGCGGCGGTATTGCCTTTCGCGCGTTTGAATGATGTCGTCATCGATGCATTTTCAATTTTGTTTACCCCCGTTGCGGCACGCCTGCACAGCGCTCAGCAGTATCGGGATATCAATGCGCACTTCTGGCGTACGGCAGCGTGGATAGCCGTGGGTACTTTCCCGATATTCCTCATGACCTGTATTTTCGCCGACGAGGTGGTTCCACTCTTCCTCGGTGAGCGCTACGCCGGCTCCAGCCCGATCCTGGCCTTGATTTCACTGGGGCTCTATGTGCATGCCCTGTTTGGTTACAATGCCAGAATGCTGCGTCTTGAAGGACACGGCAAACTGGTTTTGTATGCCGATATTGCGACTAGTCTGGTTGCCGTTGCAGCTTGCTGGTTTCTGGTGCGTGAATACGCTGCTTTTGGATTGGCAGTAGCCAGCTGTGCGTCCATACTGTTGTATAGCTTGTTGAAAAACTATCTGCTGCTAAGGACATCTAAAATCATTAGCCTTGACAAACATTACTTGCGGCTTTGCATGAAGGCTGTTTTCCTGAGTTCCTTGCTGCTGATTGTAGAATTACTGTTTCAGCCTTCGTTCCCGGTTTGCATGCTGTTAAGCGGGCTTGCAACCATTGTGCTGGCCCGCATGGGGCGTCATGTCATGCAGATCGATTTGGTCTTTCCCGTATAGGGTCGATATGCGCTGCTCAGGGACTGGATCGGCGCACGTTCAGCGGTGGGGCAATCGTGCCTGAGATGATGAGCGTTGCGCCCCACGCACGGCCCGGATCACGACCTCTGATTCGGATGTCGATCGGCTCATGAGCTGCGTCGTCTTGCTTTCAGGCCACATTTTTTCAGATTTTTCAGGTGTGGTTCCAGCGCAGTGCCACGAATGCTTTTTTTCAGGGCCTGTTTTTGCCGGGCAATCCATTGCCGGGCAAGGCGATTATCGCGGTAGACGCTGGCTACTTCTGTCGACCCGGACCGGAAGCTTGATTTGTACCGCTCATCTCCCTTGCCCAGATCAATCCTGCTTATGCCGTGTTCGGCAGCCGCTCTGGCGAGTTCGAGCAGAAATATCGCTCCCGGCGAGTAGGCGCTATAGGCCGGGTTGTAGCTGGGTATCCACCAGTGCAGGGTGCTAGGGGTATGCATTCCCAGATGCACGGCAAGTAGTTTATCTCCGGCATACAAACAGGACAGCAGCCCTGAAAAAGAAGATGTTTCAATCGATGGCAGCAGCGTGACCAGATTC
>CAYPEL010000075.1:0-3105 GCA_964409635.1 uncultured Gammaproteobacteria bacterium | reverse complement strand
CGCTGGCGCTGGGCACTCTTCCAGTCCAGCAGGGTATCCAGTAGTACAGCGTCATTGGCTCGCCATTCGAAGCGTAGCGGGCCTACTTCACGGGTAATTTTTCGTGCCTTGCGCTGTGCCTGTTTCAGTGTCGATGAACCGCGATTCTTCAGTGTCCGCAGCCAGGCATCCACGCCCTCGCCCAATGCGATATACGGCGACTCATCACGCTGCAGCACGTCGCCAAACTGGCAAGCCTGACCGATGCAATTGCTTAATTTCAGGCCATGCAAATCAGCGGCTTTAAGGAGCCCGTTAACATCAATATTCATGGTGGGTGGCGCAATGATGCCGCAGTAATCCGCGAGCTGGAGCCCAACCGGGTAAGCTATTCTGCCGATCCGCTGAACGGGCAAAAACGCCACATCGTTGGAATTTTCTATCAACAGTAATTCAACATCGGGATTGACGGATCCGAGCACACGGCAATATTCAGGATGAAGAAAAGGCGTCCCGGTCCCTGCTTCCGATAACAGTTCCAGCCAGCGTGACAGCAGTTCGTCGGGCAGGTCGGTAAGCCTGCGGCGGCTGTGTCTCGTTGCAGAGGTAACACTGTTCATGATTTTGTCTGCTTGTCTGCCAATGGGGCTACGCTGGAAGAAAGTGCATCCGGCTCCGTCTTTGTCGTGCCACTACGCGGATCCACGAGTCGATTTGATAGCCTCGTAACAGGTTCCAGGTGGCGATTGCGCTGGCGAAATTGGCGGTGCAGAAATAACCGCACATAGGTATCAGCCGTAGTGATTTGCCGTTGGTCAGCACTGCCGATACCAGCTGCGCAAGTGCCTGATCGGGCAAAATCTTTTCTGCCTCAGGATACATTATCGGGGCGTTCTCCTGCAATAACGAGTAGGGGTCAGCGTCAAAGCCCAGTTTCCTCAAATCCAGCAGTTCGTACAGAATAAGTGTTTCGCTAACCTTGGGGAACCGGAAAACCAGAAAGCCAATTGTTTTTGCGGTTCTACTTTTGCCATAGGCTGGGCGAGGAGGATTCGCCGGTGAGTAAAGTGGCCATGATTGGGGGGGTATCGAATACTCTTCATACCAAAGGGATAATATATAAATATAGTCCTGGAACGGCACGGCTGTCCAGTGTATCAGCCGGCTGCATGGCAATAATCAGCTGACTCAACTGACTTTTACGCCCTGTCAAGGGGCCTTCGGTGACAGGCCCTTCGACAACTATCCTGACACAGGGGGCCCCTTACACCAGCTTTGCGCCCCTCGCTCCAATACTCCGGACAACAAGCCAGAGAACTCCGTTGATCATAGTTGAGAAGGTGTGTCTTGTTTCTCTCACCGCTGTTCATCTACTTTAACTCAATCGGTCTCTAGCTCCTCCCGACTACACCGACAAGGGTTAAGTCCCTGCCTGTCCTGGTTCCCATACGGACCCCAGCCCCGCTAAGGGCCCGGGGTTGAATAACGGCCCTGCAAGTCATAGTTCAGTTAGTGCGGGCGTCGGAAAGGAAGCACCACGTTCTAATGCCCCTGTTTTCCGTGAGGTCTGCGGGGGCGGAGTCTTCGACTTGACAGGACAAGTCGACCCGTTAACCATATCAGGACAGCTTACTCTGGAACCGGCATCGCAGGAATGGACAAAGCAACAGATCTCGGCAAACTCTTCCTGCTAGCGCTGGCCGTGGTAATCCCCGCCCCCTGGTATCTGGCGCGGGTGAGCGCAATCGACAGCGCGACGGGAGTTCTGACATTTCTGGTGCTGCTGATCCTCTGCCTGGTAAGTCTCCTCGCCGTATCTTTCTGTCAGTACCATGTCCTCCGCTGCGCCTGGGCCGTGCTATTGACAAGCTCGGCAGTGGTGGTCGAGTCCTATCGAGGGATCATGGGCAGCTTTTTGTCTTACGATGCCTATGTCTCCATACTCCAGGCGGCGGCGTTTGTCGATGATGCCTGGTCACAGTTCGCAGCTCACATGGCGAAACCTATGCTCATCGGCACGCTGTTGCTCGCAGGAATCCTGCTTCCCCCGCACACAAGCTTCAGTCGATCGAAACCCGCTACGATTGCCTGCATCGCGATGCCGGTCGTGTTTGTTCTCACACTCAGTGTCTTCTTGTATTTTCGCGGCGGTGCGGGCGTCAAGGGGCTGCCGAGCCCGATTGTCGCCCTGCCTTATGCCATCGTGCGTAGTTACGAGTACGTAGAGTTCGACCGCGGAAAACGCGAATCGGTTTCGATTTTGCAGCAGGTTGATTCGGACCCGGTCGATATCATTTTGATCATCGATGAGAGCGTCAGGGGCGACTACCTGGATATCAACGCTCCGAAAGGCGTGAGTTCGGGATTGACCGGTAGCGATGGGGCCGTCCATAACTTCGCCTTGGCCGCTTCGGCTACCAACTGCAGCGGTGGCTCGAACGTGATCCTCAGGTTCGGCGGGACGCGAGAGAACTATCTGCAATCGATGCACTCGAGACCGTCGATCTGGGCCTACGCTAGGGCAGCCGGTTTGCGAACCGTTTACCTCGATGCCCAGCGGACGGGGGGACGGCTACAGAATTTTATGTACAGTGAAGAGTTAGAGGAGATTGATCTTCTGCATCAGTTCGGTAAAACGAAACTTGTCCATCGGGACATGGAGATGGCCGAGTTGATCGTTAAACTCACGAACAACGATGTCGCAGAGCTGATTCTGGCCAACAAGATCGGCGCTCACTTTCCAGTGCACGACAAATATCCGGACGCCTACATGCGCTTCACGCCGGTGGTCAAGCGCGGCAACCTTACCGATATTTCAGATACCGGTGACAGGCCGGACTTCGAGGGTGACTGGGAGCGCTACCGCAACGCTTACCGGAATACGCTGATCTGGAACGTGGGAGAGTTCTTCAATATCATCCTGGCCGGTGCCGATCTGGAAAATTCGTTCCTGGTATATACTTCTGATCACGGTCAAGATTTCCACGAGGACGGTTCACCAGGGCTCGGGCTTCACTGCTCGAGTTCGCCGTCACCGAACGAGGGCCTGGTCCCACTGGTACTTATCACTGAACATCCGAAGTGGGCGAAGCTGGCAGCGGCGTGGAGCCGGCACAACCGCAACCC
>CAYPEL010000074.1:0-13164 GCA_964409635.1 uncultured Gammaproteobacteria bacterium | reverse complement strand
GGAGAAGTGCAGCGCGAAGCGATGGATCTCAACCGGGTCTTGGAGAATGCAACACGTTTTATCAGCGCCGAACTGGATAAACAGGTAATCACGCTACAACTTGAACTGGCGCCTGACCTACCGTCCGTCATGGCAGACAGCATCCAGATCGAACAAGTGATCCTGAATCTGCTCCACAACGCCATCGAGGCCATGAACGAAACAGACGATGGTGCACGCAACCTGGTGATTTCCAGCAGGCAGACGGATGAAAACCAACTTGAGGTTCAGGTTCGTGACACCGGGCCTGGACTGGCTACCGATACGCTAGATAAGCTGTTTGATACCTTCTTTTCAACCAAAGAAAACGGCATGGGGCTTGGGCTGGCCATCAGCCGATCCATTATCGAAGCCCACGGCGGGCAACTGTGGGTGGACTCGAAACCAGGCGCCGGTGCCACTTTTTACTTCATTCTCCCCGTTAGCGGTCTAGATTGAAACTATGGATACAGAACCCACGGTTTTCCTGGTTGACGATGATAGCGCCGTTAGAAAGGCGCTCGAGTTACTGATGGAAACGGCAAAGTTCAGCGCCGAATCCTTCGCGACGGCAAAAGACTTTCTTGCGGTCTTTGATGCGGATCGGCCGGGTTGTCTGGTGCTGGATTTACGCATGCCCGGGATGAGCGGTATCAAACTGCAGCAAGAACTTGCAGCAAGGGGCAGTATTATCCCTGTCATTTTTCTGACCGGGCATGGCGATATTTCCATGTCTGCTCAGGCGTTCCGCAGTGGTGCAGTCGACTTCATGGAGAAGCCCTTTGATGAAGGATTGCTGCTGGAACGTATTCAGGAAGCAATCCAGCTTGATCAGTCTAACCGGAAAGCCCTGGCCAGGCGGGCAGATGCAGCTGCGAGGCTTAAATCCCTGACACCAAGAGAGAGGGAAGTCATGTGGCTAGTAGCAGCCGGTAAGGCAAGCAAGGTGATAGCCAGGGAATTGGGATTAAGCCATCGAACCGTAGAAACACACCGCAGCAGGATCATGGAAAAAACTGGTTCCGGTTCACTGGCGGAACTGATTGAGCTTAGCCAGACAAGCAGGATCGCTGATCTATTTTAACACTACATAGGTAGTTCCACCTAAGTAATGCCACGCATTTTCCTTGCTCCGAAAATCACTTACTCTGTGCGCATGGATCAATCAGCCAGTACCTCTTTACACTTGTCAGAGTCCTCAGTTCGTACTCGAATGGCTACAGATTCCGCAAGCCCTGGCGGCATGCGGAATATGGACGGAATAGATATCAGGATATATCTGGATGGACTTCTGATGGCCTGCTGCAAAGCACAGAGTATCGCTCCAGCCAGATTCTTTGCCAGGATCAACCCGCTGCTTTTTCCAGTGAATACACGGATAGAAATCGAATTCGTTTCAGGTGAAAGTAGCAACGGTATAAGGTTGGCGGCCAGCGTTATAGAGCGCGACAGTAACGGGGTTAAACTTAGCCTCGATCGAGGCCTTGCGAGTCCTGTACATAGCCGGGATAACGCCCGGTGAAGTTCGCTTATTCTGTCCGCTATAAAGCGGATTACCGGTCACGGTAAGAATTTATTCTTACGTAATGTTACGTATTTATTCCAGTAGAATATTTGACTAAAGTTTACTCGCTGAGCAATCTGAACACGGCTACAAGTAAACCAGAAATGATCAGTATACGTAAAGCTGTCATGCGTATACGGCTAACAAGGACGCTGGCTGTATACGCATGACAATCAAGCAGTACCAGAGGGAGAATGTATTAGTGTCAGCATACAACGTACATGCAGATCATATATACACTAAGCTAGCTGATGGCACGACAGGGACATGTAGTTAGAGGAAAAGCAATGCAGCATTTACAAACACATTGTGAATATCTTAGGCAAGGCGAAGCTGATAATTTCTCTGTCTTTCGCTGGAGCCGGCGTGTACCTGCCAGACTGGATGTCGAACTCTACAATAACAACAGAAAATTAGCACATCCTCTCGAGGTAGGCCTGGTAGGCACCTTTAAAACCCGTGATCTTGATAAACGGGGTATGTTTCTTGAAACCGGCCCGACCAGTTTCCACCCCAACGATGTTATCCATATCCGGGTGGCGATACTACTGATGGGAAAGGTAAAAAAATACTGGTTGCGTGGAATCATAGCCCGGCGTACTGAGGCTGGCATAGGTATATTATATACAAATACACAAAGCACAGAATTCTTCCGCGATCTGGCAGCATTAATCGATATCAAACCAAATCAAACCAGGGCAGAGAATAATTTATTCTAAATATTTTAAAATGTAATAACGCAGACTCGACCTCACAGTTGAGTTTGATTAAACAAGTCCAACATCCTTATGTAGGTCAAAGTTTCGGCTTTAACTTGTCATTCCGGCGCATGCTGGAAGCAAGGTTGCCGTCAAAGCAGTAAGTCAAAGTTCGGCCAAAAATCGCCGCTGGACTCCCATAAAGTTAAATCAATGGCAAACGAAAGGTGAACACTTTGCACACAAGTAATGTTCGCCTTATCGTTTACCAAATGATTTTTTTGTCTAACTTTCAGTATCGCACTGACGAGTCGTGGTTGTCGGCGCAAACAAAACCCATGCTGCAGTCTATAGTGCAGGGATAAGGGACGTTTTCAAGGCAGAACTGGAACCACGGATCACTGCTACTACTGTTTTCATAGCTATATTCCAGGGACAACTCGTTTAGCGTGCTTAGACGTTTTCGACTTCGTTGTTTGGCCATTTTGTGTAAGTCTGTGTCCGGCCGTGATTCCAGGCATCTCTCCAGTTCTGTACCTGATTGATAATTCATGAGGCAGTGTTTTTCGTAAGTAGTGATTGAGGGGAGTTTGTTATACATCCGATCAGCGAAAGAAACCCCTTTTTCGGCAAACGAAGTAGTCGAAGCAAGGACAAGAATGGACAATATTGGTAATACTTTGGTTTTCATGGCGAACCTCTCTTTGGTAGAAGAGTTTCAAGACTATATCGATTTAGCAGAGCCATGATGTAATTAAAGTCGTACTTCAGGAGTGAATTAATACCTTGTTTTGTGTTTAAGAAGAGTGTACGAAAAGAATAAAAGCTCTATCAAAAGAAGCCCCACCCCCCGAAATTTATGCGTACTCACTGACATTACTGCTGTTTATTGTGATTTCAATACTAATCTACCCACGAATTTTCCTGAAGAGCCTATTTTTTATTATTCAGGCATTGCTGAATGCAAAATCTTCAGAAACGCCTCTGGATCAAGAAATCCGTTACCCCAAACTGTATCCACATCAGCATTTGGATTCAAGGCGATAATTTCCTCAAGTGTTTTGCCCCGGCCGATCAGTTTTTGCATGCGGTCTCTGACCGTCACCAGCATATCGCGATATTTCGCCAAGGCTTTTTTATCGCCTAACGGGCCATGTCCAGGGATGATTTTTGTATTGTCATCTGCGATTGCAAGCACCCGGTCAGCAGCCTCAATCATGCCGTTTACACTGCCTTTAGTGGCGGCATCAATAAAAGGGTAGAAGCCATTAAAAAATGTATCGCCCATATGAATGACATTGGCGGTATTGAAAAAGACCATACTGTCGCCATCCGTGTGGGCGTTGCTTTGATGGCTGACATTTATTTCCAACCCGTTTAGGTGAAAAGTCACGGCGTCATTAAAGGTAATAACAGGTAATGCAACTTTAGGGGAGGCGGGCACCTGTTTATTGAACGCGGCGATAAAGTTATCTTTGCTCATACGTTCGCGCACATTATCGTGGGCAACGATAACGACGCCTTCTTTGCCAAGATTCTCATTGCCACCGGTATGGTCGAAATGCCAGTGGGTGTTAATAACAAAACGCAGTGGTTTATCAGAAATACTGGCCACAGCCGCTTTGATTTTTTTGGTTAATGGCGCGAATTGATCGTCAATCATAAAAACGCCATCTTCACCAACAGACACTCCGATATTGCCACCTTTACCTGTCAGCATATAAATCCCGTTTCCGAGTTCTACAGTTTTAATTTCTACATCGCTGTATTCATCTGCACCATCTTTTGCAAATGCAGTATGGCAACCCGAAAAATAAACCAGAAACAAACTCAATATCAGCTTGTTTAAATAATTCATATCAACCTTCCTCTAAAACTAAACCGTAGGATGGGTGTAACCCATCACAAACCACTCTCTCGTCCGATCACGCACTATAATTCCTTTCCACATACGCGTTAACCAATTCCTCAAACTCTTCGGCAATCCGATCACCTTTCAACGTTACCGTTTTTTCCCCATCGACATAAACCGGCGCAACAGGCCGTTCACCCGTACCCGGAAGGCTAATGCCAATGTTAGCATGCTTGCTTTCCCCCGGCCCATTGACAACACAACCCATCACCGCAACCTTCATCTCTTCCACGCCCGGATGTTCTTTGTGCCAGACCGGCATCTGCTTGCGTAAATAACCTTGAATATCCTGCGCCAGTTTCTGAAAATAATCGCTGGTTGTACGTCCACAGCCAGGGCAGGCGACCACCGTAGGTGTGAACGCACGCAGCCCCAAGGATTGCAGGATTTCCTGGGCAACAATCACTTCCTGGGTGCGGGCGCCGCCGGGTTCGGGGGTCAGGGAGATGCGGATGGTGTCGCCGATGCCTGCTTGTAACAGGATGGATAAGGCGGCGGTTGAAGAGACGATACCTTTGGCTCCCATACCAGCTTCTGTCAGACCCAGGTGTAAGGCGTAGTCACATTGTTCTGCGAGGGTTTGGTACACACCAATTAAATCCTGTACGCCGCTCATTTTTACTGACAGGATAAGCCTGTTCTTGTCCAGTCCCAGCTCTTGTGCGCGGGCAGCATTGTCCAGCGCGGACGCTACCATAGCATCGTGAATCACCGCTTGTGATTCTTTTGGATTTTTCCGGGCCTTGTTTTCATCCATCATTTGCACAACTAACAGCTGATCCAGACTGCCCCAGTTCACGCCAATGCGCACGGCCTTATCATTCCGGCAGGCGGTTTCAATCATGGTGGCAAACTGTTCGTCTTTCTTTTTCCCCCGGCCGACGTTACCTGGGTTAATGCGGTATTTGGCCAGCGCCTGTGCGCAGTCCGGGTATTTGCTGAGCAGTTTGTGGCCGTTGAAATGAAAATCACCAATCAATGGCACCGTTACATCTTGCGCATCCAGCTTGTCACGAATCGGTGCTACCGCAGCGGCAGCGTCTTCGGTGTTCACCGTAATACGCACCAGTTCGGAGCCGGCCTGTGCGAGTTGGGCAACCTGGCGCACGGTCGATTCAATATCTGCCGTGTCGGTGTTGGTCATGGACTGCACTACGACTGGGTGTTCACTGCCTACCGTGACTGGGCCAATTTTTACCGCAACGGTTTGGTGACGCTTGAGTGTTTGGGAATCTGAACTCATGGGCTGATCTTTATGTAATATAGAGAGATAGTCTAATAATAGCGGATTTTCACCGGCCAGGCAGCGGTTACCGCATTGGTGAGTACGCAAACTACCCGGCGAGGTATTTTTTGACCGTTGACAGCATGGATACTGTCATCGAGCGTACATGGATGTATTTACAGCGAGTCAAAAAACACCTCGCCGGGTAGTTTGCGTACGGGTTATTAAAACAGTACTTGCATCCTGAAAATAACTGTATACAATTACAGTATACTGTATAAATAAACAGGAGTTGAGCCGATGAGTGATTTGACGCTAAGACAGCAGGAAATTCTTGAATTCATTAAAGATTTCTCCTATGACGAAGGTTATCCACCGACCCGCATTGAAATTGCCGAGGCATTTGGTTTCCGTTCCCCTAACGCTGCTGAGGAGCACCTTAGGGCGCTGGACCGTAAAGGGGCTATTGAGCTGCTAGCGGGTTCATCGCGTGGCATAAGGCTATTAGAGGAGATCAAGGAAGAAGACGGCCTGCCTGTCATAGGCCGGGTGGCGGCGGGTAGCCCCATCCTGGCCGAAGAGCACGTCGAAGACCATTACCCGGTCGACCCGGCCCTGTTTCATCCACGGGCGCATTACCTATTACGGGTCAAAGGGATGAGTATGCAGGATATTGGCATTATGGATGGCGATCTATTGGCGGTGCACCGTACCAACCGAGCCAGGAATGGGCAGGTTGTGGTCGCCCGGCTGGATGACGAAGTGACCGTGAAACGCTTTCGTCAGCGCGGTTCTATCGTCACGCTGCTGCCGGAGAATAAAGATTTCGAACCGATCAGGGTGGATCTGCGCGAACAGGATTTCGATATCGAGGGTTTGGGTGTGGGTATCTTGAGAAACGGAGAATCGCTATGAGTCATTCCTATGCACAAGTCATTCAGACGGATCTTTGGGGAAAACCTGCAAACCAGGATCGACCGGCTGCTATTATGAGTACGGGATTTCCAGAGCTCGATGCTATTTTACCTGGCGGTGGTTGGGAGAGACGCGGCCTGGTGGAGATTCTTATAGCGCCTGGCAGTATTGGCACTATGCGGCTGTTGACGCCTGCGCTGGCACAACTCAGTGTGGAACGACGCTGGTTAAGCTGGGTTTCGCCACCTTTATTACCGTCTGTATCGGCCTTGGCATCGGCTGGTGTGCGCTTGTCCTGTATCCAGCTGGTCCGGCCCAAGCACTATCAGGCGGGGCTGGATATTGTTGCAACAAGCCTGCAAAGCGGAAAATGCAGTGCCGTACTGGCGTGGCCGATGAGTGATGATGAGGCGATTTTTGAACGGCTGCAAAGTTCTGCAATAGCCGGTAATGCGCTTGGATTTATATTTCGTGATAGTCGAAAAGTAAATCAAGCTTCGTCCGCTACATTGCGTTTACAACTGGTTGCACGGGCACACGGAAATCTGGAAGTCAGTGTCCTGGATCAACAGGGACGGGTTATTACCGAGCCAGTAAGTCTCGGAGGCAAGCCTGTATTGCCGCAGGGTGTTGTATCAGCCAACCGTATGTTGGGCAGAGCACGCAGCCGCCCTCTTCATTCGGCCCGGCCGCAGCGCACCTCATCTTTATATGCCCGGTAGTAGTCCATCACTTTAAGCCACATCGGCCCCGGTTTTCCCATGCCGACGGGCTGGCCATCAAGACGAGTAACCGGAGCGATTTCACGCGTAGAGCTGGTGACCCAGATTTCATCGGCGCCCTTTAGCGTGTCTGCTTTGATAGTTGTTTCCTGATAGTCCAAGCCCTGTTGCTGTGCCAGTTCCAGAACCAGGTCGCGTGTAATGCCAGGTAATAATTGTTCGCTATTGGGTGGCGTTTTAATGACTGAGTTTTTTACAACAAATAAATTGCTGGCGGAGCCTTCGATAGCATAACCATTTCGAACCAGGATGGCTTCAGAGGCGTCATTATCAGCCGCTTCCTGGCGCAGCAATACGTTCGGTAACAAGGTGATCGCTTTGATGTTGCAGCGCAGCCAGCGATTATCCTGGAGCGTAATGGCAGCAATACCTCGCTCGAGGGTAACCGGGTCAACCGCTGCGATTGGCTGGCAGCTGGCATACACCGTCGGTACGACGTTAGCTGGAAACAGGTGGTCACGTTTTTCGGCGACACCGCGTGTGACCTGGAGATAGACCGAATAATCTTGCGGTGCCGCCTTTTCGACAGCGTTGTTTTGCAGCAGCGTGGTCAGTATGTGCTGCCATTCACCGTCTTGCATCGGATTCATCAGCCGGATGCTATCCAGACTGTTTTGCAAACGCTGAATATGGTGCTGGAAGCGAAACAGCCGGCCACCGTAGACGGGGATCACTTCGTAGACGCCATCACCAAACAGAAAACCACGGTCCAGTACCGGCACGCAGGCTTTTTCTATCGGTATAAAGCTGCCGTTAAGGTAAACAGTCGTCATGCAGCTATTCGAAGTAGAGCAGTACTTTGTCGACCAGTTTTTGCCAGAGGCTGCCTTCTTCAACCGCGGTGAGTGCAATCAGCTCCTTGTCAGCCACCACTTGCTCACCCAGGCGTATCATGACCCGGCCAAGCATGACGCCTTTACCAACCGGGGCCATGATTTGCTCGCCGATTTGCATGGATGCATCCAGGTTATTGTATTGGCCGCGCGGTACAGTGACGTATAAGGTTTCCTGTAAGCCGAGGTCAATTGTATTTGCAGCGCCCTGCCAGACCCGCGTATTGGTCAGCTTGCTTTGTGCGTCATAGAGTTTATGGGTTTCAAAAAACCGGAAGCCGTAGTTCAGTAAAGACTGGCTGGCATCGGTACGCGCATTTTCACTTTTCGTGCCGAGGATAACCGTAATTAAGCGCATCTCTTCACGCTTAGCTGAAGTCACCAGGCAATAGCCAGCAGCATCGGTGTGCCCGGTTTTTATGCCATCGACTGTATCATCACGCCATAATAATTTATTGCGGTTATTTTGCTTGATACCGTTGTAGGTAAACTCTTTTTCGGCATACCATTTATAGTACCCCGGAAATTCGCTGATCATGGCCCGGGAGATTTTTGCGATGTCACTCGCAGTGGTGTAATGGTCAGGGTCAGGCAGTCCGGTGCTGTTGGTAAAGTGGCTGTTACTCATGCCCAGTTTGCGGGCGTGTTCGTTCATCAGGCCGGCAAAACTTGCTTCTGTGCCGGCAACCTTTTCGGCCAGGGCGACGGTTGCATCATTGCCTGACTGAATAATCATCCCTTTAAGAAGGTCGGCTACACTGACCTTGGTATCAACTTCAACGAACATGCGCGAACCCGGTGTACGCCAGGCCTTTTTGCTGATCAGTACGCTGTCTGATAAAGCCAGGTTGCCATCACGCAGTTCGTGAAAAATGACATATCCGGAAATCAGCTTGGTGATACTGGCCGGTTCAACCTTTTTGTCCGGTTCTTTTGAAGCGACCGCCTGGCCACTATTAAAGTCTTCGATCAGGTAAGAAGTAGCCGCTATATCAGGCGCTTTAGGAACCGGGTTGGCTGCCAGGAGTGAAGGGGCAAATAGCGTCAATAATAAAAAAGTCAGACTGTGAAATTTATACATCATGGTCTCTGGAAAAGCGGGTGCCGGGTAAAGTTCCGGCGGGTGCATTCTAATCAATAACCACACGCGGCGAAACTACGCCGTGGATTTCCAGCATGGGTGTAAGCGTCTTGGCGCTTTCGGCGCTTTCGAGTGGGCCGATCCGGACCCGGTAAACCGGCTGCTGGTCGTTAACGGCTTGGGTAATATGGACACCTTCAAAATTAGAATCGGCCAGTTTCTTTTGCAGATTTTTAGCATTCGTAACATCAGAAAAGGCACCCAGTTGCAGGTACAAGGAAGACGCCGAAGTGGATTCAGTGGCCGGCAGCAGGGTATGGGCAGGAATGGTTGTCACTTTGGGCAGGCTGGCATTAGATGCTGTTACCCTTTGTGTAGCGGGTTCATTGTTTTCTGCTTGCAGCACGCGCACTTCCACGTTGCCGGTTCCTTTATCCAGAATATTCAGTTTGGCTGCAGCGGAATAGGACAGGTCAATTAGCCGGTTATCGTGAAACGGGCCACGGTCATTAATCTTGACGACAACAGATTGGCCATTGTCTAGATTAGTGACTCGGGCGTAGGTCGGCAATGGCAAGGATTTATGCGCTGCAGTCATGGCGTACATGTCGTAGGTTTCGCCACTCGAGGTGCGATGGCCATGGAACTTTGTGCCGTACCAGGAGGCGGTGCCGCGTTTTACATAGCCTTTACTGGATTTCAGCGTGTGGTACTGCTTGCCAAATACTTTATAACTATCGGGGTTGCCATAGCGGCTATAAGGCTCATCGCGAGGTATCGCGTCGGGAATTTGTGAAATATCAACCTGTTGATTATCGGGCGCGGCGTCGTGTTTTTGTGAGTAGCGCCCTGGCGTATGGCTGCAGGCATTGAGCAGGAGCAGGGCGGCTAATACAGCGATTAACCGTAGCGGTATATGCTGTTTCATAAGTTATTTGTCACGCTTGTGCAGATATTGATCACGTATTTCCTGACTCAATTGGTAAACGGCCATGGCGTAAAGCGAACTGCGATTATAACGCGTAATGACATAAAAATTTTTCTGGGTCAGCCAGTATTCCGGGCCGTCCTCTTTTTCCAGCGAAAGCAGCGCCACCGGAGTAGTATCTGGCAGGGGTTTTTTAGGTGTGATGCCGAGCTTGCTGAAGTATCCGGCTGTCCGGGATGGTTTCAATCCTTCGTCGAGTAAGGCCTGATCCGGCGCTTGTTTAAGCTTGGCGCGGGTAGCCACCGTTTGTCCCAGTTTCCAACCGTGCCGGTGCAGATAATTGGCGACACTGCCCAGGATGTCTTCCATGCTGCCCCATAAATCCCGTTTACCATCCTTATCCATATCGACCGCATAACTCCGGTAGCTGCTGGGGATAAACTGGCCCAGGCCCATGGCGCCCGCATAAGAGCCTTTGGCTTCTTTCAGATCCACCTGTTCTTCACGTGAAAGCACTAGAAATTCTTCCAGCTCCTTGCGGAAAAACTTGCTGCGCGGAGGATAGGCAAAGGCCAGTGTAGAAAGTGCATCCACAACCCGGTAGGAACCGGTATTGCCGCCATAGCGTGTTTCTACACCGATTATAGCGACGATTACGCTGGCGTCGACGCCATATTTCTTTTCCGCCTGGCTGAGAATGTCTGCATGTTTCTTCCAGAAATCGACGCCGCCGTTAATCCGTGACTGGGTGAGGAAAATCGGCCGGTACTCATGCCAGGGCTTCTTTTCTGCAGGTCTGGATATCGCGTCCAGAATATCCTGGCGCCGTTGAGCCTGGTCGAATAGCTTGGTCAATTCCGCTTTATCAAATTTATGCCGCTGGTGCATTTCGGCGATAAATTTCTTGACGCTGGCATCACCCGCAAAGGTTTTGCTCTCAGCTGCAGCGTTCAGTGACAGGCAGGCCAGTAAAGCTGTAAGCAGCGGCCTGCTTATAAAATTTTGAAACGTTTTTTGTGGCCAAATATGTAGCACAGTTCATCCTTTAGGTGGGCAGAAGTTTCCGGTGGGTGTGAATAGACATCAGGATACCGAATCCTGCCATCAAGGTCACCATTGAAGTGCCGCCGTAGCTAACCAGCGGCAGTGGCAGGCCCACCACGGGCAGGAGACCTGTCACCATACCGGTATTGACAATAAAATATATAAAAAATGTCATGGCGAGGCTGCCGCCGATCAGGCGCGAATAAGTATCCTGCGCCTGGGTCGAAATGTACAGGCTGCGTAAGACGATAAACGCATAGAGCAACAGCAGGATCAGGATACCTGCCAGGCCGAATTCTTCACCCAACACGGCAAATATGAAATCAGTTGAACGTTCCGGCAGGAATTCGAGTTGCGCCTGGGTGCCATTGAGCCATCCCTTGCCGAATAAGCCGCCTGACCCGATGGCAATTTTTGACTGGATGATATGATAGCCTGCACCGAGTGGATCCTGTTCGGGATTGAGGAAGGTGACAACCCGCTGGCGCTGGTAGTCGTGCATAAAATGCCACAATAACGGGGCACCGGCGCCGGCGAGTATCACCAGGCCTCCCAGCAGCCGCCAGGATAACCCGGCGAGAAATATCACAAAAAAACCGGCGCAGGCAATCAGCAGGGCAGTGCCAAGGTCGGGCTGTCTGGCAATGAGAACGACGGGTATAAAGATTAACAGTCCCGAGACCAGCAACCTTGGCCAAGTGGGCGGCAGCCGCTGATCGGACAGGTACCAGGCGACCATCATCGGTACCGCCAGCTTCATCATCTCTGACGGCTGGAAACGTACCACGCCCAGATCCAGCCAACGTTGCGCGCCTTTGCCGATATCACCGGCGACCAGCACAGCAATCAGCAAGATAACACCGATGCCATATAACCAGGGTGTCCAGCGTTGCAGCCATAACGGTCTGAGTTGGGCGATGACAACCAGGGTAAGAAAGCCAGCGCCCAGGCGGACTAATTGACGGAGTAACGCACTTTCATTTTGACCACTGGCGCTGTACAAAATTGACAGGCCAAATGCAGCCGTCAACAGCAGGCTGAACAGTAAGGTGGCGTCAAGGTGAAGCAGATGCTGCCAATCGCGTTGGCTGGCGTCTTCACGTCCGAGGTCGATGTACTGGCTCATGGATTGGGTGGTTCCAGCCTGGAAGCTAAGTTTTTTGGGATAAAGTAAGCGTCCATAATTTTACGCGCAATGGGCGCCGCTACCGCACTGCCATTACCGCCGTGTTCAACGATCACGGACACGGCGATGCGTGGATTGTTCAAGGGTGCGAAGGCGATAAACAGGGAGTGGTCGCGTAATTTCCTGGCGAGTGCCTCTGCGTCGTATTCCTCATCTTCCTTTAAGCCAAAAACCTGCGCGGTACCGGTCTTGCCGGCGATTTCATAGGGTATATCTTTGCCGATGCGTTTTGCGGTGCCTCGTGCACCGTGTACGACTTCGCGCATTGCCGTAATTATACTTTGCCAATGGTGCAGGCTGACTATGCCGAGGTCAGCTTTTTGTTTGACTGATTGGGGTATGAGTTGGTTATTTTCCGGTCCCCGTATGGATGACACAATACGCGGGCTGATGTGGTGTCCATAACTGGCCAGGGTGGCTGTTGCGCTGGCGAGTTGCACCGGCGTACTGAGCATAAAGCCCTGGCCGATTCCCGTGATCAGGGTTTCACCCGGATACCAGGCAAGATTTCTTGCTGCGCGTTTCCATTCGCGCGATGGCAGCAACCCGGGTGCTTCCCCGCTGATATCTAAACCGGTCCGCTCACCAAAACCAAACCGGCTTAAATAGTTATGCAGTTGGTCAATACCCATAGTGAGTGCCAGATCGTAAAAATAGACATCGCAGGACTGGCTGATGGCTTTTTTCAATTCGACGGTGCCATGTCCGCTGCGTTTCCAGTCGCGGTATTTCCGGTCTTTACCGGGCAGGCGGAAATAACCCGGACAATAGGTCGACTTATGGTTTGTGGTGGCGTGGGTTTCCAAGCCCGCCAGGCCAACAAAAGGTTTGATCGTCGAGCCGGGCGGGTATTGACCACGCAGAGCGCGGTTGAAAAGCGGTTGCAGTTCATTCAGCCGCAGCGACTGGTAAGCTTCAGTATCGATGCCGTTTACAAACAGGTTGGGATCAACACCTGGCTGACTCACAAAGGCCAAT
>CAYPEL010000073.1:5466-13190 GCA_964409635.1 uncultured Gammaproteobacteria bacterium | reverse complement strand
TTAGCAAAACCGGCGTTATGAAGCGAGAAAAACAAAAGATTTTTATAGGATGGGCACCGCCTGCCGTATCCATCGGGTGGGTAAAATGGATGGCCGTATGCAGGTTTTACTGGAGGGCATACAACGCTTCAAGGTGACCCGCTGGCTCACTAAAAAAGCCCCCTTCAGTGCGCGTGTCGAATATTTTCCTGAAGAAAAGTACGACGAAATCCCAGACATCAAAGCCTATGCAGTTTCGATCATTAACACCATCAAGGAACTGATTCCGCTCAACCCACTATATGGCGAAGAGTTCAAACTATTTGTCGAGCATTTCCACCCCAACGACCCCTCGCACCTGGCCGACTTCGCCGCCAGCCTGACAACCTCGGCGCGCAAAGAACAGCAACAGGTACTGGAAGCGCTGGATTTGCTGACGCGGATGAAGCGCGTGCACATCCTCATTCACAAGGAACTGGAGCTTGCCAAGACGCAAGCGGATATCCGTAAGCAGGTCGAGGATGAAATGCAGGATCATCAACGCGAACATATCCTGCGCGAACAACTCAAGATCATCCAGAAGGAGCTGGGCATTTCCAAAGACGACCGCACCGCCGAGGCCGATAAGTTCAGAGAACGGCTGGCCACGCTGACCCTACCGGAAGCCGCGCAAAAACGCATCGATGAGGAAATGCAAAAATTCTCTGTACTGGAAACAGGCTCACCAGAGTATGCCACCACGCGCAATTATCTGGACTGGTTGACTGTTTTACCCTGGGGTAAACACACCAAAGATCAGCTGAACCTCAAACAGGCGCGCAAAATTCTCGACCAAGACCACGTCGGTCTGGATGATATTAAACAGCGCTTTCTTGAGTTTATTGGCGTCGGCATTATGAAAGGTGAGGTGTCCGGCTCGATTATTTTATTTGTCGGACCACCCGGTGTGGGTAAGACCTCGCTGGGCCGCTCCATTGCACGCGCCCTAGGGCGTAAGTTTTTCCGCTTCTCACTCGGTGGTATGCGCGATGAAGCGGAGATAAAAGGCCACCGCCGCACCTATGTCGGTGCCATGCCCGGCAAGTTCATCCAGGCGATTAAAGATACCCAGTCAGCAAACCCGGTCATCATGCTCGATGAAATCGACAAGGTGGGTAATTCTTACCAGGGTGATCCGGCTTCCGCCCTGCTTGAGGTGCTTGACCCGGAACAGAACTCGGACTTTCTCGATCACTACCTTGATGTGCCCTTTGATTTATCCAAAACCCTGTTCATCTGTACCGCCAATCAGCTGGACACTATCCCCAGGCCATTACTTGACCGCATGGAAATTATTCAGTTGTCGGGCTACCTGGCCAGTGAAAAACTGGAAATCGCGACCAACCATTTATTACCGCGGCAAATTGAACGCGCTGGCCTGAAAAAACGCGGCCAACTGCGTATCGATAAAGCCGCACTGCGCAAAATCATAGAAAACTACGCCCGTGAAGCCGGGGTGCGCCGGCTGGAAAAATATCTCGGTAGCATTGCGCGCAAAGCTGTCATAAAAATACTTAACGGTAAAAAAACGCCCATACGCGTACGCGCAGGCGATATCGAGGAATATCTTGGCAAGGCGCCGTTCCAAAAAGAAAAGCGTATGACGGGTGTGGGTGTAATTACGGGTCTTGCCTGGACAGCCATGGGTGGCGCGACGCTCAGTATAGAAGCAACCCGCGTGCATGACTTACAACGCGGTTTCAAACTGACCGGGCAACTGGGTAACGTGATGCGTGAATCTGCTGAAATCGCCTATAGCTACATTACGGCGAATGCAGAACGCTGGGGTGCAAAAGCCGGTTTCTTTGAAAAGTCACTGATACATTTACACGTACCTGCGGGTGCTACGCCGAAAGACGGGCCGAGTGCTGGTGTTACGATGGCAAGCGCCTTGCTATCACTGGCGCGTGGCCGGAAGCTGGTGCGCAGGCTTGCGATGACGGGTGAACTGACGTTAACTGGACAAGTATTTCCGGTAGGCGGCATCCGTGAAAAGGTCATCGCTGCCCGGCGTGTTAATATTAAAGAGTTGATTCTCCCTGAAGCCAACCGGGGTGACTTCGAAGAAATTCCAGATTACATTCGTGACGGCGTGACGGTGCATTTCGCAAGTCAGTTTTCGGATATTGTTCCGCTCTTGTTTGATAAATCTGCCTGAGAGTTATTTTATCCCTAAACAAAAAACGCATGCTTGTGCTCTTCAACAAACCTTTCCGTGTCCTTTCACAATTTACCACCGACAGCGGCAAACAAACCCTCGCTGATTTTATCGATATCAAGGGAGTCTATGTAGCAGGACGGCTGGACTACGACAGTGAAGGCCTGCTGGTTCTAACCGACGACGGCAAGCTGCAACAACGTATCACCCATCCACGCTATGACAAACTCAAGCACTACTGGGTGCATGTTGAAGGCAGGCCGGAAGATTCAGATCTTGACCCGTTACGCCAGGGCGTCAGGCTAAAAGATGGATTGACTAAACCAGCGCCAAGCAACCTCATAGACGAACCTGATATCTGGGAGCGTATACCGCCGATCCGGCAACGGCAGCAGATACCAACCAGCTGGTTGGCTATAGGGCTTAGGGAAGGACGCAACCGGCAAGTCAGGCGAATGACGGCGCACATCGGCTTTCCAACTTTACGTTTGATCCGTCATCGGGTGGGCGAATGGAAACTGGATGGCATTCCTACCGGTAAGTACGTGATTGTGAACGCTTGATACTAAACAGTACGTTGATTGCCCGACAGATCATTTACAGACCGTCGGCAGCAAGGATGCTGCCCAGGGACGTATTCACAGCACGTCTGTAAATGATCTGTCGGGTAATCAACGTACACATGAGTAAGGCTATCATGCGTGTTTGTAGCGACGCGATTACCAGTGGCGTACTTTACCCGTATCAACATGAATAAAATTCGATTTCGGGTAGTAACCGACACCACCTGCCTGCATAGACAGAACGGCATTGCGTAAATTTTTGAGTTCACAACCCGGCAAACTGATATCTATCGCCCTGCCCTGCATGTGAAAACTGTGTTTCGCAACGCCGTTATTCCCGGCGCGTAATTGTTCATTGCTGGCCGGTGAACGATAGCCCGAAATAACGTGGAAAGTACCGGGCACTTTAACCAGTTGCTGCATAACATACAGGGTATCGATTAATTTGGTATCCATATCGATCACTTCATCGGTGCGGTGATCCCGCAAGACGCGATCAACCAGTATCAGTTCGTCCCTGAGATACTCACCCTCGGCCCAATAGGTTGAACGCAGTGTTTCTCCGGTATGTAAATTTTTGAAGCTGAGGGTGCGTACCTGCGTATGTTGCAGTTTCGCCCAGGCAGGAACAGCGGACAGAGAAGCCGTTACACCGGCAATGGATTTCAGGAAAAGCCGGCGGGACGGCTGTTGGCTGGGCTGGATCTTGTTGGTTCGTTGTATAGTCGTCATAGTCCTTAAACACGAAATACTCAGGATATTCTGCGCGCAGATTATACCTGTTCGGCGGCTTATCGCCAGCCCACTTGAGTACGATGCCGACGTGATCCACCTTTACCTTCAAGAAATGTGATACAGGTTCAATTTTGTAACAAACTAAGCGGTTCCTGCTGTGTCAGATTTTTGCTATTTTCGCTATTGGCAACAAGGTTATTTACCCTCGGCAGTGCCACCGTCAGTAGCTTGTCCCGGTTATAGATATCCTGCCGGAACTGGACAACACCCGTCTGATCGACCCAGACTGTTTGGTAAAGCATATGTACTGGAATCGGGTCAGGCAAGGATAAGGTTTTGTTTTTCTTTCGTTTTATAACCCTCTTAATATCAGCTTCACGCCATTTTTCACCCATCACGTAGCTCGCCAGTGCTATCGGGTTTTCAAGGCGTATACAGCCGGAGCTGAAGGTACGGACAGGACGCTTAAACAACCGCCTGGAAGGTGTGTCGTGTAAGTAAATACTGTAAGGGTTAGGTAACATGAATTTAATCCGGCCTAGACTGTTGCGCTTGCCTGGATCCTGCCTGAACTTGAACGGCAGGTATTTCGCATTCTGATACGCTGGCCAGTCAACGGATTCTGGATCGACTTCCTCGCTATTTTTCCCCCAGCCGGTTAGCACCCGGATTTTTTTACGGAATAAATACCCAGGATCACTGAGAATATGCGGAATGAGATCCTCACGCGCGAGTTTATTAGGAACATTCCAATAGGGGTTAAAGACCAGATAATTCATATCCCGGGTAAACGAGGGTGTCTTGCGTTTGTCCTTGCCGACAATAACGCGCATCGACAAAGGGACTTTACCATTGTCATGCACCTGTAAGTCGAAACCGGCCATATTAACGCGAATATGCCGCTCGCCCAGATCACGCGGTAACCAGCGCCAGCGTTCAAGGTTCAGGGTAATCTGCGCAATACGGTCTTCAACCGAATTATTTAACGCTTCTCGTGTTTGTAAACCAACCACACCATCCGCGGTTAAACCATGCCGGCGCTGAAAAGTTTTTACCGCCTGTTCGAGTTCGAAATCAAATACGTGTTCATCCGGGACATCCGCTGCCAGATCACCGCTCAACCTCAGGCGGTTACGCAGTGGGACGATTTCTACTCCAGAGTTTCCGTATTCAAGCGATGCGCCAGCCAATGAAAACACCGGCCAGCCACCCGACTGTGCAAGCTGACGGTATGCAGCCAGCACCTTCACAAGCTGCTGGTAACTTTCATGTTGGGGAAGCAGCGCCGACAAAGTACCGGCAATATCATTTGCATCCAGAGCCTGGTTCAATACTTCAACGGCATCAACGTGTGGCCGCTCGTAGTGCCACTCATCATCGATTCCCAGTGGGTTCATTTGTCCTTGCGCAGCGTAGCGGGCCAGGCTCATAAACAAATCGGTTAATAGAATATCCTGCCTGGCCTTTTCTACTTTGCTCTCGGGCGATTTTTTTATGCGATCAAGTGTTTCGCGTAGTTGATCAGTCATCACCAGGCCTTCAACTTGAGCCTGATCTAAAAAGGCATACAGCTCCCGGACACGATCCAGCAGACCCTCGTTGCCGAGCCAGACAGGATTAAATTTGTGTGCCGTATAAAACCTGCTGATGCCTTTCGTATTTTGTAAAGCGAGGCTATCCAACCAGCGTGCAGTGGCTCCCAGCTGCTTCACACCAGATGGCTTGGGTAACTGAATTGATGTATCAACAGATGCAAAAACAGGAACCTGTAGCAGGCCTATAACTAAGCATAGGGCATACGCCCAATAGGTAGAGACTTGTGATCGGTATTGCATGGCACCATCACCTCCTCTTTTTGTTTATTCGGGTATCTTCCGTTTACCCTTCTTGTTATAGATTATAGTCAACCCATATACCGGGCCGGTTTTGATGTGTGCGAAGCTAGTATAGCAGACGCAGGCAACACCAAATATAAGACCAGGGAACGGGCCAAAATATCCTTAATTACACACACTTATAGGAAGGATTAATAGGCGGGGTACTAAAAAAGCCGGGTAAATTACCCGGCTTTATTGATATTAAAAACGTGTTTGGTTCAGGCAGTTTTACGAATTAGAAAATTGTATTCACCACCAGCTTCATTGTGTTCAACCAATTCATTTTTGGTTTGTTCACAGAAAGCCTGAAAGTCCTTGACTGAACCTGGGTCAGTCGCAACAACTTTTAGCACCTGCCCTGTATCCAGAGTTCCAAGACTCTTCTTGGCACGTAATATTGGTAAGGGGCAGTTGAGTCCTCGCGCATCCAATTCTTGATCAAAATCCATACTCCATCCTTTAGTGTTGTTGATTTCCAAGTACAGTTATAAGGCGATCACATAACACTGTCAATATGCAGGGTGGCCCAGCACACTAATATTTTATAAATTATTTAGATTTAGTCTTATTCCATTAAGGCTTGGTGTCATTTTTCTGCACTAATCATACACACCCAGGCCGGATCCGCTTCACCCTCTGTGGCAGGCTCGAACTCTCCATTGGCATCACCCTCATCGTCCTCACCCTGCCAGTAAACGGTAACGTTTGAAAAGCCTGCTTCTGTTAACAGCTCCTGCACTTCAGGCAAGGACCACAATCGCCATTCATACGTAAAGGCTTCTTTGATTTTAGAACCATCGTTAAATGTGAAGTGAATATGACAAACAATTGAAGCACTAATCGGGTCGAAACTGGCCTGCTCCCAAACGTAGGTAAAGCCCTTATGCTTGGTTTTTTCCTTGAGTTCTTTTTGGCCCTCATAGCCGCCGAAAATATCCAGAAAAAAGATACCATCGTCGACCAGCGCGTCGCACACTTTTTCAAAGTAGCCCCGCAAGCTGGTGCGATCCCTAAAAATTTGCCAGCTAAAATTCATCGCCATGACGAGATCGACCGGGTCGGTCTTGACCGTCAGCACATTCTCTTCCAGCAAGGTGATGCGTACCCGCTGATCAGATTTTAAATCAGCCAAGTTATACTTACGCCCCCAGGCAAGGACTTCTGCGTCGAGATCAACACCAATTGCACGGTTTGCATCCCGGTGGCTGACCCATTCGCAACACATACTGGCCGTGCCGCAAAAATCCTCGCGTAACAGCTGTGCTTCACGGCCGCGGATGCGTTTGAAATTGTCATCGACAAACTCGTATTCAAAATCTGTCGCCTGGACAGATTTTTCATACAGGGCATGCCGGTCTTCGGTTTCGGCCCGTGACGGCAATGACCGGCGGCGTTTACCGGTTTTTATTTTTGGCTGATGTTTCTGGGCTGCCCGGTTTTTCTGTAATGCCCGTTTTTTCTGTAATGAAGTCGTCATGGATTACTTTATGCCACAGATAGAGCCTGAATACCAATTGACGATACAATACACAGTCTCACATTGACAAAGAGTAAATCGATGCACGCCTTTCCGGATATAAACCAGGTTGCTCAACTGGTCATGACAGCGGCCAAGCAAGAGCTATTACCCCGCTTTGGAAAAGTAGCGTCGCAATGCAAGGCTGATGGCAGCCTGATTAGCCAGGCCGATCTGGCGGTTCAGCAGGTTTTATTGGAGAGACTTAATCACTATTGGCCTCAATACAGCCTGTTGAGTGAGGAGCAACCCGAACAAACGCGAGAAGCGGCGTTGGCCAATATACAAAAAGGTGTCTGGTGCCTGGATCCCCTCGACGGCACCAGTAATTTTATAGCCGGAATACCCTATTATGCCGTTTCATTAGCATTACTGACCGCCGACCAGGTGGCATTGAGTGTTGTCTATGACCCTACGCGCGACGAATGTTTTACCGCTGTAGCGGGAAAAGGTGCCAAACTGAATAAAATTCAACTCAACCCAATATGCAGGGCAAAATCGTTACATGAAGCCATTGCCCTGGTAGATTACAAACGCTTGCCACAGACGCTCCGCCAGCAGCTGGCCAGTAAACCCCCTTACAAATCACAACGCAGTTTCGGCGCTGTCGCCCTGGATTGGTGTTGGCTAGCCGCCGGGCGGGTACAGTTGTATTTACACGGCAGCCAGAAACTATGGGATTATGCCGCCGGGCAGTTTATCTTTTGTGAAAGTCAGGGGCACGCCTTAACGCTGCAGGGTGAATCTGTTTTCGTACCCACTTTGCAACCCCGATCTGCACTTGCTGCATTGGATATAAAACTCTTCAATGACTGGCGCATATGGATAGAACAAAACAGTTAACAGAAGGACAATAT
>CAYPEL010000073.1:0-5366 GCA_964409635.1 uncultured Gammaproteobacteria bacterium | reverse complement strand
ATTATGCCAGCTATTATTTCTTCGCCAGAGCCTGTAGGGGCGGTTTTAATCGCGATAGGTGTACCGCCCATCGCGGTTAAAACCGCCCCTACAGTGTTTGGAAAGTTCACATTGACAAGATATACGAATAAATTACCGGTTACTTAATATGAAACCTTTTTCAGAATCCTGCGAACAGAATAAACAACCCATACTGGATGTCCTGCGAAAAGAACTCAGTCACTGCAAGAAGTTACTCGAAATCGGCAGCGGCACCGGCCAACACGCCGTTTATTTCGGCGAACAGTTCCCGGACCTTATCTGGCAAACCAGTGACGTAAGTGAAACACATGCCGGTATACAGTTATGGATCGATGCAAGCGCGCAGGATAATATATTACCGCCATTAGCGCTGAACGTGGTTACCGACCCCTGGCCAGGCCGTGAATACGATGCAGTATTCAGCGCCAACACCACACACATTATGTCCTGGCCCGCCGTAGAAAAAATGCTCCGTGGTATTGGTTCGATATTACTGAAAGAGGGCGTCTTCTGCCTGTATGGGCCGTTTAATTATGGCGGTGACTACACCAGTGACAGTAATGCACGCTTTGATGAGTGGCTAAAAGCCCGTGACCCGGAAAGTGCTATTCGTGATTTTGAAGCGCTCAATCAGCAGGCTGAAAACGCCAGCCTTAAGCTCAAGAATGATTACGCTATGCCAGCCAATAACCGCCTGCTGGTGTGGACAAAACACAGCTAACGCTGATTATTTTACCGGCAGACTTATCTGGCCCAGCTTGTGGTTTTCAGCATCCTGGCGCTGAATCACTTCCTGTACTGACGGCCGGTTGAGAAAATCTGCCAGCGTTATGCCGTCAAGAAATTCAAATATACGCTCACTGAGGCCACACCAAAGATCATGCGCCAGACAGTGATCCGTTTCCTGGCAATTCCTTTCACCCGTACAACTGGCATCGACTCTTTCATCGACGGCGGCAATAACAGTGGCTATGGTAATCCGGTCTGCCGGTATGGCCAGCCGGTAACCACCGCCTGGACCCCGCACGCCTTCAACCAGCTTTTCGCGGCGCAGCTTGGCAAACAGCTGTTCAAGATAAGACAGGGAAATATTTTGACAGGCAGAAATATCCGCCAGGGTAACCGGGCCATCCCGATCATGAATAGCCAGATCCATCATCGCCGTGACCGCGTAACGGCCTTTAGTAGAAAGTCTCATGATATTGGGTGATACGGTTACTCATAGAAATTAGGTAACCAAATTATATGCCGGCCAGCTGAAAACAAAACCCGGAACGATACAAGGTATCAGGACTCCACATCCAGCGGTTTTTCAGTAGCAACCACCTGCACTGCTGCCGAAAATTGATCGCGGCCCGGTGAAAATCCATGTCCCTGCAGTAGACAATAGGCTAGCCATTTCTGTAGAAAGCGGTTAGCCTCCCACTTCATCTGCATCGGATAGTGGTGGTAGAAACGGTCATATTCGGCGTGCTTGCGTCCGCGGCGGCGGCTATGAGAAATTACCTCTGCGTTCTGGGCATCATGATACAGACGGATAACAGCATCCGGAGCAGGAAAAGCGCCAGACTCATCACTGAACCTGTAGGTCAAACACGCTGTGGTGGTATAGCGGGCACGATCCAGAATTTTCATGTGCAGGTCGAGTGCATTGTCTGCATGTGACACACTGACATCAGGAATAATATCGAAGTCCGCAACCAGACGGCGCAACTGAATATAATTCAGCTCATATAAATCCGCCAGTCCGGGCAGTTGCCTTGCCCTGACATTTGGATATTTTGTGCGCCGGTTTAATTTCAACATAAAACGATCTTAGCATAGTAAAATGCAATTGAGTCTAGTCATACTGTCTGATTCCATAGAAAAAACTATCGGCGTTTTCGTGCAATACTTGACAAATGAAAAGTCAAGTAAAATGGAACAAAATAAATCTTGAAAACAACAGAAATATCAACAACAGCTTTTGAAGACCAGCGTCCTGGCACCTCCGGACTGCGTAAAAAAGTTAGCGTTTTCCAGCAAAATAATTATCTGGAAAATTTTGTCCAATCAATTTTTGATAGCGTTGAAAACTATCAGGGAAGCACGCTGGTTTTGGGCGGTGATGGCCGCTATTACAACGACACTGCTATCCAGACGATTATCCGTATGGCGGCAGCGAATGGTTTTGGTAAAATTATTATCGGCCAAAACGGCATTCTCTCCACACCCGCTGTTTCGCACCTGATAAGAAAACAGGGCGCCTTTGGCGGTATTGTGCTGTCGGCCAGTCATAACCCAGCGGGTCCGGACGGTGATTTCGGCATCAAATACAATATTGGCAATGGCGGCCCGGCGCCGGAAAACATTACCGAAAAAATATTCCGCAACACCCAATTAATTAAACGCTACTATAGCCTTGATAGCCAGGATATCGATCTGGAAGCACTCGGCAGCCGTAAACTCGGCGATACCCAAATAGAGATCATCAGCCCGGTAGATGATTATGCCGATTTAATGCAACACCTGTTTGACTTTGACCGTATCCGTGCATTGTTCAATTCAGGTTTGTTCCACATGTGCTACGACGCCATGCACGCGGTTACCGGCCCCTATGCGGTGGAAATTTTTGAGCACCGTTTAGGTATATCACCGGACAGCTTGATGAATGCCGAAGCCAAACCAGACTTTGGTGGCGGCCATCCGGATCCAAACCTGGTGTATGCCAAAGCGCTTGTCGACTGCCTGTTTGGAAACCGCGCGCCGGATTTTGGCGCTGCATCAGATGGTGACGGTGACCGTAACATGATTTTAGGCCGTAAGTTTTTTGTTACCCCTAGCGATAGCCTCGCCATCCTGGCGGCTAATGCCCATCTTGCGCCGGGATACAAACAAGGCATCACTGGCATCGCTCGCTCTATGCCGACCAGCCAGGCTGCTGACCGGGTCGCGGAACAACTCGGTATCGAGTGTTATGAAACACCGACCGGCTGGAAATTTTTTGGCAACCTGCTCGACGCCGGTAAAGTCACGCTATGTGGCGAAGAAAGTTTTGGCACCGGGTCAGATCACGTACGCGAAAAAGACGGCCTATGGGCTGTCCTGTTCTGGTTGAACCTGCTCGCGGTACGCAGGGAATCGGTGCAAGATATAGTTCAGTCTCACTGGCACCGCTATGGCCGCAATTATTATTCCCGTCACGATTATGAAAATGTCGATAGCGATGCCGCACAGTCCTTAATTGAAAGCCTGCAAAAACAGCACACACAGCGCACTGGAAAAACCTTCGGCAACTATAGCATCGCGTTCAGTGACGATTTCAGCTATACCGACCCGATCGATGGCTCTGTCAGCACGCAGCAGGGAGTGCGCATCGGCTTCAGTGATGGCTCACGTATTGTCTACCGGTTATCAGGCACCGGCACACAAGGCGCCACCTTACGCGTATACCTGGAACGCTATGAACCCGACCCCGGGCTTCAGCAGCGGGATGCACAACAGGCGCTCGGTGAGTTGATTCAAATCGCGGCTGAAATTGCCGGCATCAAACACCACACTCAGCGCGATAAACCGACAGTCATCACTTGATATGTCTACCAAAGCCAATCCACCAGACCAGAACAAATTTATAAACCAGTTGCAGCAGCTGCTGCCTGCGAGTTGCCTGTTACAAGACCCTGCCGAATTACGGCCTTATGAATGCGACGGCTTGACCGCCTACCGCCATCAGCCCTGGCTGGTGGCACTGCCTGACACCATTGAACAGCTACAAAACATTGTTAGACTTTGCAATACATCAGGCGTACCCATTGTGGCACGGGGTGCAGGCACTGGCTTATCGGGTGGCGCATTGCCACTGGAAAACGGTTTATTACTGAGCCTCGCCAAATTTAATCACATCTTAAATATCGACCCGGATAACCGGCTCGCCACTGTTGAACCCGGCGTTCGTAATCTGGCGGTATCTGAAGCCGTTGCCGAATTCGGCCTGTACTACGCACCGGATCCTTCTTCACAAATTGCCTGTTCGATCGGCGGCAACGTCGCAGAAAACGCTGGCGGTGTACATTGTCTGAAATACGGCCTAACCGTACATAACATTGCGCAGTTAAAAATTATAACTATCGAGGGTGAATTGTTGACCCTCGGCAGCACCGCCTACGACTCACCCGGTTATGACCTGCTCGCCTTGCTGACCGGCTCGGAAGGTCTACTGGGTATTATTGTTGAAGTCACAGTGCGCTTATTGCCCAAACCTGAATGCGCTCAGGTATTGCTTGCTGCATTTGATGATGTCGGCAAGGCCGGTAATGCGGTCAGTGACATAATCAGCGCCGGTATCATTCCGGCCGGTCTTGAAATGATGGACCGGCTGGCAATCCGCGCAGCGGAAGACTTTGTTCACGCCGGTTATCCGGAATGCGCCGCTCTGTTGCTGTGTGAAGTCGATGGCAGCAACCAGGATGTCTCGGCACAAAACTTGCGCGTTCATCAACTGCTACAAACTGCTGGCGCCGTGGAAATCCGCACCGCCAAAGACGAACAGGAACGGCTGCTGTTCTGGAAAGGCCGCAAAGCGGCATTTCCTGCAGTGGGCCGGCTTGCGCCGGATTACTACTGTATGGACGGCACCATACCGCGCAAACACCTGGCCGGGGTTTTGACCACCATAAGCCAATGGTCTGAAGAATACGGGCTAGCGGTTGCCAATGTGTTCCACGCCGGTGACGGTAATTTGCACCCCTTGATTCTTTACGATGCCAATAAACCCGGCGAACTGGAACGCACGGAAGAATTTGGTGGCAAGATACTCGAATTATGCATCAAGGTTGGCGGTACTATCACGGGCGAACACGGTGTTGGCATAGAAAAAATCAACCAGATGTGCGTCCAGTTTAAGACTGAGGAGCTGACGCAATTTCACGCTATCAAGCAAGCCTTTGACCCGGAGGCTTTACTCAACCCCGGCAAGGCTGTTCCGACACTGGCGCGTTGCGCCGAATTCGGGCAAATGCATGTGCACAGAGGTGAGTTACCCTTTCCAGAACTGGAACGGTTTTGAATCGCCACGCCTCGCAGCCCGCCGCTGACATAGGTCAGTCATTGTGCGAAGAAATTTCTCAGGCTTATACACAACGCACGACACTACAAATCATAGGGGGCAATAGTAAAGCCAATTTTCGTCACCGTCATACCGGTGAATCAATTTCAGTGCGTGGACACTCAGGCATTATCGACTACGAACCCGCCGAGCTTGTGCTTACCGCGCGTGCAGGCACGCCACTGCAACAGATAGAGGAGACGCTTGACCTGCAACAGCAAATGCTCGCGTTTGAGCCACCCTATTTAGGTGATACTGCAAC
>CAYPEL010000072.1:0-13256 GCA_964409635.1 uncultured Gammaproteobacteria bacterium | reverse complement strand
ACGACACAGATAAATTCATCGATGGTATCGACTTTGTCGGCGCAGCAACTTACTTCGAAGAGTCAGCTGACGCTACACAGTCACTGTTCATCTAGTAAGACGTTAAGTGACACAAAAAGGCCGCGCTCTGGTAACCAGAGCGCGGCCTTTTTTATTTCTGCTTCAAAGATATTAACCACAGAGACAATAATTAATGACGTTAAGCTCCATGTAGGTGTGAATTCATTCGCACACTGGTGCCAGAACAAGTGCTCGTCGTGCGAATAAATTCACACCTACATTATTCGTACACACTGTACTGGTCAACCCATTCCGGACACTTTTTTTAGAGAATTTTCATAGTTAACTGGTGACTGATCACCATTTGCAGTATGCAGCCGCACAGAGAAAAGGAAAAAAGAAAAAAGGAGTCAAGTATCATATTGATATTACATCTGCTGCTATCATTTAGGTTATGTGTATGCTTGTTATAGCCAATTTGTCGAGGCAGGCGTATCTGCGTGCGAGTATCGGCTAATTCGTGAAGCGTTACAGCGAGGACAACTCACGAGACAACAAAAATTTATCGATGAAGTGGAGCAATACTTGGTAGACGTATAGAGCAGCGTGCGCCTGGCAGGCCTCGGAAGGAGGAGGTCGCATGAATAAAATAAATCTGACACCTTTAAAAGATAGAAAACTGTTCTATCCATACCAACGCCTGGATCGGTGTTAACGGTACTTCAATCAATTAACTTGCAGTCGTACTTCGAAAATTTGACGTCGTCTGTCATGATGGCGTAGTTATTAGATAATGCCTGGGTTACTAGCATCCTGTCGAACGGGTCTTTGTGATGAAAGGGTAATTCCTTCAGTTGAAGTGCATCCCCGCCCGAGAAGGAAAGTAGCTGGAATCCAGTTTCCAGTGCGATAGCAACAGGATCGAAATTGATTTCGAGCTTACCTATTGATGATTTGATCATTAATTCAGCCACGCTAATTGCGCTTAGGTAGACTGTATTCACTTGTGTTTCAAGCGCTTCTTTATGATGGCTTTTAAGGTGGTCCGGGTTAGAAATAGCCCATAAAAAAATATGGGTGTCCATGAGAATATTCAACGGGTTTTGCCATAAAACATCTCATTGATGTCCTCATCTTCATCAAGAAAATTTTCCGGGATAGTCACTTTATCGCGTAGCAAACCAAGTTTTCTTTTTCCTTCTGGCTGGTGCGGTACCAAATCAACCAGAGGCAAGTTGTTTTTGGCGATGACGACCTTTTCGCCATGGAAAACCATGTCAACCAGCTTTGATAACTGTGTTTTTGCTTCGGAAATATTGATTATCATCACATTGTCCTAAATATAGACCAATATGACCAGAATAGACCAACATGGTCAATATATCAAGGTGCAATAGCTTCGTAAATAACTACATGATAAATATGTTTTTTATAGGAACTCAAAAGCTGTAGTAATCTAGAGGTAGTATGAGTGCTCGGATAATAAATCTGACACTATTTTTTATATTGAGTGAGTAAAAGCAGAAAAAGGAAGAAAAAGAATAAATGGTGTCAGATTTTAATGGCACTAAGTTAAGCCTTAAGCTTTTTAGGATGCCCGTATTATTTTGACTTTTTCACGCGCTAACGCACGTTTTTCCATTAATAATGAAAATGGTTTTGGCATTCGCATTACCGTTCGTGGCTCTATTCGACCCGGTCGATTTCCAACAATTTTCTGCGCGATCAACACAAATAGCAACGCTTCGTCTGTTAGAAGAGCGTTCGCTTATGTTTGTTGATCCCACACTAACCACAACTGCACCGTATGTTTGAAACTGAGTTGCCTTGGCAGTACATCCGAAAGGCGTGCAGACTGTGCCATGAGTAAGCGGATGAGATTGTAGGCCAAAAAGTATACCCACCTTTCTTTTTCGAGCATGTCTGCATTTTCTCGATCAGATACTCAATAATCCGTTGGCAACAGGCATCACCGATAACATTTACACGGAAATTTTACAGGATGCAGCAGATCTAAATGCATTCGATCAGTTTCGCCGCTATTTCTGTGGCCAGAAGTTCTATTGTTTCCCCGATCCGGAATACAGCATGCGGCGGCAGCGCAGATTTATTTTGATTGCCTGATCGTACAATGTGCTATTGAGCACGAGTTGGTTCTCCTGCACCACGATAACGATTTCTAATATATGGCGACCGTGCTACCGGCTTTACGGGACAAGCATTTTCTAGACTGAATGATTAGCAGAAAATATTAAAAAGGTGTCAGATTTATTATTACTAAAATCAGACAGGTTATAAGAAAGCTTGACACCTTCTATCGATCGATATATCGTAATACCATAATTGCATCGATGTGGTGGCTCTATGACATCAGTAACTGTTTCGCCAAAATTCCAGGTTGTCATTCCCAAAGAAGTTCGTGAATCGATGGGTATTGTCTCCGGTCAGAAAATCCAGATTCTGACCTATCAAAATCGTATTGAACTTATTCCTATAAAACCCATGAAAAAAATGAAAGGGTTTTTAAAGGGTATCAATACAACAGTAAAGAGAGACAAGGATCGTGTATGAATGTCGTGGATTCGTCTGGATGGCTTGCCTTTTTTGCTGGAGATAATAATGCTGGAAAGTTTGCAAAACCAATAGAGGCTATCGATAGACTGATCATTCCCAGTATTACTCTGACAGAGGTTTTTAAGTGCATCTTACGCCAGGCTGATGTGGATTCTGCGCTGGATGCGATAGCCCACATGAAGCAGGGGAAGGTTGTGTCACTTGATAGTAGCCTGGCTATTGATGCAGCATCTTACGGGGTAGAGCTGAAACTGCCTTTAGCTGATAGCATTATCTATGCGACAGCTCAAAAACACGGTGCTTTAATATGGACGCAGGATGTGGATTTTAAGTCCCTGGAAGGAGTTAAATATTTTCCGAGGTAAAATGTTTGGTAATAAGGTATCAGATTTATTTTAACAACCAAGGAGGGTTGTCATGTCAAGAAAGAAAAGAAAGAAGAAAGAGAAAGGGGTCAAGTATCATATTAATATAAATTCATCTGCTGCTATCATTTAGATTATGCCCCGGCCACTACGTATAGAATATGAAGATGCTTACTACCACGTCATGAATCGTGGAAGAGGTCGGCGGCAAATATTTCCTGGCGACGATTATTTCAACGCGTTTTTGAACACGCTTGAAGAAGCCCATCAGCGGTTTGGTATCCAAATATTATGTTATTGCTTGATGAGCAACCATTACCATATGTTGGTGAAGACGCCGGCAGGCAATTTGAGTCGAGCAATGCGCCATATCAATGGACAATATACACAGCGCCACAATCGACTAAAAAAAACGGATGGCCCACTCTTTCGTGGACGTTATAAGGCTATTTGTGTCGAAGAAGATAGCTATCAACTCCAACTATCCCGCTATATCCATAGAAATCCAGCAGAAGCTGGCATGGTGGATCGGCTGGAAAATTACCCGTGGAGTAGCTATCCAAGCTATGTGACCAAATTGTCTGCGCCTGACTGGCTTTATCAGCAGGAAATTTACGAACAGTTGGAAGTGAAATTGCGGAGACGAGAGAAGTATCGTGCTTATGTCGAGATGGGCGTTGACGAGGAGATTGAAGGATTCTTCAGTCAAGGAAATCAGCGCCCATATTTGGGAAGTGATTCCTTCCGAGACTGGGCCTTTGAACAGCGTCGAACCGATGATAAAGAAATCAGCCGAGAGACGTTACAGTTTTTCCGGCCAGGTGTTGAACAAGTTGCAGAGTCGATTGCTCGGCATTTCGGTGTTGAGCTTGATACGATCAAAATCGGTCGGCGCGGAATATTAAGCGAAAACATTCCACGCTGGGTTACTATGTATTTGGCACAAGAGATATGCGGCCTCAAGCTATGTCAGATCGCGGAATATTTGGGGTTGAAACGAACGGGCAGCATTCCAACGACTATATCGAAACTGAAATTACGAATAGCTGATGACGCTAGGTTAGCCCGGGTCATTGGTAAGATTAAGCGTGAATATGATACTTGACCCCTTAATAGAATAGAGGCTTAGAGGCTTAGAGGCTTAGGGTACTTAGTACTTAGGGTAGACAGAAGTATAGCTGCAATATGTGAGGTAATTTAGCCTTTAGAACCTTTGTTTGAGCGAAACCATACTGATTGCGTTATTGCGGTCTATTCAGTAGAATGCGCGCTCATTTTCCGGCAATTACCGGATTACTCCTTGCTCTTCGCAACGGGCGGAGGGCTGATAACCCGTAAGGAGCTACAATGCGTCATTACGAAATAGTGTTTCTGGTTCATCCGGATCAGAGCGAGCAAGTGCCTGCGATGGTCGAGCGTTACCGCTCTTCTATTGAAACCTCAGGCGGCAAAATTCACCGCCTCGAAGACTGGGGCCGGCGGCAACTTGCTTATCCCATTCAGAAGCTTGCCAAGGCACACTACGTGTTGATGAATATCGAGTGCGACACGGACACCTTGAACGAACTCGAAAGTGCCTTCCGGTTCAACGATGCAGTGCTGAGAAATTTGGTTATATTGCGTAAGGAGGCAGTTACTGACCAGTCATTGCTAGCCAAACGCAGTGATGACCGGGACAGCCGGGATGACCGTAAACCTGCTGAAGCATCAGGCAATGATGACAGTGATGCCAGTGTTGAAGCCCCTAAAGAAACGCCGCCGTCCGAAGCTGCTGCTGAGGAAGGGGATGGCGCCAGCGCCGAGTAAGGCTGCTGTTGTGAGCTTGTGGGTGAGGCATCGGAAAATACGCTGGTTATTACCGGCATCCTGGCTGCACTACCCAAGAGTAAAAAAACACCGGCAGGCATCCTGATTACCCGCTTTAACCTTAAGCACGCTTCGGAACGGACAGAAGCTGGGCAGTTACGTAAAGTTGAATGCAGTATTCAGGTGGTTGTTGTCGGTGAACCCCTAGCCCGGCAAGTGTGTAATTTTAAAGCAGGCGCACAGTTGAGGGTACAGGGCTTTTTAAGCAGGGCAGGTTACAAGGCTGCAGATTACAGGCTTGAGCTGCACGCGCTAAATATTAAAAGAATTGGCTGATACAGACGATTCTGACCGATTATAAAGAGGAATACACTATGTCACGTTTTTTTCGCCGCCGTAAATTTTGCCGCTTCACCGCAGACGGTGTTAAGGAAATTGATTACAAAGATATAGCGACACTGAAGAACTATGTTACGGAAACTGGCAAGATTGTCCCGAGCCGGATTACCGGCACTAAAGCCAAATATCAGCGTCAGCTATCGACAGCCGTTAAGCGGGCACGCTTTCTGGCTTTGCTGCCTTATTGCGATTCACATAAAGGTTGATTTAGGGTACAGACTTAAGCCTGTGCAAGGCGTGGGCCGACCGGTGAAAACAAGATGCGGGTAGTTGCCGGATTAATTGTTGCAAATCCACTGTCTGCGATTCTGGTTGTCGTAGCCAGTGTCATGCTGGGGCTGACAGCGCCCCCGCTAACAACCTTTGCGATTTATATTGGTGGTGCAGCGCTTGCCTTGTACACGCTGTATGCAGGGAGTCAGTCCGGACTGATGGTGCTGGCGGGTTCAGTGCTAATGCTGGGCGGTCTATCGCTTATGGTGGTGGGCCAATTTTTCCCCGGCTTGGCGATGTTGGTTTATTGGCTGCCGGTTTGGCTGGCGGCCATTATACTTCGAGGTACAGGGTCGCTAGCCTGGTCGGTGTTGGCGTTGGCTGGGTTTATGGCGTTGGTGGTGGTTCTGGTTACCATTGCCATGGGTGATCCGGTTGCCTGGTGGTCACAGCAGCTTAAGCCTCTGGTGCAGATGCTGAACGAGAAGCCGGAGCTAGCGGGCAAGCAGCAGCAGATGCTCAAATTAGCTGAGCAGCTGCCAACAGCAATGACCGGATTGATAGCTGCCGGCATGGTATTCGCCTGCCTGGTTAGCCTGCTAATAGGCCGCTGGTGGCAGTCATTGCTCGTGCATCCGGGTGGTCTGCGCGAGGAATTCTATGCGCTGCGGCTGGGTAAACCCGTCTCGTTGGCGGGGCTATTGATTTTTGCAGTGGCAACATTGAATGCAGGCTGGGTAAGCAGCTTGTCGTTGCAACTGGCGCTGGTAATGATGATGCCCTTTTTACTGGCAGGGCTGGCGATGATACATGCGGTTTTTGCTGGCCGTGGCCTGCATCGCGGTTGGTTGATCGGGTTGTACGTCCTGATGGGTGTATTACCACAAGTTTTGTTAATGGTTGTTGTACTGGGTGCAATAGATCCCTGGGTGGACTTTCGTAGCAAGGTACAAAAAACTTAAATTTACTATAACTCCTTGAGTGTGGGGTAGACGATGGAAATTATTCTGCTGGAAAAAGTGGACAACCTGGGTAATCTGGGTGACCGGGTAAATGTTAAATCTGGTTACGGGCGTAACTTTTTGATCCCAAGCGGGAAAGCGACACCGGCGACTGAAGAGCAGATCAAACTGTTTGAAGCTCGCCGTGCCGAACTGGAAAAAACAGCGGCAGATACGCTGGCGGTTGCGGTTGCACGGCGTGACAAACTCATTGATATGGCAGTGACTATTACCGCTAAGGCGGGTGAAGAAGGTAAGCTGTTCGGCTCAATTGGCACACATGATATTGCTGAAGCCGTTACGGCGGCGGGTGTTGCTGTCGAGCGCAGTGAAATCCGTTTACCGGAAGGTGCCTTCCGTATGCTGGGCGAGTTTCCTGTCACGCTGCATCTGCATTCAGATGTAGATACTGAAATTAAGCTGGTCATCGAAGCCGAATAAATTCTGGCTACATTTTAATCAGCAGTTGGCTGGAATGACATGAACGTCTTTTAGCAAACTGCTGATTTCTGATAGGTTCGTAAAATCAAGTTATTTATTGCAGGTGCAAGGCCTGTATTTTGCTTACTTGAGCGGTTATAAAAAACGAGTATGCTTCAACCTAGAAAAATCAGTTGAACCGTAGCGAGGGTAGTCAATGCATTAGACGGCCGCAGTAGGTTCAACTTTATCTGCACATTGCGTAACGGAGCATCGATGTCTGACCCGGTTTCTCAAATAGCCCCCGTCGAATTTGAAGGTGATCGCCTTAAAGTCCCCCCGCACTCGATACAGGCCGAACAGTCGGTGCTGGGCGGTTTGCTGCTGGATAACGAAACCTGGGATCAGATTGCCGATGTGGTCTGCGAAGAAGATTTTTACCGGCGCGATCACCGGCTGATTTTCCGGGCAATTGCCAAGCTTATCGATGAAGGCAAGCCCTGTGATGTGATTACCTTATCCGAATGGCTCGATGGACAGAGCCTGCTGGACGATGCCGGTGGCATGCCCTACCTGGGGAGCTTGGCCAAGGATACACCCAGCGCAGCCAACATCCGTGCTTATGCTGATATCGTGCGTGAGAATTCCGTGTTACGTCAGTTAGCGCAGGTGGGTACAAAGATCGCTAACAGTGCATACCAGCCTGAAGGGCGTAAATCACCAGAGCTATTGGATCAGGCCGAGCAGCAGGTGTTTCGTATCGCCGAACAGGGCAACAGCCGTGGCTCCGGATTTGCCAATATCAAAGATTTGTTGAGTAAGGCGGTCGACCGCATCGATACGCTGTTCCACCAGGATAATCCGATAACCGGCGTATCAACGGGCTTTTCTGATCTGGACGAGATGACCGCTGGATTGCAGCCGTCTGATCTGATTATTGTGGCTGGCAGGCCTTCTATGGGTAAGACGTCGTTCGCGATGAATATTGCCGAGCACGCGGCAATCAAAAACAAGATCACCACGGCGGTGTTCAGTATGGAAATGCCCGGCGATCAACTGGCCATGCGCATGATGTCGTCGTTAGGCCGGATCGATCAGCACAAGATGCGCACCGGTAAACTCGATGATGATGATTGGCCGAGATTAACCTCGGCGGTCAGTATCCTGGCGGAAGCACCTTTGTTTATTGATGATACGCCCGCACTTTCGCCAACCGATCTGCGTGCCCGTGCCCGGCGCTTGAAACGTGAACACGACCTGGGTTTGATTGTTATCGATTACCTGCAATTGATGCAGGTGCCGGGTAGCAAGGAAAACCGGACCACGGAAATTTCGGAAATATCCCGCAACCTGAAAGCCTTGGCCAAGGAACTCAGTGTACCGGTGATTGCACTCTCGCAGCTAAACCGTAGTCTTGAACAACGGCCCAATAAGCGTCCGGTTATGTCAGATTTACGCGAATCAGGCGCCATCGAGCAGGACGCAGATGTCATCATGTTTATCTATCGTGACGAAGTGTATAACGAAGAAAGTCCGGATAAGGGAACCGCTGAGATCATCATTGGCAAGCAGCGTAATGGCCCGATCGGCATGCGCCGCCTGACATTCTTAGGTCAGCATACCCGGTTTGAAAGTTTCACTTCTAATTCGTTCTATGAAGAGAGCTATGAATGACGCGGCCTGTGCGGGCGTGCATTGATCTTTCTGCCTTGCAACACAATTTTAATCTCGCAAAGCAGGCTGCAGCAGACAGCAGCGTAATGGCAGTTATCAAGGCGGACGGTTACGGCCATGGAATGGCACAGGTTGCGCAGGCGCTAGAGGATGCAGACGCCTTTGCCGTGGCTTCCATTGAGGAAGCATTAGTATTGCAGCAAGCCGGTGTCACTAAGCCGATCGTATTACTGGAAGGTGTGTTCGGCGAAGACGAATTGCATCAGGTTGATCAGCACCAATTTCAGCTGGTTATTCACAATGAAATTCAGCTTGCCTGGCTTGAAAAAGCGCGTATAAAAAACCAACTGCCTGTGTGGCTGAAAGCGGACACGGGTATGCACCGGCTAGGTGTCCCCCCGGAGCAAGCGCAGCTGCTGTATAACCGGCTGGCGGCCATCACCTGTATCAACGGCAAGCCTGGCTGGATGTCGCACCTCGCCTGTGCCGATGAACCGGATCGTCCAGAAACCAGTGAGCAGATTGTAAGATTTAACACGATTGTGCAGCAACAGCCCAGCCAATGTTCACTCTTAAACTCAGCAGGTTTATTGACGCGGACTGAGGCGCAATATGACTGGGTTCGGCCGGGTATCATGTTGTATGGTTCATCACCCTTTGCCTATGGCATTGAATGTCCAGTAAAGCTGAAACCTGTAATGACGCTTAGCACTGAAATAATCGCAGTTCAGCTGCGCAACGCAGGCGAGGCGGTTGGTTATGGTGGTAGCTTTCGCTGTCCCAACGCTATGCGGATCGGTGTTGCGGCGATTGGTTATGGCGATGGCTATCCGCGTCATGCACCTACAGGTACGCCTGTATTAGTCAATGGTCAAACTTGCGAGTTGGTTGGCCGTGTTTCTATGGATATGATTACTATTGACCTGACTCAATACCCTAATGCTGAGCCTGGTGATCCCGTTGTGTTATGGGGCGAAGGCCTGTCTGTGGATGAAATTGCACACCAGGCCGGAACCATTGGTTATGCATTATTGTGTGGTGTGACTGCAAGGGTTGAGCGTGAATATAATTAAAAGTTTAGAGGCTTAGCAGGGATGGCGAGATCAAAAACTTTGTACAGCTGCACAGAATGCGGCGCCCAATCGAACAAATGGGCCGGGCAGTGTGGCGACTGTGGCGCCTGGAATACCCTGATTGAAACGCTTGCAGTCGTTGATACGGCGGGCAAGGGTAATCGTTTTGCGGGATATGCGGGTGCGGCAGGTAGCCGTGTACATAAGTTATCAGACGTCGAACCGGGTCAGGAAGCCAGGTACAGCATCGGTATTGCTGAGTTGGACCGGGTGTTGGGGGGCGGTCTGGTTTCAGGGTCAGTGGTTCTCATCGGCGGTGACCCGGGGATTGGAAAGTCCACGCTGTTATTGCAGGCGCTGGCAGCGTCTTCGAAAAAGCTTTCAGCCTTGTATGTCACCGGAGAAGAGTCCCCCGAGCAGATATCTATGCGCGCCCAACGGCTGGGTATCGATGCGGGCAGTTTAAAGCTGTATGCAGAAACATCTGTAGAGACGATCCTGGAAACGGCGCGTAAGGAAACACCAGGCGTGATGGTCATCGATTCTATACAGACCGTATACACGACGGTGTTGCAATCTGCGCCGGGTTCAGTTGCGCAGGTAAGAGAAAGCGCTGCACAACTGGTGCGTTTTGCCAAGCAAACCGGCACTATTTTATTCCTCGTCGGACATGTCACAAAAGAAGGAACACTGGCAGGCCCGCGAGTACTGGAGCATATGGTTGATACGGTATTATATTTTGAAGGCGATGCGGGAGAACGCTATCGTGTAGTACGTGCTATTAAGAACCGCTATGGCGCAGTCAACGAACTCGGTGTTTTCGCCATGACAGACAAAGGACTCAAGGAGGTTCGCAACCCTTCATCTATTTTTTTGTCGCGTCATGAAGCACCGGTCGCCGGCAGTGTGGTGATGGTTACTATGGAAGGCACACGGCCTTTGTTGGTCGAAGTGCAAGCGCTGGTAGATGATAGTCAGCTATCCAATCCGCGCCGCGTCACATTGGGTCTCGAACAGAACCGGCTAGCTATGCTGCTGGCAGTACAGCACCGCCACGGTGGTATACACATGAGCGACCAGGATGTATTTGTGAATATTGTCGGCGGCGTGCGTGTCAGTGAAACCGCAGCTGACTTGCCGGTGTTGCTTGCCGTTCTTTCCAGTTTCCGTGACAAACCCTTGCCGACTGACTTAATTGTATTTGGCGAAGTCGGACTCGCTGGCGAAATACGGCCCATTCCCAATGGCCAGGAACGCCTGCGTGAAGCGGCTAAGCTCGGCTTTAAACAGGCTATAGTCCCCTCAGCAAATGCACCAAAATCCGCTATGGACGGGATAAAAGTGTCTCCAGTATTACGCTTTAGCGAAGCGATCGATGTGGTGAATAACCTGGTATGACTAGTACCGAACCATGAGTCCTCGTTGCCCCATCTTCCCGCTCCCCCTGAGAGCGGGGTTTAAAAAAATCCTATATTTTTTGAGAAAATAAATGCAAACAAAAGATCTAAATAAAAATTTCGGAATCACAAATCAGATTGAATTCACCCAAGATAAAGCTGATTTTATTTACGCTAACATCCGCAGCACACAGGCCACGGCAAAAATTTCGTTATACGGCGGTCAGGTACTGTCCTATAAACCGCTTAAAGCCGCAGACGACCTACTGTTTCTCAGTGATCATGCCTATTATGCAAAAGGCAAGGCGATCAAAGGCGGAATACCGGTATGCTGGCCCTGGTTTGGGCCAGACCCGGCAAACAAAGGGCGGCCCGCACATGGTTTTGCGCGCACCAGTCAGTGGAACCTGCTTGACACGGCGGCAGAAAAAAATGCTTCAATACGCCTCAGCCTTGGCTTAAAACTAAACGATACGACGCGTGCGTTCTGGGAGGGCAATGTGGAAGCCCGGCTGGATATTGACGTGGGTGAAAATTTACAAATGACATTAACCACGTTCAATACCGGGAATGGGCCGATGCAACTGACCCAGGCATTACATACTTACTTTAATGTAGGCGATAGTTCACAAGCGAGTGTCACCGGCCTCGAAGGCAAGACATATATCGATAAGGTCGACCAGGACAATGAAAAAGTCCAGCAGGGTGCAGTGACTATCAGTAGTGAAGTAGACCGTATTTATACGGGCGTCAGCAACGACTTGGTTATTCATGATCCTGTGCTGGAAAGAATGATACGGATACAGTCAAACGGCAGTACCAGTACCGTTGTCTGGAACCCCTGGAAAGAAATCGCTGCGAGTATGGCTGATCTGGGAGATAACGATTACCCACGGATGCTCTGCGTTGAAACCACCAACGCAGGCCCTGACATTGTTACAATCGAACCAGGGGAGCAATATAGTTTATCGGCTGTTTATCGGATCGACTGACTATAACCTGGTGGTTCTGAATGCGTATTTTATTTGGTTAAGGCTTTATTAGTGTGGATAAAACAGAATGTTTGATGCAATTTATCAGCTGATTGATTCATTTCTTCCTTTTTTGTTTCTCACGATCATTTTAGTTGGCCTACTCTGGGCCATGCACTGGCTGTTGATTGCTAAACACGGCGTAATCGAGAGTGAACGGCTTTTCCCCCGGCAATTAATTATGCTGGGGCTTACGCTGGTGGTGTTGTTAATTACAGTTCTGAATTTACCCATCAATGAAAGCTCGCGTAATCAGCTCATCGGCCTCTTTGGCTTGCTTTTGTCAGGTGTTTTAGCGTTCTCCTCCACAACGGTTGTAGCCAATCTATTCGCTGGTCTGGTGCTTAGGTTTAACAAGCCATTCGGAATCGGTGACTTCATAAGAGTCGGTGATCATTTTGGACGAGTCGTCGAGCGTGGTTTGTTTGATACGGAAATCCAGTCTGAAAAACGTAATCTCATTTCTATTCCAAATACTTTTTTGATCACCCATCCCATTGCCACGACCCAGCGTTCCGGCGCTATTGTTTCGGTTTCACTATCACTGGGTTATGAGATTCATCACTTGCAAGTCAAACGTCTTATGCTTGACGCCGCTAGCCAAAGCGGACTGGAAGACCCCTTTGTACACATTACAGAGCTCGGCGACTATTCGGTGACGTACCAGATTTCGGGCGTACTGGAAGATGTAGCTGCGTTGATAACGACGCGTTCTGAATTATACTGTTTTGTACTCGATGTCCTGCATGATCATAATATCGAAATCGTATCACCTGCTTTCATGGCGCAGCGCCGAATCTCTGAAGATCAGCGCATCATCCCGCCTCCAGTTGCTCATCCCTCAGCTGATAGCGCCTCAATTGCCGAGGAAATCATGTTCGATAAAGCTGAGCGAGCTGATAAGATTGAAGAGGAAAAACGCGCACTACTCATCGCAATAAATGATTTAGAAGGGAAGCTAAAGAAATCAGACGATGATGTCAGGGACAACATTCAACGGGCTATAAAAGGCAACCGGGAAAGGCTCAAGAAGCTGGAAAAAACCGCCGCCGAACTTGCTAAAGACTCAGATAAAGACAGCCAGTGATCACTAAAGATCCTGCAGCCCCTCAATATTGAATTAGCTGTTACCATTTTACAGTATGGCGTACAGCGCTGCGTTGAAGAGTAAAAAACATTTCTCATTTGTCTTTCTTTTCCAACTCAAGAGACAAAGAGTTGATACAATATCTCAAGCCGGTTGGCTCGGGCCCATCTTCAAAGACATGGCCCAGGTGGGCATCACACCGGCTGCACAAGACTT
>CAYPEL010000071.1:0-13298 GCA_964409635.1 uncultured Gammaproteobacteria bacterium | reverse complement strand
CCCTAATAGCCATGAATATATTCGAACCTACACACGAGGCAGTACGTTGCTTGTGCGACACTTTATTTGCAGATCATCGGCAGCAGGGAGGCAGCCGCTGAGCGTACAGGTTGTATTCACAGCGGGTCTGCAAATAATGTGTCGCACAAGCAACGTACGTATTAAAAGAGCGCACTACACTACGTCAGCTCTAATTTCCTCACATATACTTTTAATCTTTTCCATCAACTGCTGCGCACTAAAAGGCCTGACGAGATAGCCATTCACACCCGAACCGGCGGCTTCGGTAAGCTTATCCCGTCCCGCATCGTTGGTTACCATCAGCACGGGGATTGAACACAGGCTACTGCTGCCCCTGATAGCCCGCAGCAATTCAATTCCATACAGGCCTGGCATGTCCCAATCGACTAGCAACAAACCATAGTCGGCACAAGCCAGGTCTGACAGCGCGGTATTCGGGTCTCCGGTCTGGCGACAGTCGCTGAAGCCGAGCTGGCGCAGCGTGTCCATAGTCACTTGCTGTAGCGTGGAGAGATCCTCCACAACGAGGATTTTCATATCCGTATTCACGACTGGACAACCCTGTCAGGTGGATTCTGGCAATACGCTTATTTGCGCATTACTCGCCAACCCATTCCGTCATGCGGGCGCGCAGACGGATCAAAGCCTGGCCATGAATCTGGCAAACGCGGGACTCACTAACGCCAAGCACTTCACCGATTTCACGCAGGTTCAATTCTTCGTCGTAATACATGGCCATCACCAGGCGTTCACGTTCAGGCAGGCCGGATATAGATTCGGCCAGAGCCGCTTTGAAATGCGAGTGATGCAAGTTTTCCAATGGTTCATTGCCATCACCACTTGGAATTTGCTGGGCATTATCATCACCAAACAAACCGCCATCGTCTATGCTGAAAATCCGACATCCCGTCGAATCCTGGAGGATACGGTGATATTCATGCAGGCCCATGCCCAGTTTCTCAGCAACTTCTACATCGCGTGCATCGCGTCCGAATTCATTTTCAATCTGCCGGACGGCTTCTGCAACCTGACGCGCTTTACGGTGAACAGAGCGTGGTGTCCAGTCCGTGCGGCGTATTTCATCGAGCATGGAACCACGGATGCGGATACCTGCATAGGTCTCAAAACTAGCCCCTTGAGTCGCATCATAATTTCGTGAAGCTTCAAGCAACCCCATCATTCCCGCCTGGATGAGATCATCTGCCTGCACACTCGGCGGCAACCGGCTCATCAGGTGAAAAGCGATACGTTTGACCAATGCAGAATGCTTAATCACCAAATCTTCACATTCTGCATCCCGGTTGGTGGCATACATCGCTGCTCCATTCATGCTGATATCTCCATTAGTTCACGTCTCGACTGGATCAGCCGCTCGACAAAAAATTCCAGGTGACCACCGGCTACACTTGGCGCCGGCCATTTTTCTACTTTCTGCGCCAGGGTTCTGAACGCCATTGATGCACGGCAGCGTGGATACGCATGGACAACTGCCCGCTGTTTCCGCACTGCCTTTTTTAAATAATCGTCATGCGGCACTGAGCCGATATACTCAAGTGTCACATCCAGGTAACGGTCGGTAACACGCCGCATTTTCCTGAATAGTTCCTGCCCTTCCTGGGCAGTGCTGACCATATTGGCAAGCACTCTAAAACGCTGCAGCCCGTAATCTCTGTTCAATACTTTGACCAGTGCATAAGCGTCAGTGATAGAAGCCGGTTCATCGCAGACCACTACCACAACTTCCTGTGCCGCGCGGCTGAAACTGATAACACTTTCATTAATACCTGCAGCAGTATCCACGACCAGCGTGTCAATAGTGTGATTGAGTTCACTAAATGCGCGAATTAATCCAGCGTGTTCTACGGTATTCAGTTCGGACAGGCGTTTAACGCCAGAGGACGCGGGCACCACCATAATATCGGCAGGACCACGCAGGATGATTTCTTCCAGTGAACACTCGCCGGCTATGACATGTGACAGATTTACACGGGGATTCATGCCCAACATCACGTCGACGTTAGCCAGGCCCAGGTCGGCATCCATTAACATAACGTGCCGGCCAGCTTCAGACAGCGACACCGATAGATTAACCGATACATTGGTCTTCCCTACCCCGCCCTTACCACTGGTGACGGCAATCACCTTTACTGGCTGCGGGTTCGCCATGCGCCTTAACCCGCTGGCCTGATCCAGCTTAACTTCAGATAACAGCATTAACCACGACCTCTCCATACTGCTCAGCCATTGCTGAATCTTCGGGATATGCTCTTGCTGTGGATATCTCTGCCGCACGCTGCACCAGTTTTCCCGCACGCCCCAGGTGCATATCTTCTGGGACACGCTGGCCATCGGCGACATAGGCCAGTGGCAGATGTTTATTGATCAGTACGGATAACACGCCACCTAAGCTGGTTGTTTCATCGACCTTGGTAACAATGGCGCCGGCCAGTGTCGTGCAACTGAAGGCACTGATGGTTTCTTCCAGTACTGACCGTTGGGAAGTTGCAGACAGCACCAGCAGTGGGCGGACGGATACGCCACTATCAATTAGTGCGGCCAGTTGATCGTGTAAGCGCATATCCCGTTGGCTCATGCCCGCGGTATCCACCAGCACCAGCCGTTTGTCTGACAGTCCATGCAGCCGGGTGCTCAGTTCTTCACTGCCGGATGCCACCTGAACCGGAATACCCAGTATCCGGCCAAAGGTCATTAACTGGTCATAGGCACCAATGCGGTAACAATCTGTAGTCACCATCGCCACATTGCGCTGCCCATAACGTAAAACATAACGTGCGGCGAGTTTTGCCAGACTGGTGGTTTTTCCAACGCCTGTCGGACCTACCAGGGCGATCACCCCACCTTCATTAATCAGGTCGTCCTCAGTCACAGGTAACAGGCCGGCGAGTTCTTCCAGGATTTGTGTCCAGGTATCCTCGGGATCATCTGTTTCAGTGACAGATGCAGTCAGTTTGTCTATCAGCGAGCTATCAAGCTCCAGCCGTTTTAGTTTGCGCAATAAATCGGCATGGACAGGTTGAGTCTGTTTCATTTCGCCCCAGGCAAAATGCGCTAATTGATTTTCCAGTAAGTCGCGCAGTTCTTGAATTTCTTTGCGGACTTCATCAATGGCAGGTTCCGTATCAGCCGCTTGCCGCGCTGCAATTTGTATTATTTCTTCAGGCACTGGAGCCGTATCCGGGACCTTGGTTTTTTCGACAACCAGGCGTTCCGATTGAACTGCGTTGGCATCTATTTCAGTAGGATCGTCTTGACGGGTTGGTAATTCTTCTTCACTGTGAACAGGCTCTGGTTGAGTCGCCTGAAACAGGGATTCGTCGTAATCAATTGCCGCAATAATCTCAATCCCATCGCCAACCGTTCGATTGGAAATAATCACCGCCTCCGGGCCCAATGAATCCCGTACCAGGCGGATTGCCTGACGCATATCAGGTGCAGTAAAACGGCTTATATTCATGAGGCCACCCCGCCTGTTATGACATTGTTGCGATGCCTGATATGTTTGCTTATTTTCTGTGTCATGCCGTCAATGTTTCGTTTTGTTGTTCGCTAATCCCAGGTGCATCTGCACCGATATTCGCCACTACCTTGATCTGCTTGCTATCCGGTATTTCGTTATAAGCCAGCACATTCAGCGCAGGTATGCTGTGCCGCACCAGTCTCGCCAACCAGGGCCGCAGTGGTGGCGCTACCAACAGGATGGCTGGCTGACCGCCAGCTTCCTGCCGCTGGGTGCTTTCTGACAGTGAGCGATGCATCCGCTCTGCCAGCCCGGGTTCAAGTCCGGCGCCACCTCCGGCTACAGCTTGGATGCTCTGCTGCAATAACTGTTCCAGTGCAGGATCGAGCGTTATCACCTGGACTTCTGCCTCTATCCCATTGATATTCTGTAAAATTGACCGCCCCAAGGCGATACGGCACGCGGCCGTCAAGACGTCAGGATCTTGACTCGCGGGTGCGCGTTCGGCGAGAACTTCGGCAATTGTCCGCATATCTCTGACGGGTATGCGTTCTTCGAGCAGGTTTTGCAGCACTTTGAGCACAGTACCGACGGTCAACACGTTTGGAATCAGATCCTCGACTAGTTTTGGCGCGGTCTTTTTCAGCATGTCGAGTAATTGCTGTACTTCTTCATGGCCAATTAGCTCGTGAGCATGGCGCTGTAACAACTGGCTAAGGTGTGTTGCAACTACCGTACTGGCATCGACCACGGTATAACCCAGGGCCTGCGCGTTTTCACGCTCCGCCGGTGATATCCACACGGCATCCAGACCGAACGCCGGGTCTTTTGCCGCCTGCCCTTGCAGGTCGCCATAAACCCGGCCTGGATTGATAGCAAGCTCACGGTCAGGATAAATTTCAGTTTCACCGACCGGCACGCCCATTAATAAAATACGGTAAGCGGTAGGTGAAAGTTCCAGGTTGTCACGAATGTGTACTGGCTGCACCAGGAAGCCCAGTTCCTGGGATAATTTTTTACGCACACCGCGGATACGATCCATCATCTGCCCACCCTGTGAACGGTCGACCAACGGGATCAGGCGGTAACCGACTTCCAGTCCTATGATGTCAACCGGTCCGACATCCTCCCAGTTCAGGTCACGGTTTTCCGGAGCTTCTTCAGGTTCCGCTTCAACCACATCGACTTGCGGGGCGACGAGTTGTTGTTGTTTGATATACCAGGCCGAACCCCCTGCCAGACCAGCAATCGTCAGGAAAGCCATATTTGGCATACCAGGCACCAGCCCCATGATGCCGATGATGCCCGCAGACGTGGCCAACACCATCGGATTACCGAACAGCTGTTTCATGATCTGATCAGACATTTTCTGTTCACTGGAAACCCGGGTAACGATAATCGCTGTTGCCGATGACAACACCAATGAAGGAATTTGGGCAACCAGACCATCACCAATGGTTAACAAGGTGTAGTTACGCATGGCATCACCGAACGCCATATCAAACTGCAGCGTACCTATCGCCAGACCACCGATAATATTTATAAACAGAATAAGAATACCGGCGATCGCATCGCCGCGGACAAACTTGCTGGCGCCATCCATAGAGCCATAAAAATCAGCTTCCTTGGAAACATCTTCGCGCCGGGCACGCGCTTCGTCCTGTGTAATCAGGCCAGAATTTAAATCCGCATCAATCGCCATCTGTTTGCCAGGCATGGCATCCAAAGTAAACCGGGCGCTGACTTCAGAGACACGACCTGCACCCTTGGTGACCACCACAAAGTTGATAATCACCAGAATCGAAAACACCACCAGGCCAACGGCGTAGTTGCCGCCGACCACGAATTCGCCGAATGCCTCGATTACTTTACCCGCTGCAGCTGTGCCGGTATGACCTTCAAGCAGCACGACGCGCGTGGAAGCCACATTAAGCGCCAGGCGCAACAAAGTGGTGATCAGCAAGACCGTCGGGAAAACACCAAATTCAAGTGGCCGTAGCGCATAAACTGTCACCATTAAAATCACCAGTGACATGGTGATATTGAACGTAAACAGCATGTCCAGTGCGAGTGGCGGTATTGGCAATATAATCATTGCCAGCATCAAAATCAGCAATACAGGCGCACCGATGCCTGCCTGGCTTAAGTCACTGAATGAGAAAGTGGCTGTTTGGGTTGTCATATTAATCTCTGTTCTGTCCTTCGTTGTATTAATAAATTACTAGGCAACATCTGATTTATTTACCCTGGTAAAACTCATCAGGCACTTCAAACTTGTCCGGCCTATTCGGCGCTGATCCAGCCTGCCTGGATGCCTTTAGCTGGTAAACATAAGCCAGTATCTGGGCTACCGACAGATACAAACCAGCTGGAACCGGTGCATTAATTTCAGTGCTGTAATACAAGGCACGCGCCAATGGCGGAGCTTCAAATAAAGGCACGCCATTGGCTTCTGCAACCGTACGTATATGGCCTGCCACCAGCTCGAGACCTTTTGCAACTACAATAGGTGCTGCCATTTTGCCGGCGTCATAACGCAGCGCAACGGCATAGTGGCTAGGGTTGGTAATGACGACATCGGCGGTTGGAATCTCAGCCATCATGCGGCCTTGTGAAATCTGCCGCTGCATCGTCCTAATTCTGGATTTAACTTCCGGCTTACCTTCTATATTTTTATTTTCGTCCTTGATTTCCTGATGCGTCATTTTGAGTTTCTTGGCGTGATCCCAAAGTTGAAAAGGCACATCGATCGCAGCAATCAGAATCAGCGTGGTGCTTAACAGGATAAAAGACCAGGCGAGCATATGCCCACTATCCGACAGCCCTGACTCAATCGACTGCCTGCCGAGGCCGACGATATGCGAGGAAAAGTGCGCCATGAGACCCAACCCAACTGATCCAATCAGAATAAACTTGAGCAGTGATTTGAACATTTCAACCAGACCACGCACTGCAAAAATACGTTTTAGCCCACTCAGCGGATTGATTTTATTTAGTTTGAATGCAATTGCCTGCAGGCTGAATGCAACACCGCCCAGCACCACTGATACAACAATCGCCGTCACCATCATGACACTTAAAAATGGCAGCAAGATCCAAAATGATCGCATCAACATATCTATCAGCAGATCCAGGCCGCCGGTGGGGTTAAAAATTCTTGCCCGGTCTGCATCCAGGCTCATACGTACAACATCAGCCAGGCCTTTGACCATGCCTCCACCCATCGCGCTTAAACTGACTGCAGCCATAACCATCATGCCCAGACTGGCCAGTTCGCGGGAACGCGGAACCTGGCCTTTTTTGCGGGCATCGTCCAGGCGTTTGGGGGTCGCCTGTTCGGTACGTTCTTGGCCGTCCTCGTTCTCAGCCATATCAGCGCCCTGCCTGTGCTAATTGGTTTACTGCTACTAGCGCGCTATCGATCATGCCTTGCATTTGCGGCAAAAGGTTGCCGATGGCAAAGGTCAACGCAATGAAACCCAGTGTCATGACAGCCGGAAAACCGACGCCAAAGACATTCAATTGGGGTGCAGCACGGCTGACCACACCGAAGATCAGGTTTGCCAGCAAGACCGAAGTCACGACCGGTAATGCAACCATAAGCGCATCCGCAAATAACCGGCTGCCCCAGTGTGCGATGGTGTTGAGTGACTCGCGAGTCAGGGCATTTGTACCAATCTGGAAAAACTGGAAACTGTCCACAACCATTTGGATTAACATCAAATGACCATTCAGTGCCAGGAACACCAAGGTCGCGGTAACAGCATAATATTGACCAATAACCGGAACCTGGACACCATTTTGCGGATCGACCATGGATGCAAAACCCAGCCCCATCCCCATGGCCATAAGCTGACCTGCAAGTACTATCGCAGCAAAAACCAGCTGTAAACTGAAACCCAGCACCAGTCCAATCAGCATTTGCTGTAACGTAATATAAACACTCTCAACCGATAACGGATTAATCGCCGGTACTTCCGGCAACAGCGGCGCGACCACCACGGTTAACAATAAAGCCAGTATCAACCGGCCCCGGACGGGTATCATTTTCGCACCAAATATCGGTGCAATAACGACCATTGCCGCAATCCGGGTAAACGGCCAGAACAGGCTATTTACCCAGCCAATAATTTCCGAACTCGTCAGGATAATTGTGCCGGCCACTGCATTCCCTTTTTTATCAAGTGTCCGGTGTTACCCGATTAATTCGGGAATGCTCTTTATTAATTGGGTGGTATACCCCAGCATGGTTTCCAGCATGGCCGGGCCCGCAAAATTCAGGACGAGAACGACTACCATCAATTTGGGAACAAACGTCAGCGTCATTTCATTGATCTGAGTGGCCGCCTGCAGCATGCCGATAACCAGGCCAACCAAGAGCGCGGATATTAACAATGGAGCAGACAACAACACGGTTACTTCCATTGCCTGTCTGCCGATATCGATTGCGGTATCTGGAGTCATACTATTACTTTAGATCGTAAAACTGGCTGCCAGGGTGCCCAAGATCAGTGCCCAGCCATCGATGAGCACAAACAGCATAATTTTAAAGGGCAGCGAAATAATCATCGGTGACAACATCATCATGCCCATCGACATTAATACGGCGGCAACAACCAGATCAATCACCAGGAACGGGATCAACACCAGGAATCCGATCTGAAAGGCGGTTTTTAATTCGCTGGTTACAAACGCCGGCATTAATAAAGTGAAAGGCACATCATCAGCCCCGTTAAAATCCTTTTCGCCCGAAATTTCTGAAAACATCATCAGATCTGTATCACGGGTTTGAGCCATCATAAAACCACGGAAAGGAACCGCTGCACGTTTAACCGCTTCCTGCGCATTAATATCACCCTGCAAATAAGGTTCAACCGCATCACTATAAGCTTCATCAAATACCGGCATCATGATGAACAAACTCAAAAACAGGGCCAGTCCGATCAACACCTGGTTTGAAGGTGCGTGCATCGTTCCCAGCGCCTGGCGGAGTATCGCCAACACAATAAGAATACGTGTGAATGAGGTCATCATCATTAAGGCCGCCGGCAGAAAACTCAGCGCCGTCATAAACGCCAGCACCTGAAGCGTTACACTGTAGGTTTGCCCGCCATCGGCTGATGGCTCGACCGTTACTGCTGCAAATCCTGGTTCAGCAGTCACCAGCGCGGGTAACAGACTGGTCATCATGACTACTAAAAAGGATAAAATTCTCATGCGACTTTATTCCCACCCAGCATTGCACCGAGCTGTTTAGCAAAACTAGAATTGCCGGCAACTGCTTGGTTTCCTGTAACCAGTGGCGTATCCAGCACGTGCAGGGTTTTAATTGAACCCGGCGCCACACCAACCAGGAGCTGCTTATCACCCACTTGCAACAGCACCACGCGCTCACGCGTACCCATAGAGAGGCCGCCCAGAATTTTCAGGCTACCACCGGCGGCAACCTGGAAGCGGCCACTGCGTTTCAATAACCAGGCAAGTCCCATTATGAGTGTGAGTACAGCAAACATACCCAGCGTTAGCTGGATAAGACTGGAAAATCCCAGCAGGTCAGGCGCCGCATTAACAGGGCTTGCCTGCTTTACTGGCTCTGCGCAGACAAGCCGGCTGATAAAGACCAAACCTATTGCAATTGTATAACGCAGTATTTTATGCACAGAAGCGTTACCGTAATTTACTGACGCGTTCAGCAGGACTGACTACATCGGTCAGACGAATACCAAATTTTTCGTTGACGACCACAACTTCACCATGCGCAACAAGGGTTCCATTGACTAACACGTCCATGGGTTCACCCGCCAGCCGATCCAACTCGACAACGGAACCCTGGTTTAGCTGTAATAGATTCCGGATGCTGATGCGTGTGCGGCCTATCTCCATAGAAATAGTGACGGGTATGTCCAGAATAACGTCCAGGTTAGCTTCGCTGTCCGCCAATCCAGCGCCGCCTGAAGCCAATTCTTCAAATTCCGCTGTCGGCAGATCAGCTTCTGTTTCGGAAGCCTGTTGCTCTTCCATAGCAGCGCCCCAATCTGCCCCGGCATCTGCATCTGCGTCTGCTGCTACTTCGGCCTCAGCTTCCGTTTCAGGCTCGGCGCTTGCTGTTTCATCACTCATCTAATTCTCCAGATAGACACATCAACTCTCATTCTGATTGTTGAATTTTATTTACAATCTTGATGGCACAATTACCATTATGGATGCCAAACTTTCCTTTAAAGACTGGTGTACTTTCTGCTTCCAGCGTAACCAGTTCAGGCAGGTCGACTGGAATCACATCTCCCGCTTGCAGATTATTCAACTCGCGCAAGGAAATAGTTGTTTGCATGAAGGTCGAGCTCATATCGACGGTCGCCGACTTCATTTCCTGTTTAATGGAACGCTGCCAGCGATCATCAATTTCGCTCCTATCACTCTGTACACCGGCGTCTAATAACGCCCTGATGGGTTCGACCATCGAATACGGCATGGTGACGTGTAAATCACCGCCGCTATTTTCCAGTTCAATGTGAAACGTACTGACGACAACCACTTCGGTAGGGCTGACAATGTTGGCAAAATCTGGATTAACTTCTGATCCCTGATAATCAAAATTCAGTTGCATGACCGGATCCCATGCCTTTGCCAAATCCCGGAAAATATCTTCCAGAACTAAACGCACAACGCGATTTTCCGTTTGTGTAAAATCCCGCCCTTCAATCTTCGTATGGAATTTTCCACCACCACCAAAGTAATTATCTACAATTGAAAATACCAGCTTCGGCTCAAGCACAAAAAGCGAGGTGCCCCGCAGTGGCGGCATGCGTATCAGGTTCAGACTGGTCGGCACAAATAAGCTATGCACATACTCAGCAAACTTAAGCATCTGCACACCGGAGACAGACACTTCTGCATTGCGGCGCAGCATATTAAACAAACTGATTCTAAAATACCGGGAGAATCGTTCGTTAATCATCTCCAGGGTCGGCATACGGCCGCGAACTATCCGATCCTGACTATTAAAGTCATAAGCCGACAACTCTCCGTCATTGAGTTCGACATCAGTTTCAGTTTCTACATCCCCGCCGTCGACACCGTTTAACAGTGCATCGATTTCGTCCTGTGAAAGAATATCGTTCACGTCCAATCCTTATTGCATGACAAAACTGGTAAAGAATACATTTTCAATGCCCGGTTCTCCGGTTTCTTCCTCGATCACCTTTTGAACTTCGGCCAGCGTTTCTTCACGGAGTTTTTCTTTACCTTCGCGCGTATTCAAAGTCATCGGATCCTGGCTACTGAACAGCATCACCAGATTGTTGCGGATCGCGGGGCGATGTTCCTTTACCTGATCAACCATATCTCTATCACGTGTTCCCAACTCTATAGTGACTTGCAGAAACCGCACTTCCGATTCATCACCAAAATTCACGACGAAGGCCGGATCGAGAGGGATGTAATTCAAAGGTTGTTTGGCGACGACTTCTTTCTTCTCCTCTTCAGCAGCTTCACCCTCTTCAGCAACCTCGCCATTGCCGCCGAGCATGCCCATAAAATAAGCGGTGGCGCCACCGGATAGTCCGAGCAGCAACACCACAATGCCGATAATCAGCATCAGCTTGGATTTTTTTGGTTCTGCGGCTGACTTTTCTTCACCGCTCAGGTCTAGATCGTCTTCTTTGGCTGGCATTTTCAGGTCCCCTGTTTCAGTTACTCAGTGGGAAAAGCAAGACGTATGCCACACCGGGCATAAATATATTTTCTATATGTAACAGGTAGTTACAAACGCGTATTTTTAGAGCGCCGGAGAATTGACTAATATTTTGGACTTTGGTGAATAGATCACCGGCATAACGTCGATTTTATTTGGCCTAAATCCGCACCTATAATTCTAGAAAAATCAGTTGAGCTGGCGAGTGAATATGAAATTTAATACTACATTGGTTATCCAGGATGTTTTTTTCTTACCCCGTTTTTCTGGCAAAGTCTAATTGTAAGACCAAACACGATTTCCCTGACCAGACACCCTTATAAAGACACAAACCACAAAAAACAGTTGATAGTTAATATTAATCGTAATCATTTAATTTAATGATTTCATTTATAGGCCGTTTAGCCCGATAATAATAACCGTACTCATAAATTATTTCGTTAAATACCAAGTTTACGGAGAAACCTATGTTTGAGAATCGTGAAGGCAAGAGAATCCCAGAAGCTGTATTCCATACCCGTCAAAATCATGCATGGGTTGATGTTAACGCTGCGGATATTTTCGAGGGTAAAACCATTGTTGTATTCGCATTGCCGGGTGCCTTCACCCCGACTTGCTCATCAACACATGTACCGCGTTATAACCAGCTAACCCCTGTTCTTAAGCAGCATGGAGTTGATGATGTCATTTGTGTGTCAGTGAACGATGCCTTCGTCATGAACGAATGGTGTAGCGAACAACATGCCGACAACCTTACTTTCCTGCCAGATGGCAACGGCGAATTCACACGCGGCATGGGTTTGTTAGTGCCTAAAAACGATCTCGGCTTTGGTGATCGTTCCTGGCGTTATTCCATGCTGGTTAAAGACGGCGTCATCGAAAAGATGTTCATCGAACCTGACCAGCCCGGTGATCCATTCGAGGTTTCAGACGCAGACACGATGCTTGCTTATGTGGCACCCCAGGCCCAGAAGCCAATCGACGTTACTGTTTTTTCTCGTGAAGGCTGTCCATTCTGTGTCCATGCCAAAGGTATCCTGCATGATGCAGATATAGATTTTGAGGAACTGGTACTAAATCGCGACTACAATGAATCCACGCTTCGAGCGGTTGCGGGTTCACCTTCAGTACCGCAGATATTTATCAACGGTGATTATATCGGTGGCTCTGAAGAACTGGAACAATATATGAGTAAACGTTCCAGTAATGCTGCGTAACGGTATAGAGTTAGTCTTTGTTTTATCAGGGCCAGGTCTTGCATTAACACTTCATTGCAAGACATGACCCAATTCTTCGAAGGCTGTACCGAGTCACAGAAACCGAGCTATTCATCAAGCTCCCGATGAGCAGTTGCTTCCTCGTCAACCCAGTCTTCCTCCTCCCAGGACATGCCTTTCCTTCCGGGCACTTTGCGTGTTGAACCTGGCTTATAAAAACGGCAGGATTTCGGGCCATAACAAAATGTTTCGAAACGATATTGACGCTGTTCCGGGTTCCAGTGATCAACGGTGATGATGACGGGCATCCTGCAGCCCCAAATACAGCTGGAACACCTGGATTCATAGGTTCTCGGCGAAAGTCTTCGGTGACCCCGTGACCGGTAGATGTCGAGACCGGGTGATATCCCATGCCAGGGTGGTCCACCTATCTGAGCTTCTTCGGATAGGCCCAAAACAGACAGAGCACTAACTTTGTAATACTCGACGGACTCGATACGGGAATCCTGCACAGGATGCGCCTTCCCGTTAGCAGTAACACCGCACTGAAATTCATACTTATCCTGGGCGGCTTTCCCGATGCCTACCCAAAAGGTTTGAGGATTTCCAGAGATAGCCCCCTCGATACGAAGTGAATACCCCAGATAGCCATGATTTCTTTCATCGAAAGAACGGTTCAGCCGAATTCTCGGCTGTACTGATGTTACTTCTCCGTTCCAGTTAATCTTCTCCACTGTCCCATGCTCTCTATTTATAAAATGAATGCATCAACGGGGTCTTGCAATGACGCATTCTTCATGTTGCATTGCAAAACCCTATCCGATTTCCCTCGATTTCCTCTTATAGCACTTTACTCAACATTGTTGAGATAAAAGCAACAACAGCGCGA
>CAYPEL010000070.1:4191-13324 GCA_964409635.1 uncultured Gammaproteobacteria bacterium | reverse complement strand
GCGCATGTATTAATTTTATCAGTAAAATTTGTGAATAAGGTTAAATTCCAGCGTTTTTATAACAGCAAGGAGCCTGATGGGTAGTGCAATTGCCCCCGTAGTAGATTAGACAAAAAAGTCACCAACTCCAGGTTTTAGAAATTTGACTCGCTAAGAACTAGTCGTATCAACTTATTACCGTTCGCCGGCAACTGGCTTGCGGGGCGTTATAGTCTGCCGGAGCTGTGTCGCAGAAGGCTTCCAAAAATGTCAGTAGCTGACAGTATTGTCGTATTATATTCCGCAAACCCTGTTCCCGAAAGGCACAGAGTATCTGTTCATTAGTTCATCTATCTATCTGTTAACAAAAGACTATTATCGTTAACAGGCAGCTTCTATGTTGAAATTATTCCAATTGGCACTGGAATTGCAGTATCTAATGCACGGAAGGGTTCTCGTAGACGGGTTATTTCCCCCGCCAAATGCGCTGCGCCTGTTTGTACCGGATTTACACAACTAATAACTCGAGTTAATCACCTCTACATAGGAGGAGGAGTACAATATGAAGTTCAATAAATCTCTGGTAGCAACCGCTACGACCGCTGCTCTCGGCATGGCCGCAGGCAATGCACAAGCATTTCACCTTAACTTCGGCGAGTTTTGGGCCGTAGACCAGATCGGGGGTGTGGCTCACATCTTTGATCAGTCTGATCTGAACGACCCGACTGTAGACGCTGTTGAGTCTAAAGTTGATCTGTTTGCAGGCACACTTCCTGTACAGGAACACCAAAGTGTCCGTATGCATATCATGGGTTTTTCAAACCACGCCGGTCTGGATCCTGCTAGCCGCACAATACTGACGTACCTGGGTGGCTGGATGGAAATCTGGAAAACCAATGGAGGTACGGGCTCTCCGACTGAAGTTGCAGAGCTGCAAGCCTCCACAGTAGACGCCTACTTAGGCAATGATGGTATGGGAGGCATTCAAAATTCAGGTAATACAGCCCCTGATAAAGGCAACACCTCTCACGCCTGTGGGGGTAACCCACAGAACGATCAGATTCAGTGCGCCTCTATCTTCAATGGTGACTTCTCACTGTTCACTGCAGACATGGCAACGGATACTTACAACCGTATCGGTATCTGGAGAACCGGCGAATTGCCGCTTTCTACCAAACTGAATGCCAGGCCTAATCTGAAAGCCAAAGTACAAGCAGCTTATGACGCAATGCTGGCTATCGACTCTAACCCTAACAACATCTGCTCACAGTACAGCACGGATGGCAACTTGCTCTACATTGCTGCCCAGACCAGTACAAACACAGGTGGTGTTATTGTTGTTGACGTTAGCGATCCGACTAACCCGGCCATTCTGGATGCATTCAACGATGTGATGGCAGCCGGTTGTGGTCTGGTGAATAACCCAAATACGGGTACGCTCTGGATTACGCATGGCTTCAACAAGCACGGCGATCCGGAAGAAATTTCCATCTGGAAATACAAACGTGCGGGTAAAAGACACGGGCCAATCAAGCGTATTTCCCTGCCGACTGATGACAGCCTGCCGGTGTACGGTGGTGACGCACATGGTGCGCAGTATGCAGGTCTGACAAGTAAGTTCGTCTGGCAGCTCATGCGTATTGATAGCACACTTCATATTATCAAGAATCCAAAAAGACAGAGGCGCGCAAAATTGGTCAAGACGATCGATCTGGACGCAGCATCGGGCCGTACCAATGTAACGCCTGACGTAATCGACCGCTCACAGTTTGGTACCCGTATGTACTGGACAACACGCGGCCCACGTCCGACTTCTGCGATTGGTAGTCCGAGTGGCGGTCCAGACCGTTTTAACCACATTGATCGGGTTGCGGGTGTAGATGTTTACTCCACGTTATTTGGTCGTAATGCTCGTTACGTCAAGACTGAGCTGATGGACAATGGCGCTACGCTTTTCCTGTGTGATAATGGCGGAAACTACGTTGAACAGTGTGATGCTGGCATGGGCGGTACTGAAGTCACGGCAGCTGATCCACATGGCGCTAAATCTCTGAACTACCTGACTGGTTTCTAAGAACCGGGTATCCAGAGTGTCCCTCATTCGTTAGAGGGAATTAAGAAAGGCCGGGGTAACCCGGCCTTTTTTTATTTGCGTTTGGCGGTGCGTACAGTGGTAAAGCCCCAGTACTGCCACGAGGCCATGCCGCCGCGATACCATTTCAATTTTGTTGCCGGGTAACCGGCGGACAACAGGAGTTTAATGGCAGTAATGGAAGTCGCATCGGTTGCGCTGTTACCCCACAGAATTAATGTTTTGGCGTGAGTGAAGTCCCAGTCTTTGGTGAGCATGCCGTTACCGGTCAGCCCAATTGTTTCCAGTTGGCGATCCAGCCAACCCGTTTCACCGCGCCGCTCTGCGCCGAGCACTTCCAGCATGGCGTCAAAGTCGGGATCGCCCGGGCCTTTTTGCAGATCCTGGATAAAATAATGAATCGATCCGGGTATGGTGCTGTAATCGAAAGTCCTTTTACTCCTCACGTCAACCAATACGCCTTTGTTGTCGCGCATCTTGGTCAGCATAAAATCCACTATCTCGGCTTCGCCCACGGTGTCGACGGGAACGTCCAGTTTTAAGGCTTGCAGACAAAAGGGTGGGCAGGTTCCGGATGACTGCATTAATTGCCCGCGGATATCGCTTCCTGCTTTAAAGGAGTTATAGATGTCACGTTCGATTTTGATCGAACGCCCCTGGTGGACGACAAATAAATAAGGCACGTCGGGCTTGAGCGGGGCCGTCACTTTTCCGCTGGTTGCATCAGACCAGCTGACCCCGGGAGAGGCAAGGCTCAATGCAACGGCCACTGCTGCCGCTGTGAGTGACAGGTTACGGCGTTTGATCTTAGGGAAAATAGTCATTAGGTTTCCTTGCAAGCCTGGTAGTCATTGTTATGGGTTGTCATGCGGCGGCTGTAGCCAGTTATCGGCGGCAGCGACCTCGCTATCCAGCGTATGCATAAAAGCGATTAATTGGTCGAGTTGATGGGGTTCAAGATCCAGCTTGGTCAACATGCTGTGACCAAATTTAGGTGTCGGTGCTTTGTTGTAATGATCCATGACTTCTTCAAGGTCAGCCATTTGACCCGAATGCATATAGGGCGCTGTCTGCGTGACGTTGCGCAGCCCCGGTACCTTGAAGCTGCCGGCGAGATCATCGCCAACACGCTTGATGAAGCGCAATTCAGTGCAGTCAGTTTTATCCGCATCACTGTAGCTGCTGGTGCAATTAAACTCGGCCTTGATGACTTTGTTGACACCAATCGAGCGTCCGAAATCGAAGGCTTTGCCTGCTACGCCGGGGGTACCAATATTCTGGAAGCCATCGTTTGAAAACAGCGCGCCATTGTGACATTCGGTGCAACGGCCTGCGCCGATAAATAGCCGGAGTCCTTCAGCTTCATCCGGGGTGAGTAGTTTATAGTTAGCTTTTCCTTCAGCAGTCAGCGCGTCTGCATAGGCATCAAAGCGTGCTGGCCCGGGTACTAGCAGGCGTTCGTAGGCGGCTATCGTCTTGCCAATATTGGCATAAATCTGTGATACCTGTTGCTGGTCTGCCGCAGCCATTTTATCCCAGGCGGCGGCGGTTTCCGGATTGGCCTGTTTATCGACGGGGCCAGCCTGGGGTGGGAATCGGCTTTCATCTGATAAGTCTGGCATAGCGCCAAATAATTTCTCGTATGCTTGCCGATAGCCTGGGTCGTCGGCGATGAGGTGGGCATACTGCATGCGTGAACCCCCGTGTTCGACACTGCTCTCCATCGGCCCTAATGCCTGCATCCATTGGCTGTCGGCCCGGCCGTCCCAAAATATAAACGGCTGGTAGGCGGTGCCGACGATTGACGGTGAGCTACGCGATGTGACACCCACGCCCACGGCGAATGCTTTGCCGTCCGTGAAAAATTTATCGGGATGGTGGCAGGTTACGCAGGCCACTTGACCGTTAGCACTGAAGCGTTTGTCAAAGAATATCCGGTGGCCCATCGTGGCGGCGGCCGGGCTATCAGCGACGGCATTACTGGTATCCGCTGGCAGGGGCGGCAGGTTTTTCAGTGACAGTGAGACTATGGTTTTAGTTTCGTCGGCCGACCAGGCGGGTTTTGGATATTTTTGCGACTCTAGCCAATACCCTATGCTACCAGCTGCGGCACCAAGTACTGCGATGATAGCAATAAATTTCAGGATTTTAAGTAGCATGGATCCAGATCAATTAATTGTATTTTGGCAGATTAGAGCGTTACAGGTCGATATCAAAGGCAACACTGTCAGTTTCCCCGTCCAGGCTGATCTCCAGAAACAGTACCCAGGGGCCGCTCATGCTGAATTTGATACCTTCAATAAGATAGACACCCGCTTCTTGCTGCCGGGTGACCTCCGGCTCAGTCGGAAAACCATGGTTATGGATCGGCATACCGCCACCGGCCTTGATGTCAGCGCCCATGACCGGTTTACCCTCCGCATCGTGAACAGTGGCTTTCCAGGTGTGTATACGACCCAGCTGAAGTGGTTTTAGCTGGCTCTCAATCGTGACAGTAAAGGTACTATTCGAACTCGTGCGCGTCTGTATGGTTTGATCCGTTTTGGCTGGTGCGGCCAGGCTGGAAGTGTTTACACCCGTCAGGGTCAGGGCAAAAAGAAGGCTATAAAAGAGCTTCATGCCAGACTGTAATTTTTTCATATTAATAGCGTATTAAATGGCCGATAAGGCTGTTTATTTTAGCAGATTCAAGTGACTTTTATGACATAATAATTGACTGTGTTTTTAATCTTTGGTTCCCTTATTAACCTAATCTGGTGTGATCACTATGTCTGTTAGTACCGGTCAGTTTCAGCTTTACAAGAACATCGTTCCACTTACCCGTGAACAGCATGGCCACCTCTATATTGAACGGCTGGATAATTTTACCTACGCCAGGAATACCAATACAGTCTATGTGTTTTGTATGGAATTCATCCGCGTCGCCAAGGAATATCCCATCCTGTTTAATATCAAAACCGATGAGATTTACCCGGTTGCTTTATTAGGCCTGCAAAATGGTAGTAATGAGTTTCTCGATCCAGAGGCAAACTGGATCGGTGAGTACGTGCCCTGTTACATGCGCCGCTATCCCTTTATTCTGATCAAGGATGCCAGCGGTCAGGCGATCGTCGGCATAGACGATGCGTATTCGGGGCTGAACAAACGCGGCCGTGGTGTGCCGTTATTTGGTCAGGTGGATGATGGGCCGATGCTGACAGAGGTTAAGGATTTCTGTCAAAAGTTTCAGACGCATATCGACCGTACCACGCAGTTTTGCTCGCGCATGCAGGAACTTGATTTGCTGGTGCCGGTGCGCGTGGCCGAGCCGGAGATTGCCGGTAAAGTTGATTTCGATGGCTATGCCATTGTGGAGCGTCAGCGCATCTGGGATCTGGAGGATGAGGTATTACTCGACCTGATGAAGACTGACACCATGGAACTGCTTTACATGCATCTGTTTTCTGCAGGTCTTATCTATACCTTCAAAGAAAGGTATCTCTAATTAGCCGTTGCTAGACTTGGTTTTTTTTCAGGGCGACGACCATGCCCTGGACATCTTTGCCGGATTGTTTTCTATAGACGGTAGCGTTGCACGCGAGGACTTCCAATCCGCGGCGTTTGGCAAGATTGCTGATGTAATTCCGGGAATGTGAATACCGGGCTGTTGTCCCCAGCAGATAGTCGGCTTCCTTATCGTGCGTTTCGACAGTAAACAGGAATAAGCCCTGATTGTGCAATGCGCTGACCACGGCCAGAAAAGCTGAATCCAGATCGCCGAAATAGGGGAACGCATCGGCCGATACGACCATATCGGTATCGTCCTGATGCCGTACCAGTGCGGTTAGAATTTCATTGACTTCAAGCTCATCGTAAATGCCGCGTTTTTTTGCCGCCTCAATCATCCTGGGTGCGATGTCGATACCTTTAAGCTTTCTAGCCAGGGGTCTGAATTGGATGCCGCTCAGGCCAGTACCGCAGCCAATATCAAGAATATCAAGCGCGTTTTCTGATCCATCCGGCAAGAATTGCCGGGCTAATGCGACGAGTTGTTCCGGGCCATTATATTCGATTCTGGCAAGCGACTCATCGTAAGTCGGAACGAACTCATCAAACAGACGCCGCACATAATCGGCGCCAGGCTTGGCGGGGGGCGGCGTATCCTGAAGTGCGGCGAGATGAAATTTTGCCTGTGCATTATCAGGGTCGATGCTAAGCACATCCTGAAAAGCGGCTGTTGCCGCATCGTATTGGCCTAAGTTACGGAATGAATCCCCTGCATGTGTGATCGCCTCAATATTATTCGGATTCAATTCAATGGCTCGTTTGAAGTGACTCAATGCTTCGTTATCTTTTTTAATGCGCTGGAACAATTTACCCATACCTATGTATGCGGGCGTGAAATTCTGATTGTTTTTGAGCGCTTTTTCGTACAGAGGTCCGGCTTCTGATAGTTCATCTTTGACTAGCAGGACATCGGCTTTCCGGGTAAGCGCATGAACATTGTCAGGGTTGTTTTCAAGTACCGCATCAAAGCACTGTTGTGCCTCGTCATAGCGGTTCATATCAAGCAGCGCTGCGCCCAGATTGAATCGTGCGTCAAGGAAATCCGGTTCTAATGCGAGTGCTTTTTCGAAACTTTGCGCGGCTTTTTCCATGTCGCTCATACCCATATAAGCATTGCCGAGTATATTGTATGCATTGGGGTACTCAGTGTTTAGTTCTATTGCCTCCTTGCAGCGTTCGATACTGGCTGCAGGGTTACCCTCGCCAATGTTGCAAATGGCGGCATTGACCCGGAGCAAGGGGTCTGTCTTGTTGTACTTGATGCCTTTATCAAAATAGGGCAAAGCCTGCTGCGTTTTACCCTGGCTCATCAGTAGGGTACCGGTGAGATTGAGGGCTTTTCCATCTTCAGGTTTTAGCTGTAACAGTTCATTCGCGCGATGTTCCGCCACTTCTGTTCTGCCGGCCTGGTGGTCTATCATCGCCATGAAGTAGATGGCGTCTGGATTCTTAGGATCGTTTTTCAACACGTTCAGGAATAATTGTTGAGCAGCATCGAGCTTGCCCTGTTTATAGAGGTCTAGTGCTTGTGAAATACTAATATCATTTAGGTTGAACTCGTTCATTATTTCTCTAACGCATTTGTCATTTTGATGGAATGGCTAGAAGACTCCTTTACTGGGGCTGCTCTAGTTTTACTTTCTCAAGGATCTTATTGATGACTTTATTATGCCTCGGCAAAGCATAATCATGGACGGTGCCACCCTTGCTATCTTTAAGTGCAGGATCAGCGCCTGTTGCCAGCAACATGCGTACAATACCCTCACGTTCTCGGTTAACCGCAAACATCAGTGGTGATATGCCTTCGTGGTTCTGGTGATTGACGTTTGCACCGGACGCCAGTAATTTTTCTACAAGCGCTTCCCATCCTGCTTCAATGGCTGAAAACAAGGGGGTGTCGCCAGCATGGTCTAGTTCGTCAACATTGACGTCTTTGGCCAGTAACATGTCGACAATGCCTGGGCTGCCGCCCGTAACAGCATAAAACAGTGGTGTATTTCCCGCTTTGTCCCGGCTGCTTAGGTCGCCACCGTTATTAATTAACAGGCTTACAATTCTGGGATTGCCTTTGTCCAGCGCTTGCATAAAAAGGGTCGAGCCACCTGCGCCGAGAATCATATTGACATCCTGGCTCCCAATCGCCTTAGCAACCAGTTCGTATTGATTGTTGCGAACACCGTAATATAATGGTGAATTTCCCCGTTTGTCAGGTGTTTTATAGTCTGCCCCGTGGGCAAGTGCAAATTTCACTATGTTGGCTTTCAACGCATTAGATGCGATTATTACGAGGCCTGCGCCACTGGCATCTCTGGCCTTGATATCAGCACCTTTATTGAGGAGTTGTTCGGCGATTTTAACATCACCCAGATAAGCTGTTTCCAAAAGCGGAGTTATTCCGTTCAGGTCGGCACTGTTTACATCGGCGCCATTTTTCACCAGTTCGTCTATTACATCGCTGCCGCCTTTGCGGGCGGCATAGTGCAGGGCGGTTTTCCCCTTGTCGTCGAAGGCATCGGCATCTGCGCCCTTTGAAACGAGTAATTTTATATTGTCCAGCTTGCCTGAATTCGCGGCAAACAACACGGCTGTCAGTCCCGAATCTGTTCTTGCATTGACATCAGACCCTTTGTGAATGAGGTCTTCTATGAATGCCGTATCGTCTAACGCGGCTGCATACATCAAGGCCGTTTTATTGCGTTTCTCGGCGATGGTCACATCTGCGCCTGCATTCATTAATAGCCTGGCAATTGCAATATTATCCGTATGCAGGGCGCGTACCAGGGGTGTAGCTCCTTGCTGGTTTTGTGCATTTATTTCGATGTCTTTTTCTATTACAAGTGTAATGACTTCGAGTTGTTTAACCTCGACTGCATGTTGCAGGCAATTTCGAAACGCGGCATCTTTAGCATTCAGGTCTGCACCTTTTTGAAGTAGCAGGTTGATGACTTCGATGTGGCCTTTTCTACAAGCATTCAGTAATGGCGCATGACCGGCTTTGCCTTCAGTAATCAGTGTGGCTCCGGCTGAGAACAGGAGGTTAATAATCTCCATATTTCCCTGTTGCGCAGCAATGATTATGGCTGTGTACCCATTGCCGGTTTCCGAGACATTGACATCTACACCCATTCCTAAAAGTATTTCAATAATGTCTTTTTGTTCCTTGCGCGCTGCCGCCATCAGCGGGGTTATACTTAAAAAAGAGTCGTTGGCAGGGTTGGCGCCTCTTTCGAGCAACAGGCGGGCGGCATCTGGATGCTCTGCCAGGATTGCCCCTAGCAGGGGGGTTTTTTGCTGGAAATTTTCGGTTTCAATATCGGCGCCCGCATCAAGCAGTGCTGTTATGATCCTGATGTGACCTGCTTCGGCTGCAGCGACCAGTGGTTGCCGTGCAGGCAGCTCATTTTTCGATTGTAAAGGTTCAAGCGTAGCGCCATGCTGCACCAGTACATTAACAAGCTCCAGATTATCTCGTTTTGCTGCCTCTAAAAGAGGCGTCTGAAATTTCTTGTAGAGCAG
>CAYPEL010000070.1:0-4091 GCA_964409635.1 uncultured Gammaproteobacteria bacterium | reverse complement strand
TCTCCCCAGTCCTTTCCAAGATCGTCGCCATCCCCGGTATCCGGAATGAAGCGGCTGGTCGCGCCAGGTGTACTTGCTGGGGGAGTATTTGCAGCGTTCTCCACATGAGTGCGGGGAACAGCCGTGCCTCCGGGGATCTGTCCAGCAGAATTATCCGGAAGCAAAGCATGAGAGGCCGGGGAATTGTCTGGCTGCGCCGTCACTGAGCCTGAATTGTTAGCCGTAGTTGCGGGTAAATCGAATTCAAAATGGAACGGGATCTCATTGCCATTACGTTCAATTATGACGTCTACGGAAGTTGCCGTTTTTAACTGCTTGAGTTTGTTCACTGCCTCAAGAGATTCTGAAAGCCGCATGTCGTTTACAACAGTGATCAGGTCGCCATCTTCAACACCCAATATTGCCATCATCTCAAGACCTTCCTCGCCCAATGCCTTGACGACAAAGCCTATAAAACCACCGTTCTTATAGGCTGTATCAAAGCCGAAGAAATTTATTATATCTTCGCCATCCCCATAGAGAAAGCGGTTACGGTAGTCTGTCGCAGCACGTTTTCTGGCTGCCTGTATTTCAGCGCGATTAATAAAGTGTTCTCTGGGCAAAGCATTTTCGGGGAGGCGCAAAGTTTCATAATTACCGTTGCGCAGTAAGATGACGCGGTCTTCATAAATCTCTTCTAAAGTTGCCAGGCCAAAAACTGATTGTTTAACAGAAAAAGGTTTTTCATCTTTCTTCTTATCCTCCTGAATGATAGCCAGTCCAAGATGTTTCTGGTCTTCGGCGACAATGCCACGTAGCGTCAGGTTTAATTTGGTAACAGGCGCGACAATTTGTTTTTTTACTGCCCGGGCTGCTTTTTTTTCTATCTTGCCGAATAAATGCATTGAGGCAATTTTGCGGGTTATGTTTCTGGAAGATACTGTTATCTGTTTTGGTATGTTGTGCGTGTCGACTAGATACACGGTTTTAGTGTCCGGCTGCATTAATTTCAGTATGTGTGTGCCAAGTTGTGAAAAAAGATAACTCAGAAAAATGAGCATAACGCCATTGGCAATCAATGGCAGCATTTTGTCTGGCATACGCAAGGAAAAAGGTTTGTTCATTTTGGCTGTTAGCACACTAATCACACCAGCTCTTTCATTAGAAATCTGCCCTGGAGTTTACCTCTAGAGCAGAGGTACTATCCAGTACTCTGTCTTGATAAGATCCTGTAGTGTATAGGATACAGAAGCTAATAACAGGGCCAGATTCGCGCCAGACTCATTCCGGTTTCCCGGCACCTTAAAACCATCATCGCGGTATCGCTTTATAAGGCGGTAGAGTTTGCGTTCGTTGATGCCCAGTTTTTTGGCCGCTTTACGTCTGGATCCATTATATAAATTGAGTGCCCGCAGCACTTCTTCCCGGTCTACGCCAAGCGCGTAACGATCAAAATCATTGTTGATGGACAAATCATTTTGCGGTGTCTCTGAGCGGTTTTTATTTTGCGTTAAATTCTTGCGCCAGTTGATGATTGATTCCGGCAAGTGTTCCGGTCTCAGGATACTGGCACCTTCCGCGTTCAGAGTGGCTAGTTCTATAATGTGTTTGAGTTCGCGCACATTACCCGGGTAAGCATAGTCTTCCAGAATTTGCTGCGTTTGCGGGGTGACAACAGCCGACTTGCCGCTTTTTTCAATAAAGTAACTGGCCAGTTTGGTAATATCCGATTTTCGTTCACGTAAGGGGGGTGTTAACAAAACGTGTCCGGCGACCCTGTAGTAGAGATCAGCCCGGAACTGGCCAGCATCGACCATAGCTTGCAGATCTTTGTTGGTAGCGGAAACTATGCGCACATTGGATTCCAGCGGTGTTGTCCCGCCGACCCGGCGAAATTGCCCGGTTTCGATGACCCTCAACAATTTGGCTTGGATAACCGGTGATATTTCACCAATCTCATCCAGAAACAGTGTGCCGCCATCGGCTATTTCAAACAGTCCGATCTTGCGCTTCTGTGCATCTGTAAAAGCCCCGGCTTCGTGTCCGAATAATTCAGATTCGAACAGGGTTTCACTGAGGCCGCAGCAATCCAGGGTAACAAAGGGTGCATCTTTCCGTGCCGACTGATTATGTAGGTGGTGTGCTAGTCCTTCCTTGCCAACACCGCTTTCACCGTAGATCAGTACCGGCATGCCGATAGAGGCCAACAGGTTCGCTTCCTGTATGGTTTCAAGAAATTTTGGATGTTCACCAATCAGACCGTTTGCTTCAAGCACCTGTTTTTGTGCGATGGGTCTTAGTTGTTCAGCCATGTAGAGAATTTCACCATCGTCCCCATAGATAGGGTGGGCACAGATTTCAACACAGTCTTTGGTGCCGTCAGGCCGTTGATGAATATGGATGGCTTTCTCCATCTGGCCGCTTTTAAACATGCGCTCGTGAGGGCAATCTTCACCGTTTTCCATGCACGGCCGGTCGGAGTGATGCGAGACTTCGTGACATTTGCGGCCAACAATCTGCTCGACTGGCTGTTGGTATTGTTCAGAGTAAGCCTTGTTGGCGGCGACAATGGTGTAGTTTTTATCGACCAATACAAATGGCTGCTGATACAGATCCAACAGGCATTCAAATGCTCTGGGCACTTTTGGTTTGCTCATATTTTTGTCTTGCTACAGCGTATTATATGTAGGCACACACGAGTTTATGGTGTGGCATATTTTCACATTTATAATGTCTATATACTAACTGTACTAAGATCTAGGATCTACAATAAATACATTAAAAATGAATGGGTTGTAGCTGACCAGTCTGTCTGGTGTGTCTGCCAGTTCTGCCATTCATTCGTTAAGGAAAGTGTATATAAGAAATCAAGCAGTTGTTTTTACGGTTGATATTCCCGATTTTATGTGGCCCCCAAGAATGACTTAGGAGATTATCTGACAGTATTGTCAGATAATTGGATTATTCCTTACTGTGATTTTATCAGCAGGTAATCAAGTTTAGGATTGATTAGCGGGTCAGCGCTAGCATCAACTTCCTGTGAGGAATGGGGTTTAGCCCTAGACTGGGTGTAAAAATCTATGAGGCAGCGTCAATTCTTATCCAGATTGCGCAGCTTGCCACTAAATACTTTCACATCGAGCGGATTTGCCTTCATCAACTTCCAGGGGTTGTGGTTTGGAAATGCCGTGGCCCTGAGCGTAATTCACACCAATTTTTTCCAGTGTCTGAAGGATCTCACCGCTTTCAACAAATTCAGCAATCGTCTTAATACCCATGACTTGGGCGACTTTATGAATCGACTCAACGATAGCGTAGTTGGTTGGATTGCGGTGAATGTCCGTTATGAAATTGCCATCGATTTTAAGAAAATCAACTTCCAGATTTTTTAAATACGCGAACGACGACATGCCACTGCCAAAATCATCCAGCGCAAACAGGCAGCCGTATTTTTTTAATTCGCTGATCAATTTTGACGCATGGCTAAAGTTGGCGACAGCGGCAGTTTCGGTCACCTCAAAACAAATTTTGTGACCGGGGATTCCGAATTTCCACAAGAGTTCCACAACATAGGCGAGAAAGGTCTCATCGCTGAAGGTATGACCGGATAAATTGATGGTACAAAATGAAGTGGATTTCAGCGTCTCTGGGTGCTCATGTAGCCAATTGAAAACGGTGCGTACAACCCAGCGGTCGATATTGGGCATGAGATTGTAACGTTCAGCGGCAGGTAAAAATGTATCCGGGGAAATACTGTTGCCCTGATTATCCCGCATGCGCAGTAGGAATTCAAAATGACGCCCGTTTTGATCGGTGTCACCGATGGCTTTTATAGATTGTTGTAAAAGAAACAGGCGATTGTCTTCAAAGGCTTCATGTATTTGTGACACCCACTGCATTTCTCCCTTGCGATGGGCAAGCTGGGTGTCATCAGCACGGTAAACATGGATGCGGTTACGGCCGGAATCTTTAGCCATATAGCAGGCTGAATCAGCCTGTGTATAGGTAAAATAAAAGCCCTGTCCCCTCAAGTCAAGCGCCCAAACAGAACCATGCATCACTGCCTTTCATGCGAAAGGCTCCGAAATATCGCCCACTCCACCGTTCAAGAT
>CAYPEL010000069.1:0-13520 GCA_964409635.1 uncultured Gammaproteobacteria bacterium | reverse complement strand
CAGGATTTTTCTGAACTCTGTGACAAGGGTTTTATCAACCGCTTTGCTTTGAACCGTATTGTCCGCGAATTCCGTGACCAGGAGACGGGTTCATTGTTTCCGGAAGAATATATTCTGGAGAATATAATGATGAGTTTGCGTTAAGCAGGGAAAACAGCATGAATATGGATCAAACGATTAACCTTTGGTTTCACTACGAAGAAATAGCGATGCATTTTAATGGTCTTATTATTCAATATCGGTTGCAGTTAATGGGTGGTATAGGTTCCATAGGCGCATTATCAGGTTATCTAATTGGTAGTAAAATCGATTCAGCTGAAATGCGCCACAAACTTAGAGCATTTGTTGCCACAGGGATTCTGATTTTACTGATAGCAGCCTGCAATCTGGATATTTATTACTACAATGAGTTATTACGTGGCGCAGTTGATGCTTTGATAGAGTTTGAGAAAGAGCATCCAGAGATCTATATGAGTACCTACATAAAAGCTAGGTTTAATCATAGCGCAACGGAAAGAATCTATGTTTCGTATTCACTAATTTTTATACCATTGATCTGTTTTATGGTTTGGTCGTGGTGGGTACTATGGAAAGAGAGTTGAAAAATAACAGACGGTGAACAACCGGCTTTAAATACAGCAAGGAAAGCAAACGCACAGCCTTAGCCAAATAAAAAAGGGGTGATAAAAACACAATTATTTTCATCTGTTACCAATCCTTTCTTAGATCATCTCTTCCAGATACTGGGCCAAAGAAGCAACACGGATAACCCGCGTATCCTGCCTGAGCTGTTCCATCTCACCGCCATAGACCAGGCAATCCGGTGTTGTGGTTGCATCCGGAAACAGGGCGCGAAACTTTTTCAGGCTACGAAAATAGTCCGGTGTAATGGTTTGTCCGGATTTGATCTCAATGGGGAACAGGTTCTGCCCTTGCATATACAGGATGTCTATTTCATTGCTGATTACGAAGCTGACGAAAACGCCATCTGGGTGATGCTACAGATCAACCTTTCCGGATCAAATACAGGCGGCTGAGCTAAAAACGTGGTTGTGATGCGGCGAAAGATTTTTTGAGTAGTGGTGTTTTACGCAAACGTGCCGCGAGAAGTATCGCCAACAGTAAAGCATAAACCAAAGGTTCCAGCACATCGGCTTTAACCAGCCACCAGAAATGGATCACGCCAAGCACCGGAATCACATAAGCCAGGCGGTGTAATTTCTTCCAGGCTTTGCCGAGTCGCTGCTTCATGGTGTTGGTTGAAGTTACCGCGAGCGGCACTAAAAGTGCGAAACCCAGCATACCGATGGTGATGAATCGGCGATCCAGAATATCCAGCCAGATTTCCGGCCAGTCAAAGAACTGATCCAGCCAGAAGTAGGTTGTGAGATGCAGGCTTGCGTAAAAGAATGCAAACAAGCCAAGCATGCGCCGGACTCGTATCGGCCAGCCCCAACCGGTTAGACGCCGAAGTGGTGTTGCTGTCAGTGTCAGCAATAGGAAACGCAGCGTCCAGTCGCCGGTCTGGTGTGTGATAGCCTCGATTGGGTTGGCGCCGAGCATGTTAGTGTAGTACTGAAATGTCAGTAATGACAAAGGTAGAAGACTCAGGATAAAAATGACTGGTTTGATTAATTGCTTAGCCATGGCATTACTTTACTCGAACATTGTATTGTATATTGCAGTACTCACTTGCTACCCCCCCCCTCTCCCCCAGGAGGGTTGTCGAAAACCCCATTTTCTGCGGCATTTGGTGGGTTTCACCCACCCTACTAATTCAGTATAGAAGAATTTCTAAAAATTCTTTTTTAAATCCATCCCGGTATACATCGATGCCACCTGCTCAGCATAGCCATTGAACATCAAGGTTTTTCGTTTACGAAATTCACCAATACGCCGTTCGCGCTTTTGGCTCCAGCGTGGGTGTGGCACGCCCGGGTTCACATTGGAATAGAAACCATATTCACGCGGCCCGGCTTTCATCCACGAACTGACCGGCAGCTTCTCTACAAAACGGATTTTAACAATCGACTTAATACTCTTGAATCCGTATTTCCAGGGGACCACTAAGCGGATAGGCGCACCATTTTGATTGGGCAACACCTTGCCATACAAACCCACCGCCATCAGGGTTAGCGGGTTCATGGCTTCATCGATACGCAAACCTTCAGTGTAGGGCCAGTCGAGTACGCGCCGGCGGGTACCCGGCATCTGTTTCTTATCCAGCAAGGTAATGAACTCGACATATTTTGCAGCCGACGTAGGCTTGAATTGTTTTATTAAATCTGCGAGCGGAAAACCGATCCAGGGAATCACCATCGACCAGCCTTCTACACAGCGCAGCCGGTAGATGCGTTCTTCCAGGGCGTGCGGTTTAAGTATATCTTCCAGGGTATAGTTACCGGGGTTTTCTACCGCGCCTTCAATAGAGAGTGACCAGGGATCGGTGACCAACTTGTGCGCATGCCGTGCAGGATCACTTTTATCCGTACCAAATTCGTAAAAATTATTGTAGGTCGTAACGTCCTTGAACGGCGTCTTGTCCTCATCCGTACTATAGCGGCCGGCAGTGTATTTACCGAGTACAACTTTGGATTCAGCGATTGTGGGAAAAATAGCTGCGGCCGCCATCCCTATCCCGGCTTTAATAAAGGTACGCCGCTGCCGGTAGATTTCGTAGGGTGTAACTTCGGATTCGCTGATGGTGCGGGTTAACTTTATAAGTCTCATAGTTTAAGCCTCTGGTTCCTGTGACCGGGTTTCAACTATCTAGTTTCATCGGCCGATCACATCAAAACAGTATCTGGCAAAATTATCACAAAACTATCACATGCTTATCCTGTACGGATGCGTGCATTACGAAACATTCTTAACCAAGGGCCTGCCTCACCCCAGTCATCCGGACGCCAGGAATTCAGAACACTACGAAATACCCGCTCCGGGTGCGGCATCATAATGGTGAATCGACCATCCCGTGTAGTCAACCCCGTGATACCCAAGGGAGACCCATTGGGATTGAACGGATACTGTTCCGTTGGTTGGCCCTGGTTATCCACATAACGCAGGGTAACCAGATTTTCATCGAACACTGTCTGGGCACCCGCATCCGTATTAAATTCGACACGGCCTTCACCGTGCGCCACCGCAATGGGTAAACGCGAACCAGCCATACCGTCCAGCAGTATCGAAGCCGTTGGCAATATTTCCACCTGTGAAAAGCGTGCTTCAAATTGTTCAGATGTATTTCTGACAAAGGCCGGCCAATGCGCCGCACCCGGGATCATGTCACGCAAGCTGGACAGCATCTGGCAACCATTACAGACACCCAGCCCCCAACTGTCCTTGCGCTCAAAAAAAGTACTGAACTCATCCCGCGCACGGCTATTAAATAAAATAGACTTGGCCCAACCCTGCCCGGCACCCAGCACGTCACCGTATGAAAATCCGCCGCAGGCAACCAACCCACTGAACTCGGATAAGCTGACCCGGCCTTCGATGACATCGCTCATATGCACATCACGGCACGAAAAGCCTGCGGCATCAAACGCAGCCGCCATTTCAATTTGGCCGTTAACACCCTGTTCACGTAGTATAGCGATGTCTGGTCTGATGCCAGTCGCAATCATAGGCGCTGCAAGGTTCTCGTCCGCATCAAAACTTAACTGTGGCTGCATACCGGGATCGTCAGTATTTAGCAACTCATCAAATTCCTGCAGCGCACACTCTGGATTGTCGCGCAGCGTTTGCATCTGGTAACTGGTTTCTGACCAGGCGCGCTGGAGATCAACGCGCGCTTCGTCAAGAACGGTTTGCTCTGCCAATGTCACCGCTACCCGGTCAGTATCATTCAGCGTACCGATTACATGGCTATAGTGACCAAGCCCAGCTTCACGTAAGGTTTCCAACACTGTGTCGGTATCAAAATGACGAACCTGTATAACAGCGCCCAGTTCTTCATTAAACAATAGGGCCTGGGTATTATCACCGAGCGGGTCGAGTTGCACGTCAAGTCCACAATGCCCGGCAAAGGCCATTTCACAGAGGGTAACAAACAGGCCGCCGTCCGAGCGATCGTGATAAGCCAGTAACAGTCCCGACCGGTTGAGATCCTGAACACAATCAAAAAAAGCTTTCAACGCGTCCGGATCGTCCAGATCCGGTGCATGATGACCCACTTGTTTGTAAACCTGGGCCAGTGCAGATCCTGCCAGACGGTTTGCGCCTTTACCCAGGTCAATCAGGATTAGATCGGTATCACCCTTATCACTGCGCAACTGCGGTGTCAGCGTGTGGCGCACGTCGGCCACAGGTGCAAATGCAGTAATAATTAATGACAACGGCCCGGTAACTGACAACTCCCGGCCTGCATCCTGCCAGACCGTCTTGAGTGACATAGAATCTTTGCCGACCGGGATCGCAATGCCTAAGCGTGGACAGAGTTCCTGACCCACCGCCTTTACCGTCTCAAACAAGGCGGCATCCTCACCAGGGTGACCGGCTGCTGCCATCCAGTTCGCCGATAAACGGATATCAGCAAGGCTTTTGATCGATGTAGCCGTAATATTGGTAATAGCTTCACCGACGGCCATGCGACCAGATGCTGCGGGTTCAACTAACGCAATCGGCGGGCGTTCACCCATCGCCATAGCTTCACCGGCATAACCATAAAAGTCCGCACAGGTAACGGCGACATCAGCAACTGGCACTTGCCAGGGCCCTACCATCTGATCACGCACTACCTGCCCGGTGATAGAACGGTCGCCAATAGTAATCAGAAAACTTTTGCTGGCAACCGCTGGCAACCGCAGAATACGGTAGACAATCGCACGCAGGTTATCACTAACCTCCAACTCTGGTTTTGTGAAGGTACGGCGGTGCACATCGCGTAACATTTTCGGTGGTTTTCCGAGCAGTAAAGACAACGGCATATCGATCGGTACATTATCAAAATAACCATCCCCCAATACCAGTTGTTGTTCCGCAGTTGCTTCACCAAGTAGCGCAACAGGGCAACGTTCACGTTCACACAGGGCCTTGAATGCTTCTATCTGATCCGGGGCGATCGCCAACACATAGCGTTCCTGGGATTCGTTGCACCAGATCTGCATGGGCGACATGCCGGGCTCATCATTGGGTACCGCACGCAATTCAAAACGCCCGCCACGGCCACTGTCGTTAACCAGCTCCGGTACAGCATTCGACAGGCCACCCGCACCCACATCGTGGATCGACACAATGGGATTGTGTTCACCCATTTCCCAGCAGCGGTCGATCACTTCCTGGCAACGCCGCTCCATTTCCGGATTACCGCGCTGCACCGAAGCAAAGTCAAGATCTTCAGAACTGGCGCCACTTGATACCGAAGAAGCCGCACCACCACCCAGGCCGATCAGCATCGCCGGGCCACCCAGTACCACAATAGGTGCATTGGCAGGAATAGTGTTTTTCTGTACATGCTGTTGACGAATATTGCCGTAACCACCCGCGATCATAATGGGCTTGTGATAGCCACGAAGTTCTTCACCGTTACCACCGGGCACCTGTTCTTCATAGGTGCGGAAGTAACCGCATAAATTAGGCCGTCCAAATTCATTATTGAAGGCAGCGGCACCCAGTGGGCCTTCGATCATGATATCCAGTGCCGAAACAATGCGCGCCGGTTTGCCATGATCCGTTTCCCAGGGTTGTTCAAAACCTGGTATGCGTAAATTCGATACTGAAAAGCCGCACAACCCGGCTTTGGGTTTGGAGCCCCGACCGGTCGCACCCTCATCGCGAATCTCACCGCCGGAACCGGTCGCCGCGCCCGGAAAAGGTGCAATGGCGGTCGGATGGTTATGCGTCTCAACTTTTATCTGGATATGCACCGCTTCGTCAAATGCTTTATACACAGCGTTATCTGATTCAGGAAAGAAGCGTTTAGCTGAATTGCCGCGAATGACAGCGGCATTATCGCTATAGGCCGATAGCACACCATCCGGGCTGGCACGATGGCTTTCACGGATCATATTAAACAGGGATGTATCCTGTTCTATACCATCGATAATCCAGCTGGCGTTGAATATCTTGTGCCGGCAATGTTCAGAATTGGCCTGTGCAAACATCATTAATTCGATGTCCGTAGGAATCCGGCCGAGCGCGGTAAAATTTTCAATCAGGTAGTCAATTTCATCTTCTGATAAAGCCAGACCCATCCTGGTATTGGCCTGCTCCAGCGCGGCACGACCGCCGCCCAGAATATCCACGCTGATCACCGGTGCTGGCTCAGCCTGTGAAAACAACAGCTGAGCATCATCTGCATTCAACAATACAGACTCGGTCATGCGGTCGTGTATGGCCGGTAACAATTTTTGTATGGCTTGATCGTCCAACATATCTGCCGAGTGCAGACTGATATCAAAGCGGATACCTCTTTCCAAACGGCGAACCCGGTTTAAACCACAGTTACGTGCAATATCAGTGGCCTTGGTCGACCAGGGAGAAATCGTACCGATGCGTGGTACAACCCAGAAACTATGCTGGGGACTCATTGAAGGAACTGGTTCAGTGTACTCAAGCAGCTTGCCCAGTATGGCCATCTGCGTTTCTGACAGTGACTGCTCCAACTCGGCAAAATGAATAAAATTCGCACTCAGCGCCTGTACTTCAGGCACAACCGACTGAATCTTTTGTAGCAGCTTATCGCTGCGAAAAGAAGAAAACGCGGAACCACCCGTTATTTGCAGCATGAAATCTCGCGCAAGCCGGTGAAAATCAGAAGATGAAATAATACTGGATGGACAGTGGCGGGTACAGCACCCTACTCAACCTGCCTAAATCGTCTGCCAATCAAAACCCGTATTCTGACAGGCAATGCTGAATTCAGTCAGCGCACAATCTATGGCGCCCGTTACAGCCTGTCTGGCCAGTTGCGGTTGATTATTTTTATCGCTGAGGTGGGCAGCTACCAGTTGCCGTAGTTTAGATGTATCCATGCGGGACAAAAGATCGGCGGCCTGTTGATTACTCAAATGCCCGTACTCGCCACCGACGCGTTCTTTTAGACTCTGTGGATAGGGGCCACTGGCGAGCATGGCCGGGTCGTGATTACACTCCAGCAGCATGGCGTCGACACCACTCAAAGTATCGACGACATGGCCGGTAATGCTGCCTATATCGGTCAAAATCCCCAGCCTGACTGAGCCGTTACTGAAGACAAACTGGCAGGGTTCACGCGCATCGTGCGGTACCGGAAACGGCTGCACTTCCAGTTCACCTACTACAAAGGACTGATGACTGTTGATGCATTGCGCATTCTTGATACTGGCGCCCTTTTCAGTGCTCAAAGTACCGGCTGTCGCCAACACCGGTATATCATGCTTATTGGAAAACCGGGCGACGCCTGCCATATGATCACTATGCTCGTGTGTCACCAGAATGGCGGTAATATCAGCAGGTAACTTGTTTAACCTGGCCAGGCGCTTGCCCGCTTCCAGCGCAGAAAAACCGCAGTCCACCATGACACAGGTAACACCGGACTCTACCAACGTGGCATTCCCCCGGCTACCGCTACCCAGTGATGAAAAGCGCAAAGTTATTTCAGTTTCTCAAACAGCAGGTTGAGAATACGCAAGGCGGTCGAAGACTGCTCGCTCTCACCCGCTGCGTTGAGGATAGTGGTACGGGTGTCAGCCCCGTCTTCGGTTAATTTAATCTGGTATTGCCTGGCCTCTTTATCTTTATCACTGGAGCTGAATAGTCTGGAGAACAGCCCCTTGTCGTTTTCAGTGCGCTCCAGGTCACGGTAGCGTACGTAATAAATGCCTTCCGAACGATTCCTGTCCTCAACCGCAAAACCCACCCGATCCAGCGCAACACCCACACTGCGCCAGGCACGGGAGAATTCCTCGTGCACGACCAGGGTCGCAGAATCGTTATCATTTTTCAGCAAACTGGCGCGCTCCGGCGCCGGTTCAACAGTTTTATCCAGCTTAGCCACCTGCTCCGGCCCGGCACCAAGAAACGCCAGCAGTTGTTTCAGCTTTTCAACTTCAAGTCCCGGATCAGAGGGACGGGGCGTCCAAACGGAGGTTCGAATCTGGTCAGGGTCACCTTCCAGTTCCTCCTCCATACCCTGATGGGTTATAAACACTTCGGTTGTGCCCGGCTCCTCACCGCGTTCCAGACGCATGCGGTATTTATCACGTAATGATGAAGAATAGGCACCGTCAAATACTTTACCAATCAGGCTCCTCACTGGCCCCTGGGGAATGACCTCCCGGTTTTCAGCCCAATCCGTTTCGATAATGCCGGTAACAGGATCTTCCCGCACGATCAGAAAACCCTGCTCCAGCCAGAATTCACGCGCTCTTGGCCATACAGCGTTTGGCGCACCCTTTAATACCAGCCAGCGACGATCCCGGTCACGTTTGAGCTGCACATCTTCCTGGACGGGCAGTACAGAACTCTCCGGCGCTGCCGTGGGCGGGTGTTTTTGGGCATCATAATCAGACAGGCTGGTCGATTCGTTATCGACTATTAATGAATCCGACAGGGTTGTCGTTGTCATTTGCGGCGGAATCTCAAGCTGGGCAGCCGCTTTAGCTTCTTTGTAATCTTCGCTACGGTCTGGAAACACCTTATTAAACGCGCTACAGCCTGATAAATTAGCGGCCAATAGCACTGCCGCGAAATAGCCTGATTTGTTTCGGGAATACTGCATCAAATTTTTTCCTGGATTAAACAAGCGCACCATCAGGGCAGCCCTACACCGGCCTGTTGCAACGCTTTGAGGACAACCGGATGACAGCCATCCGATAATGAAGTTAAAGGCAAACGCAAACCTGGCGGGATTATACCCATTGCATGCAGCGCCCATTTTACAGGTATAGGGCTGGATTCGATAAATAAATCCTCGTGCAATGCCCGCAAGGGTTTGTCCAACGCTTCCGCTTTAGTGCGATCACCCGCCAACGCAGCGGCACACATCGCGTGCATTGCCTGTGGTGCAACGTTGGCTGTTACTGAAATATCACCTTTGGCGCCGAGCAGTATCAATTCCATCGCCGTTGCATCATCGCCACTGTATAAATCCAGTTGGTCACCACAACGCGCCAGAATTTCCTTACCCCGCTGTAAATCACCGGTCGCTTCTTTAATACCGATTATATTACTGACAGAAGCCAAACGCTCGACGGTTTCGGGGAGCAGATCACACACCGTACGCCCGGGCACGTTATATAGAATCTGAGCAATCGGCACGGCCGCCGCGACGGCTTTATAGTGCTGGTACAAACCTTCCTGGGTCGGTTTGTTATAGTAAGGCGTCACTAGCAGACAGGCATCTGCGCCCGCTTCCATGCCACAGCGGGTCAGATCGATTGCCTCCGTCGTTGAGTTCGCGCCGGTGCCCGCAATAACCGGTATCCGCCCTTTTACAAGATCAACAATCCGGCGTAACAGCTTGCAGTGTTCTTTTTCATCCAGCGTAGCGGACTCGCCGGTGGTTCCCACCGCGACAATCGCATCGGTGCCACCGCTGATATGAAACTCGATCAGCGCTTCCAGGCTGTCTTCATCGATAGCACCGCCCTCACGCATGGGGGTAACCAGCGCAACCATACTACCGTGAAACATGAAATTCTCCGCCGCATCGAAAATAATAGCGCATGGTACTTTTCTGCTCGCAGACTGACAAGCGGGTAAGCAACAGGTAAGCTTGGCCCTATTCAGTTTAGACAGGTAAAGCAGCCAGATGAGCGACCAACCCCGCCCGGTGCGTGAAATACGCATTAACCCGATAGTTCCCAGTGAATCCGTACTGGTCTCTACCGCACGTGGTATGCGACCGCGTAAGGAAGAAGCGCCGGCGCCCCGCGATACCCGCAAGCACGTCGAAACCTGCCCTTTCTGTACCGGCAATGAGCAGATGACACCACCCACGATCAGCGCCACACCGGACGACAAAAACTGGCAAATCCGTGTGGTCGAGAACCTTTATCCGGTGCTCGGCGATGACAGCAATTCCAATAATCTGGTATTTGGCTTGCAGCAAGCCATCGATGGTTATGGACGCCATGAGGTCATCGTCGATCATACCCAACACGGTATCGCGATCCATGAAATGTCTGAAGCGCACCTGTTTGCGTTACTGGGCGTGTACCGGGATCGCATCGACACCCTCTACCAGGCAGACCCACGTATCCAGTACGTACTGGTTTTCAAGAATTTTGGTCCGGCCGCCGGGGCCAGCATCCCGCACACTCACAGCCAAGTCATCGCCATGCCGGTAGTACCGGAAAATGTATTTAATGAGGTCACCAACTCCCGGCAATATTTTGAGAAAAACCGTCAATGTATTTTCTGTTCGCTGATTGACGAAGCACTGACCTTTGAAGCCACGATTTACGAACGCGAAACCGGCTCGGTACGCCGTAAGGTCAACGTCGGCCAGTACGTTGTCGAACGCGGCAAGCATTTTGTGGCCATCAAACCCTTTGCCAGCCGTTATGAATGGGAGCTGCATATCCTGCCCTTGCAGCATAACAGTGATTTTCTAAACATCACTGAAGAGCAGCGCCATGATTTTGCCCAGGTTTTGAAAAACACCATGGCGCGACTAGATGCCGTGATTGGGGGCGCACAATTCAATTTTTTCCTCCACTCGCTGCCCCATACCAGCGACTTTGCCAACTGTAAGGACAGTTATCACTGGCACCTGGAAATCTGCCCACGCACCAGTATACCCACCGGTTTTGAGCTGGGCTCCGGGCTGTTCGTCAGCACCATCAGCCCGGAAGAAGCCGCCGAACAGTTACGCGCAGTTGAACTGTGACGTGATAAACTCAGGTCATGAGTAATCAACTGGTAGTATCAGCTATTGGCGAAGACCAGACCGGTCTGGTTAACCGTCTTTCGGAATGCGTACTGGACAACAGTTGCAACATCGAGGACAGCCGTATGGTCATCCTCGGTGGTGAATTTGCAGTGCTATTGCTGGTCTCAGGCAACTGGAACAATATTGCCAAGCTCGAAAGTCAGTTAACCGGCATGCAGGACAAACTGGGCATGCAAATCACCGCTAAACGCACCGAAAGCAAGCCCCTGCAAGGCAATTATTTGCCTTACGCTGTGGATGTCATTGCGCTTGACCACCCGGGCATTGTAAATAATTTAGCCAGCTTCTTTTCACACCGGCAAATTAATATTCAAGATTTATCAACCTCCAGCTACGCGGCGGCACATACCGGATCCCCCATGTTTTCGGTGCATATGCTGCTCGACGTGCCCGCCGATACCCATATCGCCAGCCTGCGCGAGGAATTCCAGACTTTCTGTGACCAACTGAACCTTGATGCCGGTATTGAGCCTGCAGATGGATAACCTAATGAGCCAAGTTAAACTTAATAAAAAAGTCACTAATTTCACAAGTGCTTCCACCCATGACAAGGTTTTCAATCTTGCTGATTACCAAGGCAAGAATGTGGTGATCTATTTCTATCCCAAGGACAGTACGCCGGGTTGTACACTTGAAGGCCAGGATTTCCGGGATAATGACAGCAAATTTAAACGCAATAAAACAGTTGTCGTCGGTGTTTCCCGCGATAGCCTGAAGTCGCATGAAAATTTCAAGACAAAGCAGGATTTCCCCTTTGAACTATTGTCGGATCCGGATGAAAAACTGTGCAAACAGTTCGACGTGATCAAGGAAAAGAACCTGTACGGCAAAAAAGTCATGGGCATCGAACGCAGCACTTTCCTGATCGACACAAAAGGTATCTTGCGCAAGGAATGGCGCAAGGTCAAAGTCCCGGGTCATGTCGAGGAAGTGCTGGAGGCAGTACGCGAACTCAACTAGACCTACTAACACAGCCTAAAAACCGGGATCCCCTGATGAGCCAAGTTACTAAACAGTACGTTGATACCCGCCAGATTATTTACAGACCGTCGGCAGCAAGGAGGCTGTCGCCGAGCGTACCGGGACGTATTCACAGCGTGTCTGTAAATAATCTGTCGGGTAGTCAACATACGCAATAGTATCTACAATGGCATTACACGCAAAGCGGCTTTTTGTCCTCGACACTAATGTGTTAATGCACGACCCGGCCGCACTGTTCCGCTTCAAGGAACACGATATCTTTCTGCCTATGGTGGTGCTCGAGGAAATGGACGCCGGCAAGAAAGGCCTGTCCGAAGTCGCCCGTAATGTCCGCCAGGTCAGCCGCTTTCTCGATGAACTGATGCGCAGTTTCGGCGCCGGTGATATCGAAAAGGGTATACCCTTAAACCTTCATGACTATACAAATAATACAGACGAAAATGCAGCTTCCAGCCGCAATGGCCGGCTGTTTTTCCAGACCCGGACACTGACCAGTGAGCTGCCCGAAGCCCTGCCGGGAAACAAACCGGACAACAATATTCTAGCCACTGCACTGGCGCTGCAAGACGAGCACCCGGATATCAGGGTCACCCTGGTTTCCAAGGATATAAACCTGCGCATCAAGGCCGCCGTACTGGGCATACACACCGAGGATTATTACAATGACCAGGTACTGGACGACGTCAACCTGTTGTATCCCGGCAGCAGTGAACTACCTGCCGACTTTTGGGAAAAACACGGTGACCAAGTCAAGTCGTGGCAAGATGCCGGACGCAACTATTATGAAATTCATGGGCCATTGGTCACATCGTGGCATACCAATGAATGCATTTTTCTGCCCGGTGATAACGGCTTTGAAGCATTGGTTCGCAATAACAATAACGCCACCGCCACCCTGGAAACCCTGCTTGATTACCGCAGTTCCAGGCACACTGTCTGGGGTATCAATGCCCGCAACCGTGAGCAAAATTTTGCCCTCAACCTATTAATGGATCCCGCTGTTGATTTCGTCAGCCTGGTTGGTATCGCCGGTACCGGTAAAACCCTGCTGGCACTGGCGGCTGGCCTGGTACAAACCCTGGAAGATAATCTCTATAATGAAATTATTATGACCCGCGCGACAATTTCCGTGGGTGAGGACATCGGTTTCCTGCCGGGAACCGAAGAGGAAAAAATGACACCCTGGATGGGCGCTCTGATGGATAACCTCGAAGTCCTGACGCATACCGATGCCGGTGGAGACTGGGGGCGTGCTGCGGCGAATGATTTACTCTCCAGCCGGATCAAGATCCGCTCCATGAACTTTATGCGCGGGCGCACCTTCTTAAAAAAATACCTGATTCTCGACGAAGCACAGAATCTGACGCCAAAACAGATGAAAACCCTGGTTACGCGCGCCGGCCCCGGCACCAAGGTGGTTTGTCTGGGCAATATTGCCCAGATTGACACGCCTTATATTACCGAAACCAGTTCGGGTTTAACCTACGTTGTCGACCGCTTTAAGCGTTGGGAGCATAGCGGGCATGTGATCCTGAAACGGGGTGAACGTTCGCGGTTGGCTGATTTCGCCTCGGGTGCGTTGTAGCTATTAATTTTAGAGGCGCACTTATCCCTGATCCGCCTCGGCCATCTGCTCAGGCGTCGGCATCTCGATGGTTTTCTG
>CAYPEL010000068.1:4970-13538 GCA_964409635.1 uncultured Gammaproteobacteria bacterium | reverse complement strand
TATCAAGCCGTTGAATTCTTGTTTTGCCTTCCCTCCAGTAACATCCTTTGAAAATTATTATCACCGCGCCATAAATCGCCCGAAAGCAGGGCAGCGATATCGTTCTTTATCAGTTCATTCCTGTCTGCTTCAAAAAACAGATGATCCACCATGCCATACCGGTAAAACCGTTCTACAAAAAGCAGCATGGAGCGAAATCCCAATGTGTAGTCAGCGTCGTCATCAGCATGTAAGTTAGGGTTGTGCTCTGTCCCCGTTGACAGCGCTTCATGCAAGCGGTCAGCCACTCTCTCGGCGCTGGTGACAGCGAGAAAAACACCGGAAGAAAATATTGGATCTAGAAAACCTGCGGCATCCCCACAGCAGGCAAATCGTTCGCCGTAGCGTAGAGTATTGGTAAAGCTGAAATCGGCTTCGGCGCGCACCGGTGCTTCCTGTACTGTATTTTTAAGTAGTTCATCGAGTATTGGCGATGCCTTTATATAGTGCTCATACAATGCCGGGCCGCGTTGCGCAGCATCGATCTGCTTCTGTACAACAAGACCTATGCTCAATCGGTTGTCCACGAGTGGGATAATCCATAGCCATCCAATGTCTACCATCAGTACCTTAATATCTCCTGAGTTATACATTTTCATAACGGCGTCTGAGCGCGCATGCTTATAGTGTGTGTAGAGCGCAAACCGGCCCAGATTATCAATGCGTTTGATGCCGGCAAGCTTGCGGCCCATAAAAACACTGCGCCCGGTGGCGTCGATGAAGTAGCGTGCTGAATACTGATTATCACTGGTTTCCACTTGCACACTATCGGCATCTGCAGATACTTTTTTTACGGCCTCATCCTGTTGCAGCACGGCGCCGTGTTTGACCGAATTTTCTACCAGCATATGGTCGAATTTTGAACGTTCGACCTGATAGGGCTGGTGCTGTCCATTCAGACAAAAGCGGACACTTTGCCCGCTTGCTTCATCTATAAACTGGGCGCCATTTTTATGCAGATAGTGTTGCTCGTCCCATTTGATTCCCATCCGGTTAAACACGGGTGTGCTCATCGGCAACATGGATTCACCAATATGAAAACGGGGGTGTTTATCGCGTTCGAGTATCAGCACCTTATGGCCGTATTGTGCCAGCAGGGTGGCCGCAGTGGAGCCGGCCGGGCCGGAACCGGCAACGATGACATCGTACTGCATCCGTGTCATCAGATAATGCCTCCCGAGACATTCAAAACATCACCGGTTAAATAAGACGCGCCATCGGAGCATAAAAATGCGGCGACTTCCGCGAGTTCTTCCACTTTGCCGCTGCGTTTCATTGCCACAACTTGTTTTATAGTTTCGGGTGGGATGGCGGCAATCATATCGGTCTCTATAAATCCCGGCGCAATAACATTAACGCATATGCCCCGGCTGGCGACTTCTTTTGCCAATGAGCGGCTGGCGCCAATCAGACCCGCCTTGGCCGCTGCATAATTAGTCTGGCCCGGATTACCATGCAGCGCAGCGACTGAAGAAATACTGACAATCCGTCCCCAGCGCTTGCGGATCATGGGCATGATCAGGGGTCTGGTGACATGAAAGAAACTGTTCAGGTTGGTATCGATGACGCGTTTCCATTGCGGTTCTTGCATGCCGGGAAACGCTGCATCGTCCGTGCAACCGGCATTGTGAACGACAATATCCATAGCGCCTTCTTCTGCCAGTAAGGATTCCAGTGCCTCGCGGCTTTGATCCCAGCCGGCTACGTCAAACCCGATGACTGAAGCGGCCCCCCCGGCTTGGGTAATCCGGTCTGCGGTTTGTTGTGCGCGTTCTGGCTGGCTGAAATAATGTATCCATACCTGTACCCCGTCTTTTGCGAGGCGCTGGGCGATAGCCTGACCAATGCCGCCGCTGCCGCCAGTGATCAACGCTTTGCGAGTCATAGTGCACCTACTGGCAGGGATGCCAGCATCATTGACCCTGTAAAAAATGCTTGTTCATTAAATAAAACACTACCCTCAACCATAGCTGCATCCAGGTTACCGGCCACTATCCGTGCATGAATATGTAACTCGGCGCCAACCGGTATGCTTGCATCGAGTAACTGGAATGATTTAATCCGGGCTATCACCCCGGGTCTGACTGCCTTGCCGCCGCTAGTCAACCCCAACAGGGCGCCTGATGCCTGCGCAAGTAACTCCAATCCGCCCAGGGTTGGAAAATAGCCATCAACCAGCAGGGGATTTTGTGCCTCTATTTTACTAATACAATGAATAAAATGCTCATCCTGCTGCAATAGGCTTGACAGCATGAGCATAGGTTTGCGGTGAGGTAATAACCGCTCAAATACATTTGTTTCTGAAGGCGTTATGGTATCACCACCTCTGCCAACCACGGTGAGACACCGGTTGCTACCTCGACGCGGTGGCCGCCACTGTTGTTTTCGAGCAGTATTCTGAGCAGCGCTAAGCCTGCCATCGCCGGGCTTCTGGATGAGAATTTATGCTTTGTTGCCGGGGAGCTTTCTGCACTGGACTGAAGCGGTCTGGATACAGACGCTAAGCCACTTGCCGGTAGGCTCAACACCAGGGATACGGCGCAAGCTTCCCATTGATAGTCAGGTAGCAAGTGTGCGGGCATCTCTTCCTCATAGACCACCAGTAATACTTTTTCGGTTCCGGTTTGTAATTGACACCAGCTTTCCAGCAGTCCGAGTGCGAAGCCATCGTCCCTGGCGGCCATTGCCTGCATGGGCGCCCGGCTGCCGGTTGTCATACTCCAGTAGCCAGCGGCGGTATTATGCACGGAGTTGTGAAACAGCGTCGGCGAGAGTGGGTATTCGTGTCTAGCAATGGCGCGGCATAATTTATCGGTGACTAGCATTTCGCCTGTTACTGAAACAAAAACAGCAGGCAGGCCATGATGGATACCAGCATTTGAACAGGCGCGTGTGGCCGCGGAGATAGCCGTACGTGTTGCCTTGCTGGTACGTCGGCGTACCAGGGCGGGTATGCGTGATGCATCCAGCGCGCAGTCATGAAAGCCGAGAGAATCAGCCGTTTTGTTATCCGGGATACATAGGCCGGTTGCCAGTATGGCCATGGGCGTCGGGTTAAAAATAATTTCATTCATGGCGCCAGCCTAAAACGAGCGAGGTGTTGTTACCGCCAAAACCGAAATTATTATTCATTGTGATGTCTGCCGGGATATCTGTTTCACTCTCTTTAATGATCTGGCAGCGAAACGACTCATCGGCTTGTTTAAGGCCACAGGTGCCCGGTCTGAAGCGGTGCACCAGGCTTAACCAGCTGATAATGGTTTCGATACCGCCCGCTGCACCGAGCGTGTGGCCGGTCAATCCTTTGGTGCCGCTGCAAAAAACATCCGATCCAAACACCGCCTGCATGGCGTGCATTTCAGATTGGTCATTCAGCACAGTGCCGGTAGCGTGCAAATTAACATAGTCCACCTGGTCGGCGGCGATTCCAGCCTGACCGAGCGCACGTTGCATTGCGGCGATAGCGCCTTTGCCTTGCGGGTGTGGCGCCGTCATGTGGTAGGCATCGGATGATTCACCACAGCCCAGTAAATGTACACAAGCGGTGTGATCAGGGTGCGGTTTTTCCAGCAGCATCAGGCCCGCGCCTTCACCAAGGCTGATACCACTGCGGTCTTTGTCCAAAGGTGTGCAGGGGTTTTCAGACATAATATCGAGACTTTTAAAACCGTAGAGCGTCATCCTGCACAATGAATCCACGCCACCGGTCAGCACCGCATCGCAGACGCCAGCGGTAATCAGCCGTTGTGCGCTGGCCAGCGTCTTGCCACTGGAAGAACAGGCCGTTGAGATGGCATAACAGGGACCCATCAGCCCGAGTTCAAGCCGCAGGAAGTTGGCTGTGGCAGCCCAGATATGTTGCCTTGAAAAATTGTAATGTTTTGACGCTTGCTGATGCTCTTCTATATTGATGTAACAATTTTCAGTTTCGTATATGCCCGAAGTACTGGAGCCGATAACAACGCCTACCCTGTCCGCACCGTAACGTTCAACGGCACGCTTAATCGATGCACGCAAAGCATCTTGCGGGTGGTTGAGCGTTGCCAGGGCGATCCGCGTGTTGCGGGTGGAATACTGCGCCAGCTCAGGATCCAGTTCGGGTAATAAGGCGTCCGCAATTTCTCCGGTAAAGGCTGGAAAATTGGTTGCAATCAGGCGGGGTGTTTGCAGGCAATGTTGTCCGGATAGCAGTGCTGCATAAAGCTTCTGAGTGCCAATGCCGGCGGCAGAGGATACCGAGCAAGCCGTGATGGGCAAAGGTGTGATTCCCGGATTAGTGCCTGCAGTGGTCATAGCGTTTCAATTTATCAAGCCGTGGCTTTTAATTCACCTGGTTTTCGCAAGATAACCGGACAGAGTAAAAAACCCGCCAGTACACCGGGTGATACCGTCCAGGCGAGGGCGTGTAACGCTGGATTTTCTGCTGCACCGAGACAGGCGAAGGCCGCGGAAGTTGTGATGGCGGAAACCGTGATTGCCTGGAACGTGCGCACTTCGTTGTCACTTTTGTTCTCCAGAAAAAAGATACCGTAATCCACGCAAACCGCCGCCGTTAATAATAACCCAATCAAATGCAGCAAACCCATTGGCGAGCCCGCCAGGCCCCAGGCGCCGAGCAGTATGAGGATGGAAAGGCCGGCCGGTATCAGTACGCGTATGGCAGTCCAAACTGATCGATAGCGTATGGCCAGGATCGCAAAGATGACAAGAATTCCAACGATCAGCATGGACTGGGCCTTGTTCCGGTAGGCTACCGCCAGTTGATCGAAGCGTTCCTTCTGACTGAAATAATGGCTGTTTGGGGTATCTAAAAGTGCCGCGATGACTGCGTCAGGGTGATGTTTTCCCAGCCAGATCACGATGGCGGTTTTATCGGGCAGCTGTATTATCTGCCGCGAGATCAGCGGCCAGGCCGGCGAATCTTTCACCTGATCAAGGTCGAGAAAGGGTGCGTGTGATTTTTCCAGGCGAGGTAAGGCTGCGGCATTGAGTCCGGCGCTGCTTAGTGCGGCATCCCACTGACTGCGGATATCCGGGGTAAGCAAAGCGTTCCAGGTCAGTTGATTGCTGGTCTGCAATTGTTTGGACGCAAGCCAGGGGAAAGGCGGATAAAACGCGTCCAGATCTCTTTGTGCCCGTAATTTTTCGAGTACCGGCAGTACCGCTTCGCTGGCGCGTAGCGCCTGTTCGGTTGTTTTACCTTCAGTCAAAATAAATCTACCCGGTTCTATGCTGGCCATCCGGGAGCGGATCTCGCTATCTTTTTGCTTCAGATTTTCCAGTTCGGGTGTCATCATGTTGAGGTCGTTACCCCAGTGTATTGCAGGTAAACCCGCGATAGCTGCGGCAGCAATAATAAAAAACACCGAGTAGCGGAACCCCCTAAGCGTTGCTATTTCGAGAAACCATTGCAGATTGATAGTGGGTGTGATGGTTACGCCGAGCAGATCCATCAGGCCGGGTAATACAAACCTCGCAAGTAACAGCGCGGTGATTATTCCGGTACCGGTAAAAACAGCAATTTGCTGCAAACCCGGAAAGCCACTGATGCTCAAGGCGATATAACCGATAAGGGTAGTGGCACCACCGGTGATCAAGGTGGGCCATATCTGCCGAATGGATTGCTTTCTTTGCTCAGCTGTCTTGTCACCCGCGTGCACCATGCTGTGTATGAAATAATCTATACAGATGCCGATCAGTGTCGTACCCAGCGCCAGTGTGAGTCCGTGCAACTGATCAAACACCAGTTGTGTAATCAATATGGCTAGCGACACGGTGGCAGTCAGCACCAGTGCCGTACAAAACAGCGCTCGCCAGGAACGGAAGACCCAAAGCGATAACAGCACGACAGTGGCAATCGAGAGTGTGCTTATCCGGCGTATATCCTCTGTAGCCTGATTCTTTATTTGCACGGCAAACACAGGAACGCCGGTATATTCGAACGAGAAGTCTTGTTCAAAACCGGCATTGACACGCTCAAACGTTTCTAGAAAGCGTTGCTGCAAAGTAGCCTGAGCCGATGTGTTCAGCCCGGAACTTTGCGTCTCGAGGAAAAAGGAGGTGTGACCCGCAGCATTGCCCTGCTGATTAAATTGTTCGCCAATCGCCTTCAGCCAGTTGAATGTTAGCAGCATGGGGTCATGTTCAAGTATGGATTTTACCCGCATCGGGTCGGGGCCAAGCAGGGCATCTTTGACGATACGAGCCTGTGAGGCCAGGCCTGTGGGTGTGATAAGCGCCGGAATTTCCTGTTCGGGTGCAAGTGAAAACAGGTGGATTTGATGACGGCGATAACTAGCCAGTAAGCGCTCCACGTCAGCGTCGTCTAATTGTGCAAACCAGACGCGGTTTACGCTATCCAGTTTATCCAGTTCCCGGAACAATTGACTGATAAATTCAGTAGCAGTTGTGTCGGCAATACCCGGGTGATTTACACTCATCAGGTAGCGGCGGGAAAATTCGTCAGACTGCAACTGACCGGCGAGAAAACCGGCATCGGTATCAGTACCAGGGAAAAAGAAATCCCCGATATTGGTGTGAACTTCGGTTTTCCAGAATACCAGCGCGACGAGAATGGCCGTCGCGACAATAAACCAACTGGCTTCAGGAGACTTTCGATAAGCGCGTGGCCCTCTAGTCATGCAAGTGGTCTGGCTCTTTCATGTTATCCAGTACCTGTTGCAGGGCTTTAGCCGCATCGCTGCCGCCTGAGACAAGTGATAGCCGCCATTCAGTATGGTCGCCATCTGTATACGTCAGCTTCAGCCAGTCCGGCCCCATCGCCTCGAAGCCTGACAATTCCATGTGATGGATTTTGCCGCTGTCTTCCTGTTTGGGATTCAACCCCAGTAGCCAGCGCCCCTGATTCAGTTTAAAGGAGGTTCTATAGTGAAGTTCCAACTCGGCTTGTCCAGAAGTGCGATAGAGCAACTGTAAAAATGGCGCCATGCCTGGCACACCAAAGGGTTGTTCCAGTTTGATGGTGCGCTGGATCTCCCGCCCGGTATCGATGTGTAACAGTTTGTGTTCGGTAATTTTCGTGAGGGCGGGGCCCGGCGAATGCTGGGCGATGACCATGCTGTCAGGTGAAATAAAGAGTTCGCCGCTGGCGTTCCAGGGCAGGGCGAGTAAGGCAAGATGACGGGTTTCTTTATACCTGTAATGCAGGCTTTCTTTAACCTGCATGCGTTCAAGGACAGCGCTGAAGGTTTCTTCTGTGCTGGCAATGGCGGGTGCGAGCACCGTACTACAGGCGGCCAACAGTAAGCTAAGCTTTGATAACATGTATAATTGACTCCGGAACCTGGCTGAGTAAATCCCCTGCCAGATTACAGACCGCCTGCTTAGTGTGCCCGTAAGCCAGGCGCTGGCCATTTTCCGGACGGCTGATTGTGTAGTCAATCAGCACGTAGTATTGCCATTCACGGAAGCTGGCGGAGATATCAATTTTCTGGCCATATCTAAGTGCTTCTGTATAGCGGCAATGAGATTCGATTACCGGCAAGGTATAACCCTGTGTTGCCATGTCATCGACATCAAAATTGACTGCCCGGTACAGCGCTGTCCGGGCGAGTTCGAAATATTTGTAATGGTGACCGTGCCAGACAATATTCAAACTGTCCACATCATGGAAAGGAATCTCATGTGAAACACTAACGCTCATAGTTTTGTTTCAGTCGGTGAGTTCCAGAATGCGTAAAAATTAAACCAGTTGTACGGGTACTCGCGGGCTTTCTCCGCGAGCAAGTCGGCATATAGCTGAGCATACTTTGCAGCCATTTCTTTTCGCTGTCCGCGCTTTAATTCGATACGATCCGCCAGTTTTATCGCAAAGGTATCATAGTGGAAGTGATCTACGCGCAGGCCAAAAAAACAAAATACCGGACAGTGTAAAACCGCAGCGATAAAATACGGCCCGGCGGGCATCAGGGTTGGTTTACCCAGGAATTCAACCTGTACGTTTTTATCACCTATGCCCGTCCGGTCACCCAGTATTGCCAGCACACCGCCGGCGTCGATGACTTCGCGCATTTTAAAAACGGCGTCTGGCTGCGTCGGATCAATAATATTGTTTGCCATGCCGGGATTGATGGCATCGAGTGCCTGGCGGATTTTTGTCGAACCGGCGAAGTAGGCGACAATATGCACATCCAGCCCCATCCTGTTGCTGGCAAGTAGTTTGCTTGCTTCATAGTTGCCGAGGTGAGATCCCAGCAAGATGATGCCCTGGCCACTATCCAGTGTGGCGTGGAGTTGTTCGCGGCCCTGTGGATGCACTTCAAACCGGTCTGAATCACCGGTAAGAATGGAGACACGATCAACCAGGGATTGTGAGAAGCACAAGAGTTGGCGGTAGAAGTCAGTATAGCGGTAGCGGCCTTTTGCCTGTATGAAAAACTGTTTGCTGGATCGACGGGCTGACGAACCGGTGAGGAAAAAATAGCTGACAATTGGGTGGAGGAGCGGATTAACCAACCAGCGAAAGCGTTGCTGGCACAGCCAGATCATGAACTTTAGTAAGCGGGAAGA
>CAYPEL010000068.1:0-4870 GCA_964409635.1 uncultured Gammaproteobacteria bacterium | reverse complement strand
CGGGTCACCAAGAATCATGCTGCCGGGTGATTGGGAGACGAGCTCCAGAAAACGGGGTATGTCACTGATATCGTGCTGCCCGTCGGCGTCTATCTGTAAAGCGTGGGTAAAGTTCCTGGAGAGTGCCATCTCAAGGCCGACCTGAATCGCAGCGCCTTTGCCCTTGTTGACGGGCTGGTGGAATATATGCACAGTGCCGGGGTGTTTTTCGCATAACGCATCGACAATCGCTTCGGTGCCATCATTACTGCCATCATCAACAATGATAATGTGTTCTATATACTGCTGGATGGCAGCGACCACTTTTGCAAGCGTCATGTGGTTATTATAAACCGGTATCAGGGCACAAACTTTTTCAGCCATTGTGTGCCTCTGTTAACTGCAGGAACCCTTTTGTAAAAACCTGGCTATCTTTTTTTACTATGAAGTTAATGGTATCTGTATCCGTTTTTGTAAGCCGTATGTCTAGCTTTTGTCCGGGGTTTATCTTGTCAAAAAATTTAATCGACTGGCCTGAAACCACTTGCTTGTGCCAGGCGCGGTTTATTTTTATCAGTGATTCAAGCATCTGCATCTGCGCAACGGCTGGCATGATAGCAATGCCGTCAAAATGACCTCTAAAAAACGCCGCATCCTGTTTGATCAGGCAGCTCGCCGTTATCTCCCGCCCATCTACGGCGGTGGTAATGTCGCCGAATTCAAACACGCTGTGGTTTATGACGGCTAAAAAGCTTTTTTATAGTGTCGAGTGGAAGCTTGCCACTCGCTGTGCGGGGTAACGCATCGACGATCGCTATCCTTCTGGGGATTTCGATCCCCTCCAGTTTGCCGCGCAATTCTGACTGCAATTGGCGGGGGGTCAGTGCATGCCCGTGTTTTGCGATCACCGCAGCCCAGATGGCATTGTCCCGTACATAGCCGGTTTCAGGCACTGCAATGACTACCGCTTCAGCGACACCCGGGCACGATAAAAGCCCATTTTCTATATTAGTCAATGATATGCGTTTGCCTGCAATTTTAACAATTGAGTCGGCCCTGCCAAGCAGGTGAAAGAATTTTTCGCTCTCCAGCGTCACGCGATCAGCCGTCAGCAAGCCATTATCCCCTGCCTGGCTGGCAAAGGGCGAGCGTACTTTAAGTACGCCGGCTTCTGTAGCCAGGTGAACAGCTGGAAAGGCTTGCCATTTGGAAGCGGTAGCCTGTTTGCGGTAGCCGATGACCCCGGTCTCGGTGGAACCGTAAATTTCGAGTATCTCGGTGCCATAGCGTTGCTTCCACTGCCTGGCAAGCGCTATGGGCATAGGCGCCGCAGCTGAGATGCAGGTGACGTGTTTTAAGTTTGCATCATCTTGTAACAGCGCTTTGTATTGTGTCGGGATACTGATAAGTGTCCGACTCGCTGTATTTTCCAATGTCCTTGTAATATCGCCGGGAAACAGCGGGATGTCATCGACCCATGCAGTGCGCAGAATCCAGGGCAGTAAAACAGTGAAACTGAGCCCGTATAAATGGTTCGGTGGCACGCTGCCGGTAATCGGCCCGTTGGGCCAGTCAAATTGGCCGCGCAGAGCGATGACTTCATCAAAAAGATTGGCGGTTGATTTAAAGATAACTTTTGGCTTGCCCGTCGATCCGGAGGTATACAATTGCAGGGCATTTTCGAGGTTGTCCAGCCTAACCGGCCAGTCGCCATGACTGGATTCGGGTTTCCCCGAAAGCAGTGAATCGCTCCAGCTGGAATCAAATTCGTGGCAGAGATTGTTCTGGGAGCGGATCGCGGCCAGTGTTTCGTCAAGTGTGTTGGGTGGCAGGATTACGGTTTTCCCCGCCAGCCAGGAGGCCAGCAAGGCGACGCTGAATGCATACCGGCCATGGCAGCTGATCATGATGGCGCCTTTGCCTTGGAGGTGGGCACGGCTCTGCTGTACGTCATTGCGGAATTGCCCAAGTGATATGGCAGTAGCCTTAGCAAGCGCTAGGGGGGAATTTTCAGACGATGAAAAGTGCAGGTCATAACTAAGCCGTGGTTCAACGGCTGTCATGTGATTTGTGTCCCCAGATTTTATGGCCATTTTTTACAATATTACGAATCGTTTGGGAAAAAGGCGGGATTTCCAAATCCGGAAAGCGGATTCGCCGCCAGACATATTCCCCCAGCATCAGCGCTGCGATTAAAAAATAAACAATCAGGCCATTATAGAGTACCCACTGTGAATTGCTGCCCCAAAACGCCAGCCACAGGCAGGCTGCGATATTCAGCGCAAAGAACCCACTCCATAAAACCGTCAGTTGCCGGCAATAAGCTTCGATTTCAGGGGGGAGCTCCGGGAAATCCAGCCGGGCAAATTGTTCAATCAGGGGTTTGTCTTTCAGGCTTTGAGAGAAAATATAGAATAATCCCATGTGGATCAGTAGCGGAGACATTTTCGGAATGGCGTCAATGCCAAACAGGCTGGTAGTGAGTAGCATCAGCACTGATAATCCAGCCAGCCACCAGAGCCAGTCATCCCGGCGATGAATTTTCCACAGGATCAGGCTGAACACCAGGGCGGCGCCTAACCACGCAGCGCTGTGGGTTAGCAAGAAGTAGATGATCAACGGGTAAGCTGCGACTAACAGGACGGCTTGAGCCCCTTTAATCACCGTCAATAGCATGGGGATGTTTAGCGGTTACGGTTTTCTGAAATAAAACTGGCCAGTGAATTCAGCGAAGCAAAAATGTTTGAATTCCGGTCATCATCCGACTTGATTTTTACACCGTATTTTTTGTCCAGTACAACGGCCAGCTCCAACGCGTCTATGGAGTCCAGGCCAAGGCCTTCTTTAAAGAGTGGTGCATCGGCGTCAATGTCCTGCGGAGAAATATCTTCCAGGTTCAGTTCATTGATCAGTAACAGCTTCAGTTCATCAATCACAAATAAATCCTTCAAACCTCCCGATTTTGCGGCGATTATACGCGACTATCGCCGGGCCGGTAAACATTGAAACACAGCAACCGCAGTGTTTTATGAGATTGAGCCTGCTATTAACAGATCTGTTTGACAAGGTATGATGACGGCTAATTTTCCTGGTGATAAATTGAGTAGCAAACAACATGAAATTTGATACTGAATCCAATAAAGCGAGTGCCCTGCAGGCCAAGTCGATGGCGCAGTGGATTGCTTTCGCGCCTTTTGTTTTTCAGGCAACGGTAGTTATCCGCGATACGGGCTTGCTGGAGGCTATTGATGAGGCAGGCGATAGCGGTGAATCGGCGGCATCTCTGGCAAAAAAGACTGGCGTGTCGGAGTACGGTGTTAAAGTGCTGCTGGATTTTGGCGTCAGTATCGGCCTGGTTTGGCAACAGGGGGATCGTTTTATTTTATCAAAAACCGGTTACTTTGTGCTGAATGACGAAATGACGCGGGTCAATATGGATTTCACCCGGGATGTTTGTTACCGGGCGCTCGACCACCTGGATGATTCCATCAGGGATGGCAAGCCCCGCGGTCTGGCCGAGCTGGGTAAATGGAATACGCTCTATGAAGGACTCACAACGCTGCCGGGTACGGCGTCTGAGAGCTGGTTCCGCTTCGATCATTTTTATTCAGACCGGGTATTCGATGAAATGCTGCCGATTGTATTTTCAACTCCGGTCAAAGAGGTGCTTGATATCGGCGGTAATACTGGCCGTTGGGCATTGAAGTGCCTGGCGCATGATGCGGCTGTGCGGGTAACCATTATGGATCTGCCCATTCAGCTAAAAGTCGCCAAGAAAAATATAACAGAGGCGGGGTTTTTAGACCGGTATAACGAATATCCGGCCGATGTTTTGGAGCAAGCACAGCCATTTTACAAGGGCGCAGATGTCATTTGTATGAGCCAGTTTCTGGATTGTTTTTCCGAGCAGGAAATCCTGGCCATTCTAAAGCGTGCCGCTGCAGTAATGGATCAGGATACTCAGCTTTATATCATTGAGCTACTGTGGGACCGGCAGAAATATGAAGCAGCCAGTTTCAGTCTGAATGCTACTTCGCTCTATTTTACCTGTATCGCTAACGGTAACAGCCGTATGTACCATTCGTCTGATCTGTTGAATATGATCAGTCAGGCCGGACTATCGGTTGAGCTGGACATGGACGGAGTGGGCGAGGGCCATACCCTGCTGCGTTGTAAAAAAATTATATAAAAGTCCGTCGTCGGGTCGAATTCATCCGGCCAAAACCGCAACACGAAGCAGCAATATCCAGATGTCAGGCTTGTTGGCCGAATAAATTCGGCTCAACAGGTATAAATTGCTACCTGACTATAAGCACACCGTGCATGCCTTTATCCTTGTGGCTTTTAGCAAAAGGTAATTTTTTGCCGCAATAAAAAGCAAACTCACCGCGCTTCTCCGGAGTAAATCGAATCTCTTTCGTTTTACTCAGTTTTTCATTGATGGACAGGCCCGAGGCAGGATCGTCAATGATGATGTCGTGGGGTACCCAGCCGTCTTTACTGATTTTTAGCACGACTGGGATGCCAGCCTGGACGATTATTTTGCTGGGTGAGTATGCATAGCTGGTTGCCTGCATGACGATTTCTTGCTCACCCGCTGCATTGGTTGTGGCAACGAATGCTTCATTCTCGTCTGCAAACACCGGGCAATGCGCGGTGATTAAAATTATCAAGGTGATCAATTTTTTCATGTTTGTCTCCCGTTGTGCCGGTTGAGAAAAAACCGGTAATGCTGTTAGCATAAGTGCGCTTATGCTATTGAATAGTGACATTGCATGAATAGCAAATTCATAAACCTGCTATTGGCTATTCTGCGGGTTGTGACCGTCACGGGCTGCTATGTCAATAAGCCGGTGGTCACACCGTTGAGCCTAGAAAAATCAGTTGAACC